>JBMNTU010000017.1:0-26273 GCA_050945895.1 Christensenellaceae bacterium | reverse complement strand
ATATTACTGCATACACTCCTTGATTGATTCTTTTCCAAAATCATTATATCAAGTGTGTATCTGTGGGAGGCGCCTTCTGGACGCCTCCCTTTTGCCAATGATTATTTTACACTAAGATCGTACAGGGCCCGCTTGGCAACGCTGCCTCCGGCACAGAAAAAAACGGCACCCCCACACTATTGCAGGGATACCGTTTTGATGCTTTTGCCCGTCTTACTTTTTCGCGTCTTTTTTAAAGGCAATATCGCCGTTTTGTACATACATTTTTACTTTATCGCCAATTTGTACCTTGCCGGACAAAATTTCCTCCGAAAGGCTGTCTTCCACCGTCTGCTGGATCATCCGGCGAAGCGGCCGCGCGCCATACTGGTCGCTCATTCCATCCTTTGCCATCAGCTTAACCGCATCCTTCGTGTAGTGCAGTTCGATGTCCCTGTCCTTCAGGCGGTTGATAACACTGTTCAGCATCAGCTCTGCAATGCGCTCCGTATCTTCCTCGTTCAGCTTGTGGAATACAATGATGTCGTCTATACGGTTGATGAATTCCGGCTTAAACGTCCGCTTGAGCGCGTCCATCATGCGTTCTTTCATCTCGTCGTATTCCCGCAGTTCTTCCCCTTTGCTGTCCTTTCCGGTATCGAAACCAATCCGATTGCTTGACGTAATGTCGTGCGCGCCTATGTTGGATGTCATGATTACGATCGTATTCTTGAAGTCTACCGTACGTCCCTTGGAGTCTGTCAGCCTGCCATCTTCCAGCACCTGCAGCAAGATGTTGAACACATCCGGATGCGCCTTTTCGATTTCATCCAGCAGGATGACCGAGTATGGCCGCGTGCGAACCGCCTGCGTAAGCTGGCCGCCTTCGTCGTAGCCAACGTACCCCGGAGGCGAACCGATTAGCTTGGATACGGCGTGCTTTTCCATGTATTCGGACATATCCAGCCGGATCATTGCGTTTTCATCACCAAACATCGATGCAGCAAGCGCTTTGGTAAGTTCTGTTTTGCCCACGCCTGTCGGCCCCAGGAAAATAAACGAACCAATGGGCCGCGCCGGATCCTTCAACCCTGCGCGTGCACGCCGGATGGCTTTGGATACGGCAGAAACCGCTTCGTCCTGGCCAATTACACGCTCGTGCAGCATATCCTCCAGATGCAGCAGCTTCTGGCTTTCGTCCTCCGTCAGCTTGCTGACCGGAACATGCGTCCAGCTGGACACGATCGAAGCAATATCCTCTTCCGTTACGATGCCGCGTTCCTTTGCGACCGCTTTTTGCCACTGCTCTGTGCAATGGTCTATGTCGCGCTTGATGTCGTTTTCTTGGTCGCGGAGCGATGCCGCTTTTTCAAAGTCCTCATGCGCGATGGCATTTTCCTTTTCCTTTTGCACCTCGTCCATCTTTTCTTCCAGCTCCCGCAGATCGGGCGGAGAGGTAAACATGGAGATGCGCACTTTAGATGCAGCCTCGTCAATCAGGTCGATTGCCTTGTCGGGCAGGAACCTGTCCATAATATAGCGTGTTGAAAGGTCGACCGCCGCTTTAAGCGCCTCGTCTGTAATGGTAACTTTGTGGTGCGCTTCGTAGCGGTCGCGCAGGCCTACCAAAATATCCAGCGCTTCTTCTGCGGAGGGCTCTCCCACGTTAACCGGCTGGAACCGGCGCTCCAGCGCCGCATCCTTTTCAATGTGCTTTCTGTATTCGTCGATCGTCGTTGCGCCAACGACCTGTATTTCGCCCCTGGCAAGCATGGGCTTCAATATATTTGCCGCGTCCATTGCGCCTTCTGCCGCGCCCGCCCCAATGATCGTATGCAGCTCGTCGATAAACATAATTACGTTTCCGTCTTTTTTGAGTTCTTCCAGCGCGTCCTTCAGGCGCTCTTCAAATTCACCGCGATATTTGGAGCCCGCCAGCATTCCTGCCAGGTCCAACATAATTACACGCTTTTTCTTAAGCATATCCGGCACATTGCTGTCGATTATTTTCTGCGCCAGCCCTTCTGCAATCGCAGATTTACCAACGCCTGGCTCGCCGATGAGCACCGGATTGTTTTTTGTCCTGCGGGACAAAATCTGGATGATCCTCTCTATTTCTTCCGTTCGCCCGATGACCGGGTCCAGCTCGCCGTCCTTCGCCGCCTGCGTCAGGTCTCGCCCAAATTTATCCAGCTTGGGCGTTTTGGATTTGGATTTTTTCTCCGCCTGTCCGCTTTGTTCGCCCAGCGCCAATATTTCCTGCTGCATTGCCGCCATATCGGCATTCATGTCGTACAGCATCCGAAAGGCCATGCTTTCGCGCTCGTTAATTATCGCCAAAAGAATATGTTCCGTTCCAATATAGTTGTGCCCCAACTGGCGTGCCAGTGCAACGCTCATTTCAATGATTTTTTTTGTGCGGGGCGTATAGCCTACAACCTGCGTTTTTCCATAGGACGCTACACTTCCCTGTGCCGATGTAGATGCTATATATTCACGCACCGCCTTTTCCTCCACATCTGCTTTTTCCAGTATTTCGGCGGCGCTGCCGCCCTCTAAAATGAGCCCCAGAAGCAAATGCTCTGTGCCTACATATTGCTCGCCCATCTCTTGGGCCGTTTTGGCAGCATCATTTACCGCCTGCTGTGCTCCCGCAGTAAAGCGGGACATATTATTCATCATGTGTTATCCACTCCTTAAACATTCATTATCGATTGGGTATCATTATTTCTATTGTACCCTTTGGCAAAGGCAGACAAACCGCTATTTGCCGTCCAGCTCGCGCAGCTTATTTTTGATCTGCGCTGCGCGTTCGTATGCTTCGTTTGCCACCGCTTCTTTCATTTCTGCTTCCAACCGTGCCCTTTCGCTCACTTCCGTATCATGCTCCGCTTCCAGCGCCGGAAGCGTAAGCCCCAGCGCTTCTAAATGCGAGCAATCGTCCGGCGCATTCGCTTCTCCGGCCTGCGGCTGCCCTGCCGGTATTCCCGCCATACTCATCTGGTAAAAATCCCGGAAGAGATCGTTCATCGAAAGCCCCGAAAAAAGGCTTGCCCCTCCCATCAGCTGCTGCGCGCATTCCTGGCACAGGTGCTGTTCGTACTTCATTCCGTTCACCATCTGTGAAACGTGTACATTTGCTCCGTTTTTTCCGCATTTATCACAAGTCATTTTGTATTCCTCCCATAAAACTTTATATTTTATATAATGGAAATTAAAATTTCCTTCAATATGTTCTTTCTTAACACATCCCGGTATTCATCCGGCACCAAAAGCGCCTTATCCGAGATTGCCGCGAGGATCATTCCCCGCATTTTTTTATCTATGAAACCGACCGCCAGCAGCCCGTCCACAAGCTCTGCAGCCTGCCGCATGCTAATTCCATCCTGACCGGACAGGCTTTGCCCGATCATATCCAAAATATAATCCGAACGGTCTATGTCAAGCCTGATCACGCGGATATATCCGCCGCCGCCCCTGCGCGATTCGATTACATAGCCGCGGCTGGGCGAAAACCGCGTGGTCAGGACGTAATTGATTTGTGATGGTGCACAGTTGAATTTCTGTGCGAGATCGTTACGGCCTATTTCACAGGTTCCGTCCTCTTCCCCCAAAAGCTCCTTAATAAAGCTTTCGATGTGGTCGCTCAATACGGACATTCGTCGCTCCTCCTAACTTTGACTTTCTTTGACCTTCCTTATATATTTAACCACATTTTAGGTGCAATAACAAGTTTTTTTGAAAAAATTCACAATTTGTACACATGTGAAAAACGCCGCAGCAAAGCGGAAAACCGGGCGTTTATAAAAGTTTTTTATTGAATATTCTCAAGTACTTCGGGCATGCGCCCTTTTACTTTTAATTTGATATAGTCTGACTTTAAATGCTTTAAAAACGGCTGCAAATATTGGATGTCCAATCTATCAGATGCAAAGTCGGCCAGCAGCGAAAACTGGGCCTGCGCACTAACCGGCCGCTTCAGCGTGCCGTTTTGGGCGCAATAAGAACACAGCTCCGCAAAAAATTCAAACGGGGCAAACACCCCTTCTTCCATCAAAAAGCATATGGCGCCTTTTGCCCTGCCACTGTTGTAATAACGATTCAACAGCTCTTCGACTCCCTTTAAAAAGAGCAGTTCTTCCGCGCGCATTTCCTGTGTGAAAAGCACCTCGTACGGCGGGTATTCCCTATATACAACGCCCAGCTCAGCTGCTTCGCCGTACAGCGGCGCGCCTTTTAGTACCTTCAAAAAACCAAGCTGCAACATATCCGGAAACAGCCCAAACACTCCGTCGAAGGATCGTGCAAAGCTTTTCATATCTTCGCCGGGCAGGCCGGCAATCAGGTCCAGGTGCAGGTGTATGTTTTTCCCTTCCAAAATGGCCCGTGCGTTGCCGCATACGCGCCCCGTATCCGTTTGCCTGCACACATTTTTTAATACAGTTTCGTTCAGGCTTTGTACGCCCGCCTCCAGCTGGATAGCGCCCGGTCGGGCGCTGCGCAGCAGGCAAATGTGTTCATCCGTCAGAAGATCCAGCGCAATTTCAAAATGAAAACAGGTTTGCGCATTCCGTTCGATGATGTGCCTCCATATCTCATATGCCCGCCCGCCGTTTACGTTGAACGTCCTGTCTGTAAACTTCACAAGCCGCACGCCGCGCGCAATCAAATCGTCTATTTCCGCAAATTTTTGGGGCAGCGGTTTTTCCCTTAGCTTTGCCCCTTCCCCTCCGGAAAGGCAGTATGCACAGCGGTACGGGCACCCCCGCGACGATTCATAATAGTAAATTTTGTTGCTGTCGTATATGTCGTTTGCAAGATAAAAGGGCGGCTTTAGCGCAGAAATATCCTGCATTGTCTGGTACGAATCGTCTCCGCAGACCGCGCTGTTTTTCCGGTAACACAGCCCCGGCGCGGGCGAAGCATAAAAAATGGCGTCCACAACCCCCCGGATGACTCCTTCCGCCTCTCCGCAAAAAACAGCGTCAATAAACGGATATTGTTCCATCTGCGCTTTGGCGTCAAACGACACCTCCGGCCCGCCCAGCAAAACAAACGTGCCCGGCAGTATTTTTTTTAGGTCTTCCGCCAAGCGCAACACATAGCCAATATTCCAGATGTAACAGGAAAAAGCCGCAATATCCGGCTTTTTCAAAACGATATCCTCCAGCACGTTATGCATATGCTGGTTTATATTATATTCGGCAAACGAAGCATTTTGCCCGGCAGACGCCGCAAGGCTTCTGACCGCCGGGTTTATATGCACATAGCTGGAATTGATCCCAACAAACAACGTTTTCGGCATACCCGTCAATTTCCTGCGTAACGGTAGGTTACATAGTAGTTGTTGTAGTCCCGGATGTACGAATCGATGATATACAGCTCTCCGGCTGCCGCGCCCGAAACAAAGGTCCCCGTTGCGGAATATGCCAGCACTTCCGTTTTTCCTGTATCAATATCGTACCGGAGCAGCGCTACCGGAAATTCCTCTGTTACGCCTTCATAAGTCCGCGTGGCATAATAAAATACATTGCCCCCCATATCGAACGAATACGACTCCGGAAGGATTCCCTCAGCTATCAGTCCTTCGCCTCCCATAGCACTAGATTCATCTTTTTCGGCGTCCGTTTCGTCCTCGTCTTCCGCTGCTTGTTCTTCTTCATTTGGCTCCGGGCCTTCCTCCGGCAGCGGCTCTCCGCCTTCGGACATATTGCCCAGCTCTACCAGCCTGAAATCGAACACCAGGTTGACCTCATCTTCCAGCACCGCCGTTACCGCAACCAGGTTTTCGCCGTTTTTTGCAAGCGCAAACTCAATTCCATCCGCAACCTGCACACGCTCCGCCGTTTGGATATCGACCGCATAAATCGCGCCCTCGCCGTTTTCCCCTGCGGTATTGTCCGCAAAATAAATTTTACCGTTTGCCAGCGCGATTCTGCTGTCCGCGCCGTTCTGCTCCTCGATGGAGCTGATCCTGTCGTATTGCTCTGCCGTAAAGTCGTACTTTGTCAGCTGCAATGCGCCTCCATACCCTGTCATTGCGTAAATCGTAGGCTGCGCGTCGTCCCACACAAAGGATGCCGTATAATCTCCAAACCCTTCCTCACCAAGGTTCATCAATACCCCGCTTGCCATATCGAGCACATAGAGCACCTTGTTTTCAATACCCGTGTCGAGGATCGCAAGGTATTGCCCATCCGGTGAAGCCGCCACTTCCTCTATGCTGTAAAAATCCGGCAGTGCTAGCTCGGTCATTTTGCCCGACGTTTCAATCATCCAGATTTTTTCCTTTACGACCAATTCTTCGTCTTCTTCGGTATTGGGTATGTACGACCTTGCATACGCAATGCTTCCATCTGGAAGCGAGCACAAATATCGCCCATTTTCCACCAGCACCGGCAACGTCAGCGGCGTACCCTCCTTCATAAAGACAGATTTCTGCGCCACAACCTCTTCTTCCTCGGCTTCCCTGTCTGCCACGGGCAGCCCATCTGTGCTCATTTCGAATACATAGGCGCTTTTATTGGGCACCGTTCCTGCAATTGCTTCGTTTACCTCCTGCGCCTTGCCGCTTGCCGCCTCTTCGCTTGTAAACGGCTCGGATAGCAGCGTGATTTCCGTCAAATCCTCCGCCAGCGTTGGGGTCAGCCCCAAATCGTGCGAAATCAGGCTTTGGGAAAATTCCTCATACGCATTTAGCCTTACAAAATATGCATCATACGCTCGGGCAGGGGGCTCAATCGGTGAAAGACGGATAACCAGCTTATCTTCCTGCTCCGTCACCTCCGCCTCCGCCTGTCCGGAAAGCTGGAAATAGAGCGAAACATGGTCGCCCGTAGAATAGATTGTGCGAAACGTTCCTGTAATCATACTGTCTGAAAAACGCTCGTTTTCGCTTGCATAATCCATGTAGTCGATATTCATATCGACTTGCATACGCGCGGGCGCCTCCAGCATGCTCACGCGGTAGATGGGCACGTCGGATATCTTCTGCTCGGCTACGTCACTGTTTCTCGACCCCATCAAAAACGACAGCGTAATGACCGTGTCGTCCCCCTGGATTTCAACCGCCATATCCTTGAGGTTCACATTCCTTCCCAACGATTCGTTTCCGCCGCCCTTGCTTCTTCCTGCGCCAATCACATCCGGCGTATCCAAATCCATCCCGCAGCTCATCAGTGCCGCCGTTGCCAAAAGCAGCGTTAAAAGCAATGCTACTGTTTTCCTTACCATGAAACTACTCTTCTCCATACCTGTTTGTTCGTTATTCCCTGTACATACCTGCGTATTCCAGCAGCCTTGCTTTTACTTCTTCTTCATCCGCAAACGTAACCCCGCCGTTCTCAAAGAGAATGTCTCCCCCTACAATATTCATTGTTACATCTGCATCGCTTCCTGCATATACGATGTTGGACAGCACGTCATAGTCCGGCACATACCGCATACCGCTTATATCCAGAATGATTATATCGGCATTCCTGCCCTTTTCCAGAACCCCGCTATTGACGCCCATGGCCTGTGCGCCGTTTAGCGTTGCCATTTTAAGCGCCCGGGGCGCAGGCAATACGCTTGCGTCATGCGTCATTCCCTTTTGCAGCAAGCAGCCGTAAGTCATTTCGTCCATAACGGAAAGCTTGTTGTTGGATGCGGCGCCGTCCGTTCCAAAGGTTACATGTACATCCCGATCCAGCATATCGGCCAACCGCGCAACCCCGCTGCCTAGCTTGAGGTTGCTGCGGGGGCAGGAAAGCACGCTTGCGCCTTTTTGCGCCATTATGTCCATATCCTCGTCGCTGACCCATACGCAGTGCGCCGCCAAAAACGGCACGTCCAAAAGACCCATGTCCGCCGAAAGGCCGATAGGCGTCTTTCCATGCTCTTCGATGCACGCTTCATGCTCTCCCTGCGTTTCGGAAATGTGCATATGTACGCCCGTTTTATAGCTTTTGGCAGTTTCCGCAATTTTTTCCAGCATCGCATTGTTAACCGTATACTGTGCATGCGGCGCAAAATAGATTTTTATTCGTCCCTGCCCGTTGTATTTTTCAAACAGCTCGACGCTTTCGCCAAGCATCCGCTCTCCCACACCTTCTGCAGGCGTGACGACCGCACGCGTCACAATTGCACGAAGCCCGCTTTGCAACGCCGCACGGCAAATAGCGTCCACATGAAAATACATTTCGTTGAAGCCGGCGATGCCCGCCTTTGCCATCTCTATCAGCGCAGCCATAGACGCCCAATAGGTCATTTCGGCCGTCAGCTTGTCTTCCGCCGGAAAAATGCGGGTGTTGAGCCAGTCCATCAGCGTCAGGTCGTCCGCATACGAGCGAAACATATTCATGGGAATATGCGTATGCATGTTGAAAAAACCTGGCATAACGGCATTCCCTTTTGCGTCCACTACCTTTTCAGGCGCAAACTCCGGCGCGCCGGACGCGCTACCCGCATAAGAGATTAGCCCTTCGGAAATATGCAGCTCGCCATTTCGGATAACATCGTTTTTATCGTTATTTGTCACAAGTGTGGCATTTTTGATTTTTATATTCATTTTATTCCCCATATAGGTACTTTCGCTGCGCGGGCGAAAGTACATCCACATCCGCGCCCATTGCTTTAAGCTTGCGCACGCCCACGCTGTAATCGATTTCCTTTGGCAGGTCTGTCAGCCCCTGCTTCATATTTTTGTAGTTCTCGCTCACATATTTCAGCGCCAAAAACTGCAATGCAAAGCTCAAGTCCATGATTTCCGCCGGGTGTCCGTCTCCCGAGGCCAGGTTAACCAGCCGACCTTCCGCCAGCAAATTCAAAACGCGGCCATCCTTTTGCACATAGCCTTCCACGTTCTGCCGCTGCGCAACCTTTTTGACACTCATTTTCTCTAGGTCGGTCACCTTTACCTCGCAGTCGAAATGCCCCGCGTTGGAAAGCAATACGCCGTCCTTCATCTTTTCGAAATGACGCGTCGTAATAACATCTTCGCAGCCCGTTACCGTTACAAATATATCGCCAAGCGGCGCAGCATCGTCCATGGGCATAACGTCGAAGCCGTCCATCAGCGCTTCCAGCGCTTTGATATGGTCGACCTCCGTTACAATGACTTTTGCCCCCAGCGCGGCGGCGCGTTTTGCAACGCCCTTTCCGCACCAGCCATACCCTGCCACAACCACGCGTTTGCCCGCCACAATCAGGTTTGTGGTGCGCATAATTCCATCCCACACCGATTGACCGGTGCCGTACCGGTTGTCAAACAAATACTTACACTGCGCGTCGTTCACAGGAATAACCGGTATTTTGAGCTCTCCGGCTTGCTCCATCGCCCGCAGACGCAAAACACCCGTTGTCGTCTCTTCGCTTGCGCCAATTACAGCCGGAAGAAGTTCCTTCAGCTCGTTGTGCAGCATATGGATCATATCTCCGCCGTCGTCCATCACAAGGTTGGGGCCGGTTTTTAACGCCATTTTAATATGGTTGTCGTACTGTTCGGGCGACGCCCCGTGAATCGCATAGACATCTGCCCCGCTCTTCACAAGTGCCGCAACCACGTCGTCCTGCGTGGAAAGAGAATTGGAAGCGCACGCCGCAACCGATGCGCCGCAGGCCATCAACGTCTGGATCAGGTAGGCTGTCTTTGCCTCCAAGTGGATGCATACGCACATTTTCAGTCCTTTAAAAGGCTGTTTTTCTGCCAGTTCTTCCTCCAGCCCCCGCAAAACGGGCATGTACCTTTTTACCCATGCAATTTTTTGTTCGCCAGACGGCGCAAGCGAAATATCTTTGATATCACTCATTTTCTTTTTCCTTTCCATTCCCTGTTTTTCTATTTTAATCCAGTTCTTTTACCAGGTTTTTAATATATGTGCCAAATTCCTCTTTCAAATCGCTGCGCTCCAACGCAAACTCGCAGGTGGCTTTCAGAAAGCCAAGCTTATCGCCCACATCGTATCGTTTACCCTCAAATTCAAGCGCATAAACCTCCTGTTTTTTGAGCAGCATCGCCAGCGCGTCTGTAAGCTGTATTTCTCCGCCCCGGCCCTTTTCCGTTTTTTCGAGTATTTCAAATATTTCCGGCGTAATGATGTACCGCCCCATAATCGCAATATTGGAAGGTGCTTCCTTCGGCGTAGGCTTTTCTACCAGCGCCCCAACCTTGTACAGCCTTCCGTCAAACGAAGTCGGTGAAATGATGCCATATTTATCGGTGTCTTTGTTGTCTATATGCTGCACACCCAAAACGGTCGACTGGCAGGTGTCGTACGCATCCATAAGCTGCGCAAGCGCAGGCTTTTCGCTGCACACGATATCGTCTCCCAAAACAACGGCAAATGGTTCGTCTCCAATAATATCCTTTGCCGCCAAAATTGCGTGCCCCAGCCCAAGCGGCTCCTTTTGCCGCGTGTAGATGACGTTTGCAAGGTTGGAGATATCCTCCACGATTTTGAGCAGTTCCTCCTTGCCGCTGTTTTTCAGCTCCATTTCAAGCTCTACGGATTTGTCAAAATGATCCTCGATGGCGCGCTTAGAGCGCCCCGTAATGATGACTACCGTCTCGATCCCGCTGGATACAGCCTCTTCCACAATATACTGGATGGTCGGCTTATCCACAATGGGCAGCATTTCCTTTGGCTGTGCTTTGGTTGCGGGCAAAAACCGTGTTCCCAGCCCTGCTGCCGGTATGACCGCTTTGCGTATTTTCATTTTTTTTCAAGCTCCTCGTAATAGCTGTTCATCGTATCCTGCATCGTTTGATGTACATATTTATTCATCATAATAACCTGTTTTGGCTCTTTTACGCCGCTGGCGCCCGGTACATCCTCCAGCATGACCGGTTTCCCCACAATCAGGTGTATTTTTCTTCCGCCCGGAAAAACAAACACCATGGGCAGTACGGGCGCGTTGTTTTTTACGGCAAAATGGAACGCGCCGTTTTTAAATGGCCGCAGCTCCTTCGCATATGCCTCTATCTCCCCTTCGGGAAACATATGCACTTTGCGCCGCGTGCGCTGCAAAACATCGTTTATCTGTTCTGTAAAGCGTTCCAGGTGCCTTGTGTCTTCAGGAAGGGGCACGCCGCGCAGCACTCGCACAAGTCCACCCAGTACAAACGCTTCAAAATTATGCCGGCGCGCAATAAAGTACGGAAAGCTTGGGTAAAACACATAGCTCAGCATCATTGCGTCAACATCGTGCACATGGTTTGCAACCGTTACGGCAGACCGTTTTTTCAGCGCCTTCACATTCTTTTTATCGATCACCCGAAAATCATATTTGACTTTATAGTACAGGTATACAAACGGCATTCCAACAAAGACGGCAAAATAGTATAAAAAAGCAAGCCCCGGATTTTTGCTGACATACCGGTAGTTGTCATTAAACCGAAGCCTCCATGGTTTCCAGATGCGCTCTGCGCGCCCTTTTTTTCGGCGCGGGTTCCTCATCCGCTCTATTTCTGTAAGCTGCTCTTCGTCTATGCTGTTATCGATGTCGTCCCTTTTTTCCTTCATACCAGGCTACTTGCTTACTCTCCGATAATTTTGATAAGCACACGCTTTACTCGTTTGCCGTCAAATTCGCCATAAAATATTTGTTCCCACGGACCAAAATCGAGCGCGCCGTTCGTTACCGCCACAACCACTTCCCGCCCCATAACCGTACGCTTCAGGTGGGCGTCCGCATTGTCTTCGTAGCCGTTGTGCGCATATTGCGAATGGGGTTTTTCGGGCGCAAGCTTTTCCAGCCATGCTTCATAATCGCTGTGCAGCCCCGGTTCATCGTCGTTTATAAAAACGCTTGCCGTAATGTGCATCGCATTTACCAGGCACAGCCCGTCCTGTATCTTGCTTTTTTTAAGCGCATCCAACACATAGGGCGTAATATTGATGAGCTGCCTGCGCTTTTCGACCTTAAACTCCAACACTTCCCTGAAACTGTTCAAAATACATGCGCCTCTTTTCTGCATAAAATCCACCCAATTATACCATAAATCGTGGATGCTTCACAACCAAAACGGCATAATTTTTACAGTCCCATTACGCCTACAGCCAAATAAAAAAGGCCTTCCATAACGGAACTCCGGTATGGCGGCCTGCTTTTATCAACTGTTCCGGTTTCTAAGATATATCATTTTCCTCTTTTGCAAGAGCGTATTTTTCTTTCGGTGCGGCACTTTTGTCCATGTCCGCTGTTTTTTCCGCGTTTTCCAGCCCGTCCACCTCGGCCTCCAGGTGCTTTTCCAGCTCTTCCGTCTGTTCGATCACAACCTCAAATGCACGCTCTACAAGCGTATCCTTCAGTTCGTCCTCCAGCTGCTTTTCCAGCTTTTGTATCGCCTCTTCCTCCAGCTTTTCGCGAACTGCCTCCAGCTCGTCTTCCGCCTCTTCAATAAATACTGCCTCTTCGCTCGAAAGACCGCCCCATACCATATGGAAAGCACGCCTCGAACGCGTGGAAAGCAGCACGAACAGCGACACGAGCACAGGCGCTACCGTCGTTGTAAAAAACACAAGATACAGCATGGTATCGTTTACCATAACAGGGTCTATCTGCAAAAGCTGTAAAACAGAAAACACTGCCGAGGCGGCAATTGCCGCAATGGAAATGACACGCGTCGCCAGCTTGTTTTTGTCTTCCCACTGTACGATGAGCGAAATGAGTACGACCACTATGCAGATCAACGGCACAAACGACCCCAGTGCAGAGAGAATTTGCCCGATGCTATAGGACGGCAGCGTGTACATGCCCAGCAAAAAGCCCGAGCTTCCCACCAGGGAAACAAGCATTGTACCCCAAACCAGTATGCGGGCAAAAAAATCCCTGCCCGTACGAATAAAAACCAACCCCAGCATTAGCACCAGCAGCAAAACAAGTACAAGCCCGCCTGCCTCCAAAAGCTGCTGGAGCACGTATCCCGGTGTCATTGGTTGCCCATATGCCGCGCTTACTTCCCCCAATATCCAAAAAAAGCTGACGAGAAACAACACACAGAGTGCAATAATGGCAATCGCCACAACAAACGCAAGCTTGTTTCTTCCTATGCTTTCCGTCATCCTTTTTTCTCCTTGTCTTTTTCTCTTAGCTCTACCCTGCGGATTTTTCCGCTGATGGTCTTAGGCATTTCCTCTACAAACTCGATTACCCGCGGGTATTTGTACGGCGCCGTATTCCTTTTAACAAAGTTTTGCAGCTCTGCCCGCAATTCATCCGTCGGCTCGTAGCCTTTGGCAAGCACCACTGTCGCTTTTACAAGTTGTCCCCTTACCGGGTCGGGCACGCCCGTAATCGCCGTTTCCAACACGGCCGGGTGCTCCATGAGCACGCTTTCCACCTCAAACGGCCCAATGCGGTAGCCAGCGGATTTTATGACATCGTCCGACCTGCCCACATACCAGTAATAGCCGTCCTCATCCCGCCATGCAACATCTCCCGTATGGTAAATATCGTTGTTCCATGCCTTGCTCGTGCGCTCGTCGTCCCTATAATACCCGAGGAACATTCCTACCATGTCCGTCTTGTCTGTGCGTATGACAATTTCGCCCGTCTCGCCCAGCCCAACAGGCTCTCCTTCATCGTTAACAAGGTCTATGCAGTAGGTGGGGTTGGGCCTTCCCATAGACCCCGGCCGCGGCTCCATCCACAGGAAGTTTCCTATGGTTACCATCGTTTCCGTCTGCCCGTAGATTTCCCTGAGCTTTAGCCCCGTCGCTTCATAGAACTGGTGATACACCTCCGGGTTCAGCGGTTCTCCCGCAATGGTTGCATATTTCAGCGCAGACAAATCAAACTGCGACAGGTCTTCCTTAATAAAATAGCGGTACATCGTAGGCGGCGCGCAAAACGTCGTCACTTTGTACTTGCTGATCTTGTTCAGCAATTCTTTGGGGTCGAACTTTTCCATGTCGTACACAAATACGCATGTTTCGGCCAGCCACTGCCCGTAGAGCTTTCCCCAGGCGCTTTTTGCCCAGCCTGTATCCGCAACGGTCAGGTGCAAGCCGTCCGGGTCCACGTTGTGCCAGTAAACCGCCGTAACAATATGCCCCAGCGGGTATGTGTAGTCGTGCGCGACCATTTTGGGCATGCCTGTCGTCCCGGACGTAAAATACAGAAGCATGATGTCCGTACTTTTTGTGTCAGCGTCGCCCGCAGGCCGCGGGAATGAATCGCCGTATTTTTCCATCTCTGTCCAGTAATTGAGCCAGCCCAGGCGGTCTTCGCCTACCAATATCTTTTTTTGCAGCGTGGGCGACTCGGGCTCGGCCTCCTCTACGCTTGCCTTAAGGTCGCCGCTGTTCGTTGCAATAATCATTTTAACGTCGGCAGCGTTGTTTCTGTATACAATGTCTTTTTGGGTCAGCAAATGCGTTGCGGGAATAGCAATTGCGCCAATGCGGTGAAGCGCCAGAATGGTAATCCAAAACTCGTAGTGGCGTTTTAAGATCAGCATAACCTTGTCGCCCTTGCGAATGCCCTCGGTATGCAGCATGTTCGCCGCCTGCTGTGAAAGCCTGCTCATCTCTGAAAATGTAAACGTCCTCTCTCCGCCAAAATCGTCCACCCAGAGCAGCGCACGTTTATCGGGCTTTTCTTTTGCCAATACATCCACAACATCATAGGAAAAATTAAAATCGTCTGGCGCATTGATTTTAAAATTTTCCGCAAATTCCTCGTAGCTGTCAAACCCGGTCGTACAATATTTTTCGAATATCCTCATCGATCCTTTTCCTTACTTTGATATGATTGCAAGATACCTGCATGGCTTACCGTTTTCCGCACGCATAGCGTGCGGGACCGTTGCATCGAAGTAAACCGTATCTCCCTCTTCGATATACATCTCGGCGTCGCCGATAAAAATGGTCATCTGGCCCTCGACAACATAATTCATTTCCTGCCCCTCGTGCGCGTGCTTTTTGACAGCCTCGTCGTCTTTGGGCTCTACCGTCACCATAAACGGTTCCATATGCCGGTTCGAAAAAACTGGCGCAAGGTGCTGGTATTTATACGCTTTCCTGCGCTCCATTTTGAGGCCTTTTCCATTTTTTACCAGCGAATACTTTTTGAGCCGTGTGTTTTCGCCCGTCAAAAGCTCGGTGATATCCACGCCCAGCTTGTTGGCCACTGTAAACAGAAAGCTGAAAGAAAAGTCCCGCTCCCCATTCTCGTACTGGAGATATTCGGCTTCCGTTTTTTCGGTCGCCTCCGCCATTTCCATTACCGGTATCTCTTCGATTTCACGCAGCGCCTTAATTCGTTCTGCTACTTCGTTAATATGGTTTTCCATCCGTTTCCTCCATACATCGCTGCCGTATTCAACCCAGTTCTACCGCTTCGCTTTTGAATACGACCGACAGGTTTTGCTTGTCCCACACGATTGTGCCTTCATCCCCATCCACATTCTGGAAATTTCTTCCATATACGTCATTGATGTCGCGCGACTGAGAATCGCCCACCTTTGGGCCAAACGTAATGAAGCCGTAGACAATGTCCGGCCACGAAGGGTCAACGGTAAAGGTATAGGTCAGGTTATCGCCTTCCTTGGTGATTTTTTCTTCCTCCAGCACTTTGCCGTTCAGCCCTAAAATGCTGATCGTTCCGTTTGTACCGTCCATAATATCGGAAGTGCCCGACACCGTGATTTCATTTCCCGAAAGAGTAGCGGTGCACGACCCCGTTACATAATGCACCTCCGCGCCTTCCTGCGGAGCAGGGCGCGCGATGACTGCTGCACCGCCGCAGCCGCCGGTGCCGGCACATCCTCCAAAAACAAAAACCATTACGATCATCAATATTGCTGCAATTATAATTTTCTTTTTCATATTCCTGTCAATTACTCCTCCCAAAGCCGGCTTCTGCCGGAAAACATACATAATAGTATAGAATAAGTTTATTTTTCTGTAAAGCTTTTTCGGGCTTTAGGGCGCAAGGCATACCATCCCCCCGCGCCACTTGCGTCCTGTGTTCCACGCACCATATAAGTCAAAGGCATGCCTTTTGGCCCATGTTGCAAAAATTACATCTGTTCCATGCTCATTTTCCTTGTACCCGGTCAGCGTAAACCAATGCCATTCGTATTCGTCAAACGCGATATCTTTGTGCGAAAGCATCAGGTACATGACCGGCAGGCCGCTATCTATCGCCTCTTTTACAAACCGCTCCGCATCCGCATAGCTTTCGTTTCCATATAGCTTGCGGAAATTTGGCTCTATATTGGTTTTCTCGCGCATATACCGCGAAAACATATCCGAAAATTTATCTATGCTTGTAAGCCCGCCAATGCCCGGATGGATATATGCAAACATCGTTTCAAAAAAGCGCAAAAAGTCTTCCTTGGATATATGTTCCGGGTCGTAAGGGTAAAGCCCCTGCATACGCTCGAATGTTTTGGCAAGGTATGCGCAAACCTCGCAGGCGCACACTGCAGAGCACCCGCCCAGCTTCATCCATTTATGGTGGGTTGCCCAGTTTTGATCTCCCCCATAGTGTCCGTCGCCTATTTCAATGAAGTCCAGTTCTTTTTCCATACGGCCTATTATACCATATCCTCCAAAAAAATCTATAATACCGGATGCGGCAAAAACTGTCTTTGGCCCGTTTTACTTTATCGTCCCAAAAAACTGAATTTGCTCGGCTATATCGAAGCAAAGCAAACACTTATACACCCGCCACTGGTCGGGGTTACCCCAGCTTATATTGACAAAGCAGGTATAATATATGAAAATAGCTGTATTGTTTTCAAAAAGCATGAATGGAGCACCTGTATGACAGATATTGAAATCGCCTCCGCGGCAAATGTTCTTCCCATAGCCGAAATTGCCCGCAGCCTGGGCATCGGGGAAGCCGACCTTATTCCTTATGGAAAAAACAAAGCAAAAATTTCACTTGACGCACTTAAAAAAGAAACACATACGCAAGGCCGGCTGGTTTTGGTCACTGCGATCAACCCAACGCCTGCAGGCGAGGGCAAAACCACCGTATCCATCGGCCTGGCCGACGCGTTGAAAAAACAGGGCGAAAGTGTGTGCCTCGCGCTGCGCGAGCCTTCCCTGGGGCCTGTTTTTGGCATGAAGGGCGGTGCAACCGGCGGGGGCTATTCGCAAGTTGTTCCCATGGAGGATATCAACCTGCATTTTACAGGAGATATGCATGCAATTACAGCGGCAAACAACCTGCTATGCGCGCTGATCGACAACCATATCTTTCACGGAAACAAACTGGCGATCGACCCTAAAACAGTTTCGTTCTGCCGCTGCCTGGACATCAACGACCGCGAACTGCGTCATGTTGTATTGGGCCTTGGCAAACGCGCGGAGGGCTATTTGCGCGAAGACAGCTTCCACATTACCGCCGCCAGCGAAATCATGGCGGTGCTTTGTATGGCAACCGACATTTTTGACCTTGAAAGGCGCCTTGGCAATATGCTGATCGGGTTCGACAAAGACGGCGGCCCCGTCTATGTCCGCCAGCTGGGTACGGCAGGCGCGCTTACCGTGCTTTTAAAAGAGGCGGTTATGCCCAACCTCGTACAAACGCTGGAACATACGCCCGTACTGGTCCACGGCGGACCGTTCGCCAATATTGCGCACGGCTGCAACAGCATCCTTGCAACAAAAATGGCAATGCATTTTGCAGATTACACCGTAACCGAGGCCGGATTTGGCGCAGACCTCGGCGCAGAGAAATTTTTAGACATCAAATGCCGCAATGCGGACATCTGGCCGAATGCGGTTGTCATCGTCGTCACTGTTCGTGCATTGAAATACCACGGCGGCGCCGAAAAAGGTTCCTTAAAAGAAGAAAACCCGACGGCGCTTGCGGCCGGCTTTGCCAACCTAGACAGGCATATCCGGAACCTTCGCGAGGTCTACGACCTGCCTGTCGTTGTTGCCATCAACCGGTTTGCATACGATACCGATGCGGAAATTGGTTTGCTCGAGCAGCATCTTTCCAGTAATCACATACCGTTTGCCCTATCGACCTCATGGGCAAACGGCGGCGAAGGTGCGCTGGCCCTGGCCGACGCTGTAAAACACATCCTCAATCCTCATTCACTGCCTGCACACCCATACGACTATGCAATGCCGCTGATGTCCAAAATACGCGCCCTGTGCAAAAAGATATACGGCGCCGGCGACGTAGAGTTCAGCAATCAGGCGCGTGTAAAGCTGCATCAGTACGACGAATTCGGCTTTAACAACCTGCCCGTTTGTATTGCAAAAACACAGTATTCCTTTTCGGACGACGCCCGGAAAACAGGCGCTCCGGAAGGATTCACCATTCGCGTGCGCGATGCTTCCCTCCTGTCCGGTGCGGGGTTTATCGTTATTATGTGCGGCGACATCATGCGCATGCCCGGTCTTCCGGCCGAGCCGGCAGCATTGTCTATTTATGTAGACGAAACAGGCCAAACACGGGGGCTTTTTTAGCCATCCTCCCATTTGTCATCCATTACTACACGCCTTTTTGCTTGGTTCCTTTATTTTTTCTGAAAAATAAAGTATAATGGAAGGGAATTTTTTGTACACACTTTTTCTACCGCAATTATGAAAACGAGGATCTATGTATAAAGTATTGATTGCAGATGACGAATCATTCGTCTGCCAGGTTTTGAAAAAAATTATTGATTGGGATGGCTTAGGCCTGTCTTTTCTGGGGGAAGCCAACGACGGCCTGTCTGCCCTGAAAATGCTGGAGGAGCATCGGCCGGAAATCGTTATTACCGACATCCGCATGCCGGGGATCGACGGGCTGGAGTTTGTGCACCGCGCAAAGGAAATATGCCCCGCATCTGCGTTCATCATCATCAGCGGACACAAGCATTTCGACTATGCCCGTAGTGCCATCAAATACGGCGTGGAAGATTACCTGCTTAAGCCTGTCAATAAAAAAGAGATCAACCGCGTATTGGGGCAGATCTGCGACCGCTTCAATGAAAGCCGCATAGAACAGGAGCAGCACTCGCTTAACCAGGGCAAGCTGGAATATAGTATAGATCGCCTGCGCACCATTTTTGTCGAAAGCCTTTTGAAAGACCGCATCGTAATAAACAGCATTGACGAACTGAATACAGAATGCCAGTGCGAATTTCGTGAGGGGTTCCTTCAGGCCGTCGCCATCCGGATAGACTCTATTGGCGGCGCCAATAGAAGCCTTGCAGCAGAAGAAATTTCATTTGTTGTCGGCAAGGTGGCGGATGAAGTATCGTACCAGCTGCAGGATAAGTCTATCTATACACAAAAGTTTTATCTGAACAAAGTAATGTACGTTGTTGCAAACCTTTCCTCTGCCGACCATCTGGATGACCTTTATAAAACCATTTTCGACAGTATCCAACAGTTGATGGATCGCTACAACCATTATTCCTGTACACTGGGGATTGGCAAACTGCTTGAAACCAGCCGATTTGCAGATGTCATAAAAACAGCAGGCGTTGCCGTTTTTGAAAGGGTTCACGTTGGAACGGACAGAATCATTTATTATAATGGCGAGAAGGTTGGAACACTGTCCGACAGCAGGACCACGGCGTCGCTAAACAGCCTGGGGAACATTGTGGAATTGTGCGATGAGCAGGCCATGGACGAATGGCTTTCGGGCGTTCTGGAGCACCTGGAGCAGGACACAGAAACCGCCTACGAGATGTTTTTCGAAAGCGAATATCTTTTAAGCACAGTCTTTCGAACGATCGCCGAGCTAATGGACAAGGATTTCTACCTCACGGTTGACGAGCGTTCCAAAACCGCACGTCAGGTTTACGACTTCCTTTCCTGGGCAGACCTGCGGAATTTTTTGTTGGTAACGATCCGCGAATGCTTCGATAAATACATTGCTTTCAAGAAAATGCAAATTGCACAGCCTGTGCGCGAGGCAAAAAAATATATAAGTGCGCATTTCAGCGAAGACCTGACGCTGGAAGAAGTGGCCGGAAAGGTGTTTTTGAACCCGGTCTACTTCAGCGTAATGTTCAAAAATGAAGAGGGCATCAATTTCAGCAAATACCTGATCGACTTGCGGATCAGCAAAGCCAAAGAGCTTCTTTCGGGCAGCCAGCACAGCATTGGGCAGATTGCCGGAATGGTTGGCTATGCAGACCACAAGCACTTCAGCAAACTTTTCAAAAAAACGGTGGGCATTACCCCCAACGAATACCGCAAGTTAAACCATTGAGGAGCCTGCCCTTATGAAAAGACGGCCAGAAAAAAAACACCAGACGCGTAAAATACTGATTTATCTTGCTGTAAGCGTAGTCATCGCTTTGGCAGCGTTGATCGTCTTATTTTTGGTGGTGCGGGACGCCCAGTCTTACTTCAACTCCATATCGACAGAGCTGATTTTTTTATTTGCCTGTATGGCGGGCCTTATTTTTTTTATGTTTCTAATTGCCATCCCCATGATAAGCGTAGAAAAAGTTTTGATTGACGTAAGTGAAAGCGATTCGGAGGTTATCGAATCTTCCGGCCATCTTTCCAAAAGCTCGTACCTGCAGAGCCAGCTCGAAGAAATCATCGACAGCTACCGCCAATCTGTGGATAGAGAGTATTCCACGCGCCTTCTAAAGCAACAGGCAGAGCTCAGCAACCTACAAAGCCAGATCAACCCACACTTTTTGTACAACACACTGGAGGCCATACGCGGAAAAGCCTTGATCGAGGACGTGGATGATATTGCAGAAATGGCCGAAGCGCTTGCCACACTTTTCAGGTACAGCATCAGCCGCAAGGGAGACTTGGTTACGGTCGAAGAGGAGCTGAACAACCTGGAGAGCTATATCTTTATCCAGCAATACCGTTTCAACAATAAATTCGACGTCGCTTTTCACACCGAAAGCGACGAACTTCTCCATACGCCCATTCCCCGCATGTCTGTGCAGCCGCTTGTAGAAAACGCAATCTACCACGGGCTAGAAACCAAGGTAGGCAAAGGGTCTGTTGCTATCCACCTGTCGGGTACACAAAGCCGGGTCATTCTGTCTGTAAAGGACAACGGAACGGGCATTCCTGAACAAAAGCTTATCCAGCTCAACCGGCTTCTTTCTGAAGGGAAGTTTCCACAGGAGGTGGGCAGCAACGAAATGGGTATTGCACTTTTGAACGTCAATAAGCGGCTGAAAATGTATTTTGGGGAAATTTACGGCATCCGGCTTTTCAGCACATACGGCATTGGCACAGAGGTCGTAATGGAAATCCCGCAGCAATTGGAAAGCGGCACAATACAGGAGCCATGATAAACGAAATTGTTCTGATGGACAATATTACATGCAGAGAAGGCCTGCACGGCCTTTATGCCGGAAACCTGCGGCTGGGCAAAGGCCAGATTATGGCGGTTGCCGGGTTACGCAATTCGGGCGTTACCGAACTGGTGGACGTGCTCACCGGCAAACAACAGTACGACGCCGGAAACGTTTTTATTAACGACCGCCTTGTTTCCCCGCAGGAATTACAGTCCGAAAACCGATTCGGCATCGCCAACCTACACTATAGTACGCGTTTGAGCGATAACCTGACTGTCGCAGAAAACATCCTTGTAATGAACAGTATGAAAAAGCGGTCCATTATCAACGAGCGCATCATCAACGAAATGACGGAACGGCTTTTGAGTTTGCTCAACATAGAACTTCCTCCGTTTATGAAAGCCGGGGAACTGGATATTCCCATGCAGCACCTCATTATGCTGGTGCGGGCCATCCACGAAAACAAGAAAGTGCTCATTCTTGAAAACATTCATCAGAATTATACGTTCAAGCAGATGGAAACCTTGGGTAAAACCATCAAAAAAGCCACTCACTACGGACTTTCCTGCATTTATAAGTTCTATAATACCGATCCGATGTTCGAGTATATGGACGCCCTTACCGTTCTTCGAAACGGAGCAACCGTCGGCATCCTGCATAAAGCAGAACTGCAGGACACAGAGCGCATCCGCCTGATGATGGGCGATATCTACGAGCAGCAATACGTGCAAAAGGGCGACCTTACAAAGCAGGAGGTTCTCCGTGTAGAAAACATATCTACGCGCAAAAACATTGATCCTGTCAGCTTTTCGGCCTACGAGGGCGAAACGGTCATGCTCATCAACGAAGAATGGGACAAAGCGATGGAAATAACCGGAATCATTTCCGGAATGGACAGGGAATCCTACCGTTCGGGCAATCTTTATATAGAAGGCAGAAAAGAAGCGATTGAAGCATCCAAAAGGGTGGTGCGTTCCTCCATTGCATATATCCCGGAAAACGCAGCCCGCAACACCATCGGGCTGAATATGACCGTGCGCGATACCATACTGCTCACCAAAGTCAATGTTATGAAACAAAAGTTCCGCTACCTCAACGACCGCCTTAAAAACTATCTTGTGCGTGAATTTTTCAATTCGCTGGATGCCTCTGAAAAGGAAAAGGGATACACCGAAAGCACCCTGATGTCTGAGCTGGACGAAAAGTCCCGCTATGCGATCATATTCTACAAAAGTCTTCTTCTAAACCCCAAGCTCATTATTATTGCCAATCCGTTCTCGTTCAACGACGAAGTGACCCGCGACTACCTGACACTAAAGATTATTGAGCTGAATAAGCGCGGGATTACCGTTCTTGTTGTAGCGCGCGATATGTACCGTTTTGCAGACCATGACACGCGTGCAATCAAAATTGTGTAACATTCATAATTTGTTCATAAAGTTAATTTTACCCCCCCTAATATAAACATCACCTCATTGTAAACACATGTTTCCATTTGTATAATTGTTCTGTCGAGCAATACATCAATGCAGAATTTCAGACATTTTAAAGTCAGCCGAAGGAAAAAGTAAGTAACTTGTGTTGTCGAATTGTTTTATTTGCTTGTTTTTGTTTGTTTTCAAGCAAAAGCAGGTTCGAATAAATATAATATTTCAGGAAGAAGGAGAAAAAAGGAAACATGAAGAAAATGAAAATGGTAAAACTGATTGCGTTGGCGCTCGTGGTAGTTATGATGGGCGTCGTGTTCGTTGCCTGCGGGAATTCCGGCAACACAGCTGCAGAGTCTTCTGCACCGGCCAGCGATGCTGCGTCGGAGGCGCCGGCCAGCGATGCCGCTGCAGAAGCACCGTCGGATGATGCAGCCGCAGCAGACGAACCCGCCGCAAGCGGAGACGTTGCAGGCAAAAAAGTTGGCTATTCCTGCAGCCAGGAGTTTGAGGAACGCTGGCAGCGTGAAATTGGTATGTTTGAAGAATTCTTCGCAAGCCACGATGTAGAATTCTCTTACCAGATGGCTGCGCACGACAACAACAAGCAGGTTAACCAGTGCGAAAACTTCATCAACCAGGGCGTAGACATTCTGATCCTTACACCCGGCGATGCAGACGCTATGGCAGTTACAGCCGATGCATGCGCAGAAGCAGGCGTAACGCTCATCGTTTACGACCAGCCGCTGAACAGCAAAAATGTTGATTACCTTGTAACGTTTGATTCAATCACAACAGGCGAAATCATCGCATCTGCTGTATTCGAAAAAGCGCCTACAGGCAACTACATCGTACTTTATGGCGACCAGGCAAACATGAACGCACAGGGCATTAAAGTCGGCTACTGGAACATCATTGGCGAAGCAGTAGAAAAAGGCGACATTACTGTAGTTATGGAACAGTGGTGCGAAAACTGGGATCCGAACGTAGCAATGAACTACGTTGAGAACGGCCTGACAGCAAACAACAACGACATCCAGGGCATTTTGACGCCCAACGACGGCACAGCCGGCGGCGCTATCCAGGCATTGCAGGGCCAGAACCTTGCGGGCACAATTCCCGTTGCAGGCCAGGACGCAGACCTTGCTGCTTGCCAGAGGATCGTTGAGGGCACACAGGCTGCAACAGCATTCAAAAACCTGATTACGCTCAACCAGGCAACATGCAACGTAGCACTTGCAGTACTCAAAGGTGAAGATCCGCTGCAAACAGCCGACACATCTCTTGGAACATGGACAGATTATGAGACCAAAAACGGCGACATCGTTCCCCTGTTCAGCATTCCGCAGGTTTCGGTAAACAAAGACAATATGTATGACGAAATCATTTCGATCGGGTTCCATCCGCTTGAAGAAGTATACAAAAACGTACCTGAAAGCGAATGGCCGGCAGCAGAATAAAAACCACGATCTTACGAAAGAACTACTGTCTATGAATTGACCGCATTACCGCCCGGGCACCTGTCCGGGCGGTATCGGTCAGAGTTTGGAGGTCATACACTTATGGCAGAAGGATATTTACTGGAAGTAAAAAACCTCACCAAGATTTTCCCTGGCGTAAAAGCGCTGGATAATGTGAATATTGCCATTACAGAGGGTACTGTCCATGCAATTTGCGGCGAAAATGGCGCTGGCAAATCTACCCTTATCAACACGCTTTGCGGCGTATACCCTTACCCCACATACGAAGGCGATATTATTCTTGACGGCGAATTGCAACACTTTTACACACTGAGGGAAGCAGAGGATAAGGGAATTGCTTGTGTTCACCAGGAGCTTGCGCTTGTTCCGGAACTGAATGTTGCAGAGAATATTTTTTTGGGCAGACAGCCACTAAAAGCGAAAACGACACTTGACATGGAAAAAATGGGAGCCCTGTCACGTGACCTGATAAAATCCATCGGTATCACCACCGACCCCGCAACCGGTATAGACCCCTTTACGCCGGTCAAGCATTTAAGCGTTCAAAAGCAGCAGATCGTCGAGATATTAAAAGCGCTGTCTAAAAACACGCGCATCCTTATATTGGACGAGCCCACCGCCTCCCTTACGGAGCACGAGGTGGATTCTCTACTCGAAATGGTCGACCTGCTTAGGAAAAACGGCGTTACCTGCATCTATATTTCCCATAAGCTGGATGAGGTTGTGCGCATTGCGGACGAAGTAACAATTTTGCGTGACGGAAAGTCCATCGAAACGAGGCCTATCGCTTCGTTCCCCAAAGAAGAGATCATCAGCTCTATGGTGGGCCGTACGCTCGAGCAGCTTTTCCCTCGGGAAGAGCATACCTCCGGCGAGGCACGGCTGGAAGTCAAACATTATTCCGTAGAACATCCGGACATTCCCGGAAAGATGCTTTTAAACGATATCAACCTTGTAGCAAAAAAAGGCGAGATATTGGGCGTCTCCGGCCTGATGGGTTCGGGGAGGACAGAGCTGTTTTCCAGTATTTTTGGCACACTAAAAGCAAAGGCCACCGGGGAAGTCTATATTGACGGCCAGAAAAAGAACATGAAGACCCCGAGACAGGCGCTGGACAGCGGCATCGTCATTGTAACAGAAGACCGGAAAAAATACGGACTTGTCCTCGATATGAATATTATGGAAAACACCACGCTGGCAAACCTGGCAGCCGTTTCCAAAAATGGCGTATTGAACGTCAACGAGGAGCTAAAGCAAACCAATAAGGCAATTGAGTATTTCAGAATCAAAACACCCAGTGTAGAGGAAAAGGCCCAAAACCTATCTGGCGGAAACCAGCAAAAAGTCGTGCTGGGTAAGGCCATGCTGGGCGAGCCAAAAATCCTCATTCTGGACGAGCCTACCCGCGGTATAGACGTAGGCGCAAAATACGAGATCTATAAAATCATGAACCAGCTTGTAAATGCCGGCGTTGCCATTATCATGATCTCTTCCGACATGGAAGAAATACTGGGAATGAGCGACAGGATCATCATATTCAACGAGGGCGAAGTAAAGGGCGAAATGGATTATAAAGAAGCTACGCAAAATAAAATATTGTCGATAGCTCAGGGAGGATAATGGAAGATGGCAGAACAAACAAAGAAGAAAAATATTAATGTAAATTGGCGATCGATGACGATCATTCTTGCAATCGTTGCCATATGGATCATATTTGCGATCGTTACGGATGGTTTTTGGTCGCCTAGAAACTTCTCCAACCTGTTCCGGCAGATGTCCATTGTGGGCATACTGGCAACGGGCGCGCTGCTTGTTATCGTTACTGGCGGCATAGACCTGTCCGTCGGCCTGATGGCCGGGTTTATTGGATGTTTGGGCGCATATTTGATGACCTACAACCTCTGGTCAACTCCTCCGGTTGTGATCGTCATGATTCTTGCCGGCGCAGGCTTTGGACTGGCGCAGGGGTATATTATCGCTTATCAGAAGGTACCAGCTTTCATTGTTACGCTTGGTTTTCAGATGATTTTGCGCGGCCTTCTTCTATCGCTGACGGAAGGAATCACCATTTCTCCCATCAATGAGGACTTCCTTGTGTTTGGACAGGCGTATATCCCTCCAGTTGCGGGCTGGATCATTGCAGCCGTTGCGGTCATAGCCATTTTCTTT
>JBMNTU010000016.1:0-27700 GCA_050945895.1 Christensenellaceae bacterium | reverse complement strand
TTTATTGGCTTCGTAGCACTCTAAAGGATAGCAGTTTTAGCTCGGTGCTGAGATGCCCGTTTTATCTCTGGGCATGTGCTGTATTTTTGGTGACCATTTGCTGTATTTTTAGATTAACAAAAACATTAGCAGGATATATGGTATACTGTATCTGTAGAGATATGTAAGCAGACCCTAAACTTTCGCGCATGGGGAGGATTTATGTTGGATTTTTGGAATAGCTTGGAATTATTCGACAAAGTATCCATGGTCATTATCATAGTTTGCGTGCTTATACTGGCGCTGTGCATCTACAAGATTGTGCGATGGTTCAAAAGGGATGACGTAGTGCGTCGGAGAGAGCTATTTCGGCAAGAACGCCAGACGCACGGTTTGTTTCCGCTATACCAGAAAATTGGCAATTGGCGCCTTGTAAATTCAATTGTGTTCGTCGGCATCATCATTGCCGCCAACGCCCTGTTGCTAAAGCATGCGCAACGCAGTATGGCTATCCTGATGACGCTGGTTGGTATCGTCGCCATGACAGTCATAAACAATATCATTATGACGACGAATTGGAAGTGCCCACAATGCCACAACCCACTTCCCCGCATTTTGGGGCGCACGTCGCTGCGGCCAAAGTTGGTGGATAACTGCCCGCATTGCGGGCATATTTGGAAAGAACCCTAAATGCGGTACAACGCAGGCTTGAAACAATGTAATTGATTGTATGCGGCCGCGTGCAACCGCAACGGGCAGCGCACATCGTTGGCGAAAACCACATTAGAATATCGCATTTTCTACAATAAAAAACCTGCTTTGGTTTTTCCAAAACAGGTTTTTTATAAATCAATTTTCTTATTTTGCAGCCGATTTGGGCGCAACTGCCAGCCTGCCGTTATAATAGCCACAGGTTTTGCACACACGGTGTGCCAGCTTTGGCTGGTGACACTGCGGGCATTCTGTCAGCGAGGGCGCCGCAAGTTTCCAGTGCGCTCTGCGTGTTCTTTTCCTTTGTTGTGATGTTCTTCTCTTTGGTACTGCCATGGATTTTCACCTCCTGTTATTGCTTAAACAAGTCCTTCAACTGCGCAAACGGATTTTCTGCATCATCCTGATTTTTGCAGTTACACATTTCTTCATTCAAATCTATGCCGCATATTTGACAAAGCCCTTTGCAGCTATTGCTACACAAGACCTGGGATGGAATATTCAAAATAATACCATCATAAACCATTTTATCCAGCCGCAATGTCTTTTTGCGGTACAGGTATATACCCTCTTCAGATTCATCTTCTTCGCCATCCGTTTTTTGAAACAGCTCGTCAAAGTCCGCATCAATCCGGTACGGCGTATCTTTGGCACACCTTGTACATGCAAGCTGCACCTTTGTATTAAAGTGGCCCTTCACCGACACGCTGCCATCCAGCACAGCATACTCGGCCTGCAAGGCAACATCCTCCAGAAAGCATATGCCCTCGTATTCCGGCCGTCCACAATACGCAAAACTAAAGGTCTTTCCCGGTTCACGTATTGCTTTTTCAAGATCGATATCCATCATATCCTGCTCCCGCCAGAAAACAGCTACCCTACAATTATATTTTCACGGCGTGCGGTTGTCAACTGTTTTTTCTTTTATTTACAGCATATGTTGAATGTATCCCGCGCAATCATGAGTTCTTCGTCCGTAGGAATAATGATAACCTTTACTTTTGAATCGGCGGTCGAAATCACCGCTTCTTTTCCGCGCAGCCCGTCATTGACGCTTTTATCTATCTTTATGCCGAAAAAGTCCATATCTTTGAGCGACTCGTAGCGCACATAATGGTCGTTTTCGCCAATGCCGCCCGCAAACGCAATTACATCGACCCCGTTCATAGCCGCGATGTAAGCGCCAATAAACTTCTTGATACGATAGCAGAAAACGTCCAGCGCAGCCTTCGCACGGGTATCGCCATCGTCCATGGCGTCGTTCAGGTCCCTGAAGTCGCTGGATAGCCCCGAAATGCCCAAGACACCGCATTTTTTATTCAGATAACTCATCGTTTCGTCTATTGTCATGTTCAGCTTGTTCATCAGGTACGGCACAATTGCCGGGTCGAGGTCACCTGAGCGTGTACCCATTACAAGACCTTCCAGCGGCGTAAAGCCCATTGTTGTATCGACCGACACGCCATTTTTAACAGCAGCAATAGACGAACCGTTTCCAAGGTGGCATGTAATGATTTTCAAGTCTTCAATCTTTTTGCCCATGCCATCCGCAACATGCTGCGAAACATACTTGTGCGAGGTTCCGTGGAAGCCATAGCGCCGCACCTTGTATTCCGTATACACTTCGTACGGCACGCCGTAAAGATAAGATTCTACCGGCATTTTGGAATGGAACGCCGTATCGAAAACCGCAACATTGGGTACATTGGGCATCAGTATGCGGCACGCCTCAATTCCCATCAGGTTTGCCGGATTATGCAGCGGCGCAAGCTCGATATTGTTTTTGATTGCATTGATAACGCCGTCATCAATGAGCACCGAGTCGCTGAACTCTTCGCCCCCATGCACCACGCGGTGTCCGACTGCAACAATGGTCGAGAGATCCTTCACGACGCCATGCGTTTTATGCGTCAAAGCATCTACGACTGCTTCCATCGCTTCTTTATGGTCAATGATCGGCATTTCTATCTGCACATTCTCTTTGCCGGATGGCTTGTGCTTAATTGTTGAATGATCGATTCCAATCCGCTCTACCAGCCCTTTTGCCAAAACATTTTCTGTTTCCATGTCTACAAGTTGGTATTTGAGTGAAGAGCTTCCCGCATTTATGATCAGAATATTTTTCATTTCTTTTCTCCTTTTCAGTTTGCCTGTGCCTGCACCGCCGTTACGGCAACTACACTTACGATATCTTCAACGCTGCACCCCCGCGATAGATCATTGACCGGTTTTGCAATTCCCTGGCAAATCGGGCCGATGGCCTCTGCCCTGCCCAGTCTTTGAACCAGCTTATAGCCAATATTGCCCGCCTGCAAATCCGGAAACACCAGCACATTCGCATGCCCCGCAACCTTGCTGCCGGGGGACTTCAATTGCCCTACGCTTTCAACAAGCGCCGCGTCTGCCTGCAGTTCTCCATCGACCATCAGATCGGGCGCCATTTTTTTTACAAGCTCTGTCGCTTCCGCCACTTTATCTACATGCGGGTGTTTTGCGCTGTTTTTGGTTGAAAACGAGAGCATTGCCACCCTTGGCGTAAGGCCGGCAATCTCCTGCGCAGACTCTGCTGAGGCAACCGCGATTGCTGCAAGGTCCTCTGCGCTTGGTTCAATATTAATTGCGCAATCCGCAAAAATCAAAAGCCCGTTATCCCCCATTTCCGCATCGGGAAACTCCATAATAAAACAACTGGAAACAATTGGCACGCCCGGTTTTGTTTTGATTACCTGCAGCGCCGGCCGGAGCGTATCTCCGGTCGAGTGCACCGCGCCCGAAACCAGCCCGTGCGCTTCGCCCTGCCGAATCATCATAACGGCATAATACATTGGGTCTGTACACGTCTCTTTTGCCTGCTCTAGGGTAATGCCCTTCGATTTTCTCATTTCATAAAATAAACCTGCATATTCATCCAGTTTGCTGGAAGTCGCAGGATTTATAATCGTAGCGCCAGACAGATCTGCCTGTTTGGTATTTGCTTTTTGTATAGCTTCTTCGTCTCCCAGAAGCACAAGGTCGGCGATTCCCTGTTTCAGAATAATGGATGCAGCCTCCACTGTGCGCGGCTCATCCCCCTCCGGAAGTACAATTGTGCGTTTGTTGCTTTTCGCTTTTTCCTTGATCTGGTCCATCAGCGACATAGTAAAACACCCCTTTGTCTCATAAATTATATTTAAAACTTTTTTATATGCTGATATAATATTATAAAATGTGTCAGATAACATGAACACTTATCCATTATATAGAAACCGTTCAGACTTTGCAACACCATTCCGGCACACTTTCGTGTATATTTTTTATCATCATTGGCAAAGGGAGAAAAACCGGTATTGAAAATCGCGGGAATTATAGCCGAATACAATCCGTTTCATAACGGCCACGCATACCACATCCAAAAAACACGCGATGGCTTTGGCGCAGATTATGTTGTGTGCGTGATGAGTGGGCACTTTACGCAGCGGGGGCTGCCTGCCATTGCCGACAAGTGGACGCGGGCAAAGTCTGCCCTTTGCTGCGGAGCCGATGCCGTATTAGAGTTACCCTTTCTATCTGCCGTTCGAAGCGCCGAGGGGTTTGCGTATGGAGCCGTCCGCCTACTTAACGCGCTGGGCTGTATAGACCTGTTGTCCTTTGGCAGCGAGGCAGGAACGATAGATCCGCTTGCCGATTGTGCGCAAATCCTTCTGGAAGAACCAGATGAATACAAAGAATGCCTGGCAAAAAAGCTGGGTGACGGAGCTTCCTATGCTTCGGCGCGCGCCCATGCTTTGGAGGCATGTATGCCATCTGGCGGCTCTGATGTTTTAAACGGCTCCAACAACATCCTTGCAGTCGAATATTTAAAAGCGCTCGCACGAGTTGGCAGCCGTATTGCGCCCGTTACAATCAAACGCCTGGATACGGAATACAACAGCAGCGAGCCTTCGGCAAAAATGGCCAGCGCCAGCGCATTGCGCAGCATCATTTTAAAAGAAGGCTACGACAGGGAATATCTAAGCAGATACATTCCGTCCGACGCGCTCTATTCTTCTTGCGACGGGCTAGTAGATAGCTCTTCCCTGTTTCCTCATCTTGCATACAAGCTTAGAATGATGCCCCTCGAAGCTATCCGTAATATTTTTGAAGTCGCCGAGGGGCTGGAATACAAAATAAAAGAAGCCGCTAAGTACGCTAAAAGCTATGAGGAATTGCTTGACCTGATTGGCAGCAAACGATACGCAAAATCACGCATTAGCCGCATTTTGCTTTATTGCCTGTTTGACATTACAAAACAGACCGTGCATGCCACGGACAGCAGCCCGACGTATGCACACCTTCTGGGGTTTCGGCAGGAAAGCCGTGATCTTATCTCAACGATTGCAAAGCGTTCGCGCATACCCTTTATTACAAAAGCGGCAGAGTTTATTGAAGATGCCGGTTTTTCTTACGATCTGCTGGCGTCTGATATCTATGCGCTGCTGACAAAAAAAACCGCGCCCGCTGGGCGCGACTTTACGCAAAAGCTGATTGTTGTTTGACTGCGGCGGGTTGCTTATTCAAATTCCGCCTGGTCTTTGTTTTTTCGGTTTATAAAATTGGACTGGTTTTCGCGGATGATGTCGATATATTCGCCTAAGTAAGAGGAAACGTCTTCCAGCACCTCTACCGCATAATTATTTGCGTTTACGCGCAGCTCGTAGCTTTGTTTTTGTGCGGCATCCACAATGCGGTTGGCTTTTTCGTATGCAAGCTGGGTAACCTTATGCTCTTCGATCATTTTGTTTAGCTGCTTGTCTGCATGATCCATGATATTCGTAGCTTCCTCCTGCGCTTCCACTACAATATCTTTTTCTTTGTCCAGCACTTCTTGGGCATATAAAACATCCTGCGGCAGCGCTTCTTTTATTTCTTCCAGTATTTCCAGCACAAAATCTACATCTATCGTTTTTTTATTCGTAAATAAGCCTTTTCTACTCTGTTCTATTTCGTCCAAAATCTCATCGATCAGCTCTAAGACTTTCATACTCCTTCTCCTCCATTAAGCATATGCAATATTTCTTCGGGTACATATTGGGTAATATCTGCATGATAAGTAATCAATTCCCTGACAATGCTTGAATTTACATATTGTGTTTGCGGCCGCGACAACAAAACAACTGTTTCAACGCCGCTCAAAAGCTGGTTGTTGACTACAGCAAGCTGCTGCTCCAGCTCTAGGTCTGCGCCAGTTCGAAGCCCGCGGACAATGACTTTTGTTCCCAGCTTTTCCAGTAAGTCGACCAGCAGGCCATCCGAGCTCACTACCTCTACCCCTGGTAGTGCGGCAACTGTTTTTTCCACCATGCGGATGCGCATGTCCATATCGAACATATAGCGCTTCTGCATATTATTCAAAACTGCAACATAAACCTTCGGAAAAATTTCATTCGCTCTTTTTATAATATCCAAATGTCCTTTGGTAATTGGATCAAAGCTTCCTGAGTAAACGCAACTGTTCATTCTATTCCCTCATACGACAAAAACGTCAGGAAAGTTTTGCCATATCTTTTGCTTTTCCTTATTTTATACGGCCAATTGCCCGGCTGCAACGGCTCTTCGCCTTCCGCAATAACAACGGAATTTTTATGCAGCGCTCCCTCATTGGCCAAAAGCATCAGTGCATGCGCGTAATAATCGCTCTTATATGGTGGGTCCACAAATACTATATCAAATTTATGCGTATTTTGGAATAATTTTATTGCATCAACGTAATTTTCTTTTATAATTGTTGCTTTATCTGTAAATCCGGCTTTTTTAAGATTTTTCCGGATGATTTCTATGGTGCGGTTATCCATATCGATAAATACCGCTTCGCCTGCCCCGCGGGAAAGCGCCTCTATGCCAAGCGCGCCGCTTCCGGCAAAAAGATCGAGTACCGTTTTTCCTGCAACTTCGAATTGAATTACGGAAAAAAGCGCTTCTTTCACACGGTCTGTTGTCGGCCGTGTATCCAAACCATCTGGAGCAAGCAGCGTCATCCCGCGTTTTTCTCCGGCAACTATCCTCATTTTATAATTTCGTCTGGCGTAATAATCATATCCATCTTAACGTCATGGCTGGCTGCTTCTATTTCGTCTGCAATCTGAAAATCGTATGCCAGCGCAATTTTTTTTGCTTTTGGAGCTCGCTTCAGAAATATGTCATAGTAACCACGGCCAAACCCCAAACGATTTTTATTTCTGTCAAACCCAATGCCCGGCACAATAATAATATCAAGCGTATCGGGCGCAACGATCTCGGCCGCATCCAGCTTTGGCTGCGCCACGCCAAACCCGCTCATTTCAAGCGGCGCACTTTTTATATTGACAGCCAACATATCATTTTCCTGCACAACTGGTAACGCCACCGTCTTGCCTTTAAATAGAAGCCACCCGGTAAGGTTTCCCGTCTTTACTTCGTTATCAAAATTGCTGTAAATCAATACGTTTTTGGCATCAATAACCTCTTTGAGCGCAATTGTCCGTTCGTAGATCCGTCCTGATGCATCATCAATATACTTAGACGTCAGCTCCCGCCTTTTTACAAGCAGTAATTCCCGTAATTTTTCTTTTTCCATTCTCGTTTTATCTATCCTTAAAATATTTTATTCACTTTCGTGTACACGCGGAACCCGCGACGAAAAACCAAGTACAATCTCATACGAAATCGTGTCTGCCCATTTCGCGATATCTTCCGCAGTAATACATTTATCGTGGAGTGTTCCCATTACAACAGCGCGGTCGCCGATTTTTATGTCATGCAACCCGGTAATATCAATCATTGTCTGGTCCATACATACCCTGCCAATGATAGGCGCTTCATGTGCGCTGCCGTCGTTTTCTACAAGCATACTCCCCTTGTTGGAAAGCAGGCGCGGGTATCCGTCCCCATACCCGATCTGCACTGTTGCAACTCGGGTTTCCTTGTCAGTTTTATATGTTGCTCCATAACCGATGCTTTCGCCAGCAGGTACCGTTTTTACGGCCGATATTTCTGCAACAACCTCCATTGCGGGCAAAAGCTCGACCTTTTTTTCCATATCCTGCGACGGGTAGTAACCATACATCGAAATTCCAAGCCGGACCATGTCGTAAGCATATTGGGGCATGTCTATGGAGCTCGCGCTGTTTGCCGCGTGAATTTCTGGCTTGTACCCGGCTGCGTGGATTTCCGCAAGGTATGTTTCGAAATGCTCCGCCTGCCGCCTGGTATAGTGGTTATCCGCGTCGTCACTACAGGAAAAATGTGTGAAAACGCCTTTGAAACAAATGTTAGGGCAGTTATTGAACGCTTCCAGCATATCGTGCAGCTCTTCCAACGAACGAATTCCAATACGGCCCATGCCCGTGTCTACCTTTAAGTGCACGTTCAGCTTTTTGTTTTCCCGCGCAGCCAATTCGTTGAGAAAAAGAATATCTTCCGGTTCGGAAACGCCCTGCTCTAAATCGAGCAGGCAAGACACCACCAATTGTTCGGGGTTTGCGTGCGTCATTACAAGGATCGGGCAAGTAATACCCGCTTCCCGAAGCTCCACTGCTTCTTCGGGCAATGCAACCGCAAGCGCACATGCGCCCGCCTCAAGCGCCGCCTGCGACACCCATACAGCGCCATGGCCATATGCATTCGCTTTCACCACTGCAATAATCCCGCAGCTTTCCGGCAGATTCCTCCCAATGCGTGCTATATTTTCTTTGATGTTTTCCAAGTTGACTTGAACATATGTTTTTCTGAACAACTGTTATATCTCCGTCACTTCTTCATTTGTAAGTATTTTTAAATTGCTCTTTTCAAATGCCTCGATCGCGCGCTCTACTTCCTCTACACGCAATATTATAAGCGCCCCGTCACAGTTGGAGCGGACAAACGAATACAAATACTCCACATTGATATCCTCTTTGTCCAGCACCTCCAGCACCAACGCAAGCCCGCCCGGCTTATCTGCTACTTCAACCGCCAATACCTCGGTAATATTCGCTGTAAAGTTTGCATTTTTGATTACTTCAAGCGCTTCCTCCGCATTGTTTACAATACAGCGCATAATTCCGAATTTGGATGTATCCGCAATGCTTAGCGCCTTCAAATCAATATTGTTGTCCGAAAGCGCCTTGGACAGCTTGTAAAGCGTACCTTTTCTGTTTTCTACAAATACCGAAATCTGTTTGATTTTCATAGCTTGCATATCCTCGCTTATTCTATAAATTCCGTTTATCGATTACGTGCTGACTCTTGCCTTCACTTCTGGGAAGAGATTTTGGCTCTACGAAAGTCAGTTTTGCGTTAATGTTGAGAACACTTTGCAGCTCCGAAACTATTTTATGCTGCAGCTCTTCCATATGGCGTACTTCGTCCGAAAACAGCTCCGTCGAGAATTCTACCTGAATTTCCAAAACGTCGATATTGTCCTCTCTGGATACAATAATCATATAATATGGCGCAATGCCTTCGTATTTGACAAGTACGCTTTCGATTTGCGACGGGAATACGTTTACGCCGCGAATAATAAGCATATCATCCGAACGGCCCAGCAAGCGATTCATCCTAACAAACGTTCGTCCACACTCGCATTTTTTATCATTCAGCATGGTAATATCGCGCGTACGGTAGCGAATCAATGGAATACCTTCTTTGTTCAATGTCGTAAAGACAATCTCGCCTTTTTCTCCGTAATCCAAAACCTCCAGTGTTTCCGGTTCAATAATCTCCGGATAGAACATATCTTCTTGTATATGCATGCCCTGCTGCACCTCGCATTCACACGACACGCCCGGGCCTGCAATTTCGCTCAGGCCATATATATCATGCACCTTTATGTTTAAGCCTGTTTCAATTTCTCTGCGCATTTCCTCTGTCCACGGTTCCGCGCCCATGATTCCTGCCTTCAGGCTCATTTCTGCCGGGCTAATACCCATCTCTCGCATCGTCTCCGCAAGATACAGCGCGTAAGAAGGCGTACAGCAAAGGATGGTCGAACCAAAATCCTTCATTACCATAATTTGCCTGCTGGTATTGCCTCCGGAGGTCGGAATAACGGAGGCTCCCATTTTTTCCGCACCGTAGTGCATTCCCAATCCGCCGGTAAAAAGACCATAGCCATAAGACACCTGTACGATCGATTTTTTGCTTCCGCCCGCCATTGCAAGCGACCGCGCCGCACACTCCGCCCACATACTGATGTCGTTTTGTGTATACCCAACCACCGTCGGTTTTCCCGTTGTGCCCGAAGATGCATGAATGCGCACGATATCGGAAAGCGGCGCCGCAAACATTTTATATGGATATGCGTCCCGCAGGTCGTCCTTCGTTGTAAAGGGCAAATGCTTTATATCGCCGATATCTCTGATATCCTCCGGGCTAATGCCGGCTTTTTGCATTTTTTCCCTATAAAACGGCACGTTCTGGTATACCTTATATACGAGCTTGACCAGCCTGCGCGTTTGCAATTCGCGCAATTGGTCGCGTGGCATGGTTTCTGCTGTCATATTCCACATTCCGGTTCTCCCTGTTTCTACCTGTAGTTATAGCCCATCAAAAACGCTTTTTCGTTTAAGTCTGCAAACTGCGGCTTTACGACTGCACGAATAGCACGGACCCAAACGTCTTTATCGATGGAAAGCTGGCTTGCAAGCACACCGATCAATACCGTATTGACGGCGCGCACATTTCCTGCTTCTTTTGCAATAGCAAGCGCATCAATAAACACAGCGTCTGTAAACTGCCGCAAAATCGTTTGTTCGACGTTTTCCGGATATTGCGCCGCACCAGTAATAACCGGCATGGGCAACACCTCCTGCGTATTCATAAAAACTTTTCCGTCCGGTTTTAGGTATGGCAGCCACCTGAGCGCCTCCAAGCGTTCGAACGCCAGCAGGATATCGGCCCCGCCTTCGTCAATAACCGGAGAGTATACCGTCTCTCCTTCGTCACCCATTCGAACGTATGTTATAACGCTGCCGCCGCGCTGCGCCATGCCATGCACTTCGGAAAGCTTTAAGTCGTACCCCAGCTCCAGCGCAACCTGACCAAAAACCATGCTGGCCAAAAGCGTTCCCTGCCCTCCAACACCGGCGATCAATATATTTTTCATGCCTCATCACCTCCCGATATAGCGGAGAACGGGCAAACATCCATGCACAGTCCGCAGCCGATGCACAGCGTCTGATCGATACGAACGGCATTCTCCTCCTGTATGATTGCCGGACAGCCTAGTTTCATACAGCTTCCGCAATTTCTGCAGTCGTCCGTAACAACAAACGGATCCTGAACGGCCGTTTTATCTATCAGGACACATGGGCGCTTTGTAATAATAACGGAAAGCGCTTCCCTTTCTGTCTCATCTTTAAGCGCTTCCCGTAGGCCGCGCAAATCGAATGGATCCAGCACACGTACATGCTTTACGCCAATTGTCCGAACCAAATCCGGAATATTGACAGCCGGCGAAGGGTCTCCCTTTGCAGTTTTGCCTGTTGCCGCATGGTCTTGGTGCCCGGTCATACCGGTCGTGGAATTGTCGAGTATAAGCACCGTAGAGGTCGCCCCATTATAAACCATGTTAATCAGGCTTGTAAGACCGGAGTGCATGAATGTGCTGTCCCCGATTACACTGACCAGTTTTTTTGCAAAATCCTTGCCGCGTGCTTTTTCCATGCCATGCGCCATGCCAATGGATGCCCCCATGCAAAGCGTTGTATCGAGCGCGCTCAGCGGCGCAAACGCCCCCAGTGTATAGCAGCCGATATCCCCCATTACTGTCAGCTTTAGCTGGTTCAACAAATAGTATACCGCACGGTGCGGACAGCCCGGGCACAGCACGGGCGGCCTATTGGGAAGGCTTCCCACGTCAACCGTTGTCTGTTTTATACCCAGTATTTTTTCTTTGATTAGGTTGACAGAATATTCGCCCTGTACACTGAAAAGTTCTTTACCCTTAACCTCTATGCCTATTACCTTTACCTGGTCTTCAATAAACGGCTCAAGCTCTTCTATTACATAAAGCGTTTCCACTTCTTTGGCAAAATCAGCAATCAGCTTTTGGGGCAGCGGATATACCATCCCCAGCTTCAAAACGCTGGCATCGGGCAGCGCTTCTTTTACATAGTTATAGCAGGTTCCACTGGTTATTACACCCATTTTTTTGTCGTTATATTCCACCGTGTTTATCTGCAGCGTTTCCGCATATTCTGCAAGGTCGTTCATGCGTTTTTCCACTACAACATGCCGTGCTTTTGCCATGCCGGGCATCATCACATATTTCTGGATGTTTTTTTCGTACGGTTTTACGCCCATATTTCGCCGTTCGCCCATCTCAACGATTCCTCTCGAATGAGAAATACGCGTATTAGAGCGAACAAGCACAGGCGTATCGAATTTTTCGCTTATAGTATATGCCAATTTGATAAACGACCGCGCTTCCGCACTGGAAGACGGCTCGAGCATGGGCAAATGCGCGCTTCTTGCATAAAAGCGCGAGTCCTGCTCATTTTGGCTGGAATGCATTCCCGGGTCGTCCGCCACAACAATAACAAGTCCTCCGTTCACGCCCGTATAGGATGCCGTAAAAAGCGGGTCGGCCGCCACATTGAGGCCAACATGTTTCATGCAGCAAAGCGCGCGCGCGCCGCCAAAGCTCGCGCCTGCCGCAACCTCAAGCGCCACCTTTTCGTTGGGGGCCCATTCCGCATATACTTCGTCATACTTTACAATGTTTTCCGTGATTTCCGTGCTGGGCGTTCCCGGATAGGACGACACGACCGTAACGCCTGCTTCGTAAGCACCGCGGGCAAACGCCTCGTTTCCCAGCATAATTTTTCTATTTTCCATATACAATCCTCTACATCTTACGCATATCTGTTACGCGTTTTGCCTTTCCTTCAAATCTTGCAAGCGACTGCGGCTGTACCAGCGTCACCTTTACATTCATATTCAACATTGTGTATATATTATGCTTGATCCGCTCTTCCAGCGCTTCCAGCGCCGCATAGCTTGTAACCAACTCGGGGTCTGCAACTTCTACTTTAACCTCGATTTTATCCAGATGGTTTTCCGTATAAAGCACGATTTCATAATGCGGGGCAACCTCTTCCATCGCCATAATTACCTCTTCGATCTGCGACGGGAATACGTTTACGCCCCGAATAATCATCATGTCGTCCGTCCGGCCAGACGTTTTCATCATACGCATGGATGTCCGCCCGCATTTGCACGGCGTGTCGTCCAGCGACGTAATGTCTTTGGTGCGGTAACGCAAAATAGGCAGCGCTTCTTTTGTCAGACTGGTAATAACAAGCTCTCCCTTTTCGCCAATGGGCAATACTTCACCGGTATCCGGGTCTATCACCTCTGAATAAAAATGGTCTTCCGCAATATGCATGCCGTTCTGAATATAGCATTCGCCCGAATAGCCCGGCCCAACCACTTCGGACAGACCATAATTTTCGGTGTCCAGTATATGTAAATATTTCTCGATCTGCTTTTGCATTTCCTTTGTGTGGCCTTCTCCGCCAAACAGCCCAATGCGCAGCTTCATCTTATCGAAATCCACGCCCAGCTTCTGGGCGGTTTCTCCCATATAAAGTGCATAGGACGGTGTGCTGATCAGCACGGTAGACTGGAAGTCCTGCATGATCTTTAGCTGGCGCTCGGTATTGCCGCTGGAAATCGGGATCACCGTTACCCCGGCTTTCTCCAGGCCGTAATGCAGCCCAAATCCACCGGTAAAAAGTCCGTATCCAAACGAAATCTGCGCAATATCGTGCGGATGTACGCCCGCCGCATATACAACGCGCGCCACAATATCCGACCACATTTCAAGGTCATTTTTTGTATATGCCACTACTGTCGGATTGCCCGTGGTTCCGGAAGACGCATGTACGCGCACCACATCTTTCATGGGTACCGCAACCATATCATATGGATAATTCTCCCGCAGGTCGTCTTTTGTTGTAAGCGGTATTTTTTGTATGTCTTTTAACAACTTTATATGCTCGGGCTTAAGCCCAATGCTGTCAAACTTTTTTTTATAATGCGGCACATTTTCGTAAGCATACAACACCGTATGCTTCAGCCTCTCAAGCTGCAACGCCTGCATTTCCTTTCGGCCCATGCATTCTATGTCTTTTTGAAAAATTAAATGTTCCAATCTGCAAACCCCCGGTTCTTCCCTGCCAGTAGCGGGCGGATAATCGATAACAAAAAACTTGCTTAGTTGAATATTCTAAACCACAATATATTATTATAATATAATTGCATAAAAAATGAAACAGGAATTTATTGCTCGCATGAAATGAATTCGCCGTTTTGAAGCGGATAATCAAAAATACTGCGCAGCCCGGTTCTGCGGATTGCAGACAACACGCAACCAATAAATCCCTTGTGCGCTACAATCAGTATACTTTTTCCTGCATGGTTTTGCCGGACAGCATCGGTAAAGTTTTTGCAATTCGAATAATAATCGAATATACTTTGCCCGCCAGGAAATGTGTATGTTTGCCAATCTTCCATATACCGTTCCCAGTCCTGCGGATATGCCTGTTCTATCTGGCTGGCTGTCAGCCCTTCAAAGAGTCCAAAGTCAATCTCGCGTATTTGGGAATCCAACTCCGCATCCAACCACGGAAACTCCTTCATGAGGATTTGCGCCGTCTGCTGTGTGCGCCTGCTTGGGCCATATAATAGCAGGTCAAACCTTTCTTTTTTCAACATAGCCGCCGCATCATGTATTTGCGCAACACCAGTGGCGTTCAGAGATTCATCCGAGTTTCCCAAAAAAACGCCCTTCCAATTGGCATCCGTTTGCCCATGTCGTAATAAGGTCCAGTTTACGCCCATATTGCTGCCACAATCAAAAATACTATTTCCCCCAGTTCGTTACACGCGCCCAGAACATCGCCCGTTGCGCCGCCAGCCTTTTTATTTGCTATGTGATTCAATAAGAGGCCGATTAAAACCATCAGCGGCAGCGAACAGCCGCTTACTTCATAGCCGCCAAAAATGTACACAATTGCCGCCGGCAGCAAAACGCCAATAAAACCCGTCGCCTGCGAAACGCGGCCAATGATATGCCTTCCCATGCCCTCTACCCGCGGATACTTTCCTTCCAACGCACACAACATCAACGGAATTTTTCCGCAAACCGGTGCCAAAACGATGAAACAAATCCCTGCCGTGCCAAGCTGCCCGATCAACACCGTCTTTATTCCTACTGCAAATACGAGGCCCAGCACGCCAAACGTCCCCTGCCTGCTATCCTTCAATATTGCCAGCGTCTGCACTTTATCCTTGTGGGCAAAAAAAGCATCGCATGTGTCTGCCAAGCCGTCTATATGCAATCCTCCCGTCAAAAAAACATTTGCAAGCACACACATCAGCGCCGCCAGATAAGGAATGCCCGTCAGCAAAAACAACCAGTATACAAAAGCGCTGGCTGCCCCCACAAACAATGCAGGCAAAAAAAACCATCCGGTACATTCTGCGTAATCGCGCGGTTCAATCCAAAACTTATCCAGTTTCACGGGCAGCCGGGTCATAAGCGAAAATGCCAGCCCCATTCGCTTTAGTGCATTCATGGCTTTATCCTCATTGGAATGCCGCTCACAATAAAATATGCTTCGTCCGCGGCTTCGGCAAACAATTGATTTGCCCTACCCGAAATATCCCTGAAAACGCGCGAAAGCACATATTCCGGAACGATCCCCATTCCTACTTCGTTGGAAACAACAACATACTCCGCATCGTCCGCACGCATAAACGCAGCAATTTCCTGCATTTCTTGCTTGATTTGACTCTCAACATTATAGATTGTATCCAGTTCTATATTTTCTTCCGCAGATTCAGGCATAATGCGAATCAACAGATTTGTAATATAGGCTGTAACGCAATCCACCAGATAAAGCTGGTGATGCGTATTTCGAAAACAGTCCAACAGATTATACGGATATTCGTATGTCTGCCAGTCCAACGGTCGGCTGGCGCGGTGGTGCTCGATGCGCGCCCGCATTTCCATATCCGTTTCAACAGCCGTAGCGACGTATGCAATGTCTATTGCCCGATCGTCTGCAAGCTTTTGTGCAAATTTACTCTTCCCGCTGCGTGCGCCGCCCGTTATAAAGGTTATCTGTCCCATATTTTACTTCCCCCGGTTTTTTAGATTCAATTGCATAATCCTGCAATCGCGCATCCTTTTAATACTGCATTTTCAATCACTTTCAAATCGGCGCTGTATCCACGCTTTTCCAGATAAGCAAACAGCGCGCTTTTCAGTTCTTCCTTTAGTCCATACATTTTTTCATAGGTTGCACCCTCCGCCGTCAGACACAATGTATTATTTGTCTTGACAGCTTTTTCCGCTGCTGCCGCCATTTGCAATGCACCTACGCGGGCTCCGCGCCGGACAATGCTGAAAATAATCTCTCGCGCAGCCTGACGCTCCCCATCATCCTGCAAAAGCAACCCCGCCAGCGCACCCGAGCCGTCTTTTAAAAAAGCACTGACTGACTGCCCGGAAAGCGTGCTGGTCTGTAGCAGCTTTTCACTCCTCAAAACGCCTTCCCTCACAGCCTGTTGCAAAACAAAAAGACATAGGTTGCCAAGGTAGGCCCCGCTCACCATTTTTTCGGCGATTGCACGCCCCGGTTCGCTTTGTGTTTTATCAAACGCAATATCCAGGCCAGAGCGCGGCAGCTTGTCATACCAGCCGGCCTCTATATTAACGAGCATGCAACCCTCCTGCGAAAACCCGGAAGCCTTTGCTATGCATGTGGTTTTTTCCACATAACAGCTGTTGCTTCCCGTTCCCAAAATTGTGCCTACATAAGTACCGTAGTCTTTGCCCATGCCTTCGGCCATACCAGCCAGGGCGGTTGCAACTGTATCGTTTAGCAGAATATAACGAACGGGCGAAATGCCCATTTTTTTGAACACACCAGAAAGCTCGGCACCCACGTTTTTTCCTTCCAGGCCCCGCACCTTAATTTCCTTTGTCATTTTTAAAATCTCGCAATCGATATTATCTCGCCCAAACGCTTGGTTGGCGGACGGGAAAATAGTACCGGGATAGGCAAACGAAAGCGCCAACTCAGGGGTTTCTTTCAGGTAAGGAGCAATACATTCCGCCAGTGCTTCAAAAAACTCTTCTGCCGAAAGTGCATGCACCGCTCCCGGCATAATGCGCCTGTCTATTCCGCCACAGGAAAATTCCCCATGAGCATTAAACCATGCTTGTGTAATCCGCAGATTTGTTCCGCCTGCATCAACACAAACAATCGGCTTTTCAAGCAACACGCCGCCATTTAATGCAATAAACGATGGCAGCATTGCCAGCGAGCTGCTTTCCCTGCTCAATCCACGCTCCATCTCACAAAGATATGTTTCCATTTCGTTTTCGATGGAAATCGTATCCGGCCCGATGCTGTGTTTTTTTATAAAGTCGCTCGCACTTGACATCTCATATCTGCTCCTCTGTCAGTTGTCACATACATTTATTGTAATAAAAAAATGCATCTGCCGCAATACATGACACATATTTACCATTCTCCTGTTTACCTCCAGTAAGAACCGGGCTATAATGGTTTTAGAGTTCGTTGTCTTGCATTTCCTCAATTACAGAAAGGAAAAAACTATGAAAGTATTGTGCTTCGGTTCCCTGAATATCGATTATGTGTATAGCGTACCGCATTTTGTACGCCCCGGCGAAACCCTGGCCGCTAACGGTTACCATATTTTTTCCGGAGGCAAAGGGTTAAACCAAGCGACTGCTGTCGCTAAAACGGGTATTCCCATATATATGGCGGGCGCAATTGGCAAGGATGGCAATCTGCTTTTGGAATCGGCTGCAGAACACCATGTCAATACCGAATTTATCCGTACGCAAAGCATCGTATCCGGTCATACAATCATCCAGGTCGATGCAAACGGGCAAAACTGTATTTTGTATTTCGGAGGCGCCAACCTTTCTATTTCCAAAAAGCAAATCGAAGAAACACTCCAGCATTTTAGCGCCGGTGATATCCTTCTGCTGCAAAACGAAATCAGCGAACTTCCATACTTAATTGAAACCGCCGCCGCAAAAGAAATGACGATCATTTTAAACCCGTCACCCTTCGATGAGCAGATTCTTGCGCTGCCACTCGAAAAAATTTCTTATTTTCTGATCAATGAAATCGAGGGCTTCGCGCTTTCAGGAGCAAACAGTATCAACGATATCATTCCAAATATACATAAGCGTTATGCCCGCGCCAACATTTGCCTGACACTTGGTTCCGAGGGTGCGCAATATTTTGACGGCTCCACAATTTTTACACAGGCTGCATATAAAGCAAACGCCGTGGATACGACTGCCGCCGGAGATACCTTTACCGGTTACTTTGTCTATGGTCTGTACGCCGGCCTGCCCACTGCTCAATTACTGGACCTCGCTGCACGCGCAGCGGCCATCACAGTATCCAGAAAGGGTGCCGCAGCTTCTATTCCTATCCTTGATGAGGTTCTGGCGTCGCAGGGTTCCGGCTGCTAGGCTGGCTGGTGCGGCGATCAATCATAAAGCTGCTGCCTGTCATTTTTTTAACCTGACCTTTAAGCTCCGTTGCCGTTTCCGATATTTCGAGCGCATGCCCAAACCGTCCCGCCGGGCAAGGCACAATTGCAAGCGAAATAGATGTAAGGGGCGTTTTTTCTACCTCTCCCCTCCTATTTATGTTTTGGATATATCCATTTTTCAAATCTTCCGGGCTAAAAAGCTCACGTATTTTTTCATCAAAATCCGCGATAATCTCTTGGCATATTCGCTCTGCCTTATCCATCGATGAAATAAACACAAAATCGTCCCCGCCAATATGGCCGCAAAAATCATCCGGATTGCCAAACAGTTTGACCTGCGAAACCATAATGTCTGCCGTCAGCTTAATAACCGTATCTCCGTGGATAAATCCATAATTATCATTGTATGCCTTAAAATGGTCAATATCTAAATACACTACAGAAAAATCCTGGTTTTTCGAAATCCGGCTGTTGATTTCCCGTTGTATTTCGATGTTTCCCTGCAAACCAGTAAGCGGGCTGGCCGATCGGTTTCTTTCTATCCGGCGCAGTGTGTTACGGATGCGGCTTAACAGCTCCCGTTCATCAAACGGCTTTACGATATAGTCGTCCGCGCCAAGTTCCAGACCAATCAGCTTATCATCCTGGTCGTCCTTGCTTGTAATCATAATAATGGGCATTAGGTTGTTGCTCTCCTGCTCACGCAAAATACGGCAAACTTCAAACCCGTCCATACCCGGCATCTCTACATCCAAAAGCACCAGGTCTGGCTTTTCCGCAATGACCATGCTAAGTGCATCGTGCCCATTTCCTGCCGTTGCAACCTCATATCCGGCGGTAATCAATGTCTTTTGCATCTGCTTCTGAAAAAAAACACTGTCGTCAACAATCAATATTTTCTTTTTCATTCAACGCTCCCCATTTATTTCGCCTCCCAAAAGGACTATTTGCACCAATCTGCTATCCCCTATGCTGCTCATAATCGTTTACGACAGGTGTTCTCCCATATTCAAAAATAGCTCGTTTACATCGATTGGCTTTGCAACATGGCTGTCCATCCCTGCATCCAGGCATTTTTTTACATCTTCAGTAAAAGCGTTTGCGGTCATTGCAACAATGGGCACTGTTTCATAATTCCATGCGCCGCTCGCGCGAATATGCCTTGTTGCGTCCAGTCCATCCATCCTTGGCATTTGTATATCCATCAAAATCAAATCGTACGGTCCATTATCCCGGAACATTTCCACTGCCTCAATACCGTCCTCGGCTATTTCTATCTCTATTCCTGTTTCCCCCAAAATCGTCATAATAATTTCACGGTTGATTTCAATATCCTCCACAAGCAGCAGACGTTTTCCCTTCCAGCTATAATTCGCTGTATCATGCACTGCCGTTTCCTTTGTAATGCTCTGCCCTGTCAGGCTGACAATCGTATCAAACAGAGTAGACGGCAATACCGGTTTTGCCAACACTTTGTTTATTGCAAGGCTTTCCATATCGTTTTCTACATCGGCGCTGTCCGCCACCGATATCATTACCAGCGCCTCGCTACCATGCATCACCTTTCGCAGGCTTTTTACCGTTTCCTTGCCGCTCATCCCGGGCATACGCCAATCAACAAAAATAATATCATACGGCGCCTGGGCCTCCTGCACTTTTCGAACCGCTTCCTCCCCGTTAAGCGCAGTATCGCAGCCAATACAGAAGCCTGAAAGTATGTTATGAAAATACTCCAGCACATCTTCCGAATCATCCACGACAAGCACCCGGACATCCTTGTCTATTTTGCCTGTATTAAGAGCATTCTTCAGGCTTTTGCCCCAAGAAAAGTTTACTTCAAATATAAAGCAAGAGCCCTTTCCCTCTTCACTTTCCACCCATATATCGCCGCCCATCAGGCGGACGATGCTTTTGCAGATAGCAAGGCCCAGCCCCGTTCCACCGTATTTGCGGGTCGTGCTGCCGTCCGCTTGCTCAAACGCACTAAATAAGCGTTTTTGCTGTTCACGGGTCATTCCAATTCCATCGTCCTTCACTTCTATATGCAGCGCCGATCCACCATCCTCCTTCACAATATGCTCGACTTTTACATCTACATTCCCATTTTCGGGCGTAAACTTCGCCGCATTATTCAAAAGATTAATCAACACCTGAGAAAGCCTGAGTTCATCACAAATCACTTTCCTTTTAAACACATTGCGGAAGCTGCATGTAAGCGTCAGGTTTTTTTCTTCCATTTTTATGCCTACTACATGGAAAACATTTTCCATCATTTTTTCAAAATTGAATTCGTTTTCAGATATTTCTAGCTTATTCGCCTCAATTTTAGACATATCCAAAACATCATTTATGAGGTCCAGCAGCTGCCGCGACGCAGTATCGATTTTCTCTAAGCAATATTGTTTTTTCGTCGTGTTGTGTGCTTTTTTTCCAATTGTTGTCATGCCAATAATTGCATTCATAGGCGTTCGGATCTCGTGGCTCATCCGTGATAAAAAGTCGCTTTTTGCGCGCGACGCCAAAACGGCCTGTTCCTTTGCCGCCATCAGGTTTTCCATAATTTCGTTCCGCAGCGCCGCCGCACCAATCAGTATACCGGCCGAGCGAATAATATTCTGTTCTCCGGGTGTAAATACGCGGTTTGCATCTGCAAAGTCTTCGAACCCCATAAATCCCCAAAATTTTCCCTGCAACAAAATAGGAACCAGCAAAATAGCCATTTCATCCTTCAGGCTGGGGAACCATTTTTCTATGCCCGGAAATTCATTAATCGAGAGGTCGGACTCTTTGAAAAGATTCAAAACTTCCTGCCAGTTGGGAACAAACTCATCATAAAAAAGATTCCGTGCATTGCCCGGCTCCCAATCGGGTGTTTTTTCATCTCGCCATGTACACGATTCACGGGCGCAAAGCTTTCCATCAATCATTTCGTTCTTCCAGAGGTATGCCCGGTTTACCCGCAATCCTTCGCCAAGCATTTCCAGGCTTTTTTCCAATGTTTTTCCAAAATCCTCTGTTGTCGATTCCATCAACAGCGAAGCCATAGAATTCACTGCAATCAACAGTTCTTCCTGGCGCAAAAGCTCGTTTTCCGTTGTTTTGACCGAGGTAAGGTCTACCTGGTATACGGCAATCGCAAAGCTGTCGTTATAGGCAATGCGTTTCATAATGATATGCATGGGGATTTCTTTACCGTTCATCTGGAAAGGCGTCTCAAATTCAGATATGCCCGAATGCGCAGTTTCAAGCAAATACTGCGTAAATCCGGGAATCGGTTTGCCGTCTGCCTCTCGTTCGGGGATGGCCGCTTTAAATATATCCAGGATATTATTCAGCAGCACATCTTTTTCCGTATAGCCAAAATATTCCAGCAATGCCGGGTTACAGTCGATCGCTTCAAATCGGTCGTCAAAAATCAGATTCATATTGGGGTTTGCTTCAAACATTGCGGTGCTCGTTCGCCGCGCAACTTCCAAGTCTTTTGTGGTATCCAGTATTTCCTGCTCCAACCGTTCCTTGTGCCGCCTGTTTTCCACAAGCGCATGCTGCGCCTCCACTTCTGCACGCACCATGCGGTCAACATTCAGCACACCCGCTACCATGCGCTTGGCGCCGCCATCACTATCCCACTCAACAATGCGCGCATTTACCATAACCCATATCATATCCCCGTTTTTATGGCGTACTCGGAGCTGTTTGGCATAAACTGTTTCCTCGTCGTCTGTTTTTATATGCGCCGTCAATTCCTGCGCCAGCGCTGCAAATTCCTCCGGATACAAAAAACGCTGCAAATCGTTGAAGGTCTTTGGCATGCTTGAAGCATCGTAGCCAAACAGACGTATAAGGTCTTCATCAAACCGCAGTACGTCGTGTTGCACATCCCATTCAATCGTACCAAGCCCAGAAATTCCCGCAGCAAAATCCAACAAACGCACCTTCTCCGCAAGGGATTCTTCCGTTTGCTTAAAGCGGTTTACATCGTAAAACATTCCAACAATGCGCACGGCGGCTCCATTTTTATTGCGCTCCGCCACTGCGCCCCTGTCTTGCACCCATTTAATGCTGCCGTCTTTGCATGTAATTCTAAATTCCGTTTCGTAGCTATCGAGTTTCCCGTCGATGCACAATTGAATAACATCATCTGCCCGTTTCCTGTCAAGCGAATAAATCAGCAGGTCGCGCGCACTTTTGTCGCTCGCCGGCATTTCCCCGTCCTCGTATCCTGCAATGCGCTCCAGCTGGCCGCTGTGTACGATTTTACCGGTTTCAAGGTCCCAATCCCACATACCAATGCCCGTTGCATTGATAATTGTTTCCAGATTTTCCGCAAAATGCCGTGCTGTTTCCCTTCCATCATTTTTGTCCACGTTCATATCTCCCCACACTTTACAGTTGTTTGCTCGCCGTGCTGCTATTCCTCCCCATTCCAGCAATAGGTGCAAAGCTTGCAAGAATCAATCCCAATAGATTGTTTCAAATCATCCAATCTATGATATAAAAGCGATGTAAAGTTCATTTCTTTACATATATCCTGCACCAGTTCCTGGTGGCGGTCGCTGTCCGGATTGGCGTATTCGTCCAAAACATGGCGCGGAACCTCGCCTTCCCGCCGATTGATGATCCTGCGCGCAATCAGGTCCAAGTCGGAGGTCGAGCGCGAAAAATTCAGGAATTTACATCCAAATAGCAAGGGCGGGCAGGCCGTCCGCACATGCACTTCTTTGGCACCCGCGCCAAACAGGAACTCCGACGTTTCACGCATCTGCGTTCCTCGTACAATAGAATCGTCGATCATTAAAAGGCTTTTGCCGCGAATCAGCGTATCAACCGGAATAAGCTTCATTCTGGCAATCAAATTCCGCATTTTCTGGTTAGGCGGCATAAACGACCGCGGCCAGGTGGGCGTATATTTGATAAACGGGCGAGAAAACGGTATTTCAGATTTGTTCGAATAACCGATTGCGTATGCCGTACCCGAGTCCGGCACCCCCGCCACATGGTCTGGCCGTTCCGTATCTCTGTCTGCCAGCATACTGCCGCTCCGATAGCGCATTTCCTCTACGTTAATTCCCTCGTAGGAAGTAGTGGGGTAACCGTAATATGTCCAGAGGAAAGTACAGATGCTCATTTCCCGTTTGGGCTGCTGGATGGTTTCCACACCATCTGCCGTTATCCATACAATTTCTGCCGGCCCCAATTCTTTGTAATGGTCATATCCTAAGTTCAAATAGGAAAAGCTTTCAGATGCAACAGCATACGCCTCTTCTTTCCTGCCTATTATAAGCGGCGTTCGTCCTGCGCGGTCGCGCGCCGCATAAATTCCATCTTTTGTCATAACAAGCATTGTCATAGAGCCTTCGATCATATTTTGCGCATAGCGAATCCCGTCCGCCAGCGATCCTCGGCTGGCGATCAGGGACGCCACCAGCTCTGTCGGATTCAGCTTGCCGTTGCTCATTTCGGAAAACTGGGCAATGCCGCCCTTATAACAATGTTCGACAAGCTTACTTGCATTGTTAATCCGCCCTACCGTGGTAATGGAAAAAGTTCCCATGTGCGAACGCACTGTAAGCGGCTGCGGTGCGGTATCCGAAATACATCCGATGCCCAGCCGTCCTTCCATTTCATCTACATCACGCTCAAATTTCGTACGGAAAGGTGCATTTTCAATATTGTGAATCGCTCTTTGAAATCGCCCGTCCGAATAGACTGCCATTCCGCCGCGGTGTGTACCTAAGTGGGAATGGTAATCCGTACCGAAGAAAAGGTCATAAACACAGTTTTCCTTTGATGCAACACCAAATATACCGCCCAATGTTTTCTGCCTCCAAATATCCATTAGTATTTCATAGCATAATTATAGCACCTTTTATAGTTATTTTGTATGCTTTATTAAAAAGCTGCCCTTTCATTTGCTTTTTCTGTATACTTATTGTAGTTTTCTGTTTGTTTTGTTAATATGCTTGTACAGAGCTATATATTTTTACCAGGAGGTTTAAAATGGATTTTATTTACGAAGAAAACCGGATATATCTGAACGATGCATCCGGAAAGATGATTGCGGAAATCACCTTTCCTTCCGTTTCCGACGGCGTCGTAGACATCGACCACACGTTTGTAGATTCTTCCCTTCGCGGTCAGGGTGTTGCAGACAAGTTGATCCGTGCAGCAATGGAGAAGATCCGCAAAGAAGGCTGGTCTGTCATACCGTCGTGCAGTTATGCGGAAAAATGGTTTGGCAAAAACCCGGACCAGGCAGATGTTTTGCAGCCATCCAATAACCAATAGCGCATTCGTGCGCCACAAGAGCAGGTTTAAAAAATGAACAGATAAAAAAACCGGGCGTTGCCCGGCTTTTTTATTATATACTAATCAACTTGTTCAAAAAGGCCCGTATCCGTTCTTCTTTTGGATTAACGAGCAATTCTCCCGGCTCGCCCCGCTCCAATATCCGACCGTCGTCCATAAAGCATACTTCTGTCGCCACTTCCTTTGCAAAACCCATTTCGTGCGTAACAATGAGCATTGTCATGTGCTCTTTTGCAAGTTCTTTAATTACATGCAACACCTCTCCAGTCAGTTCCGGGTCGAGCGCCGAGGTAGGCTCGTCAAAGCAAAGGATATCCGGGTCCATGGCAAGGGCGCGTGCAATGGCCACCCTCTGCGCCTGCCCGCCAGACAGCGAATACGGATAAGCGTCCGCCTTTTCACGCAGCCCAACCTTGTCGAGCAGTTCCATCGCTTCCGCTTTCGCCTTCGTTTTTTCTTTTTTATCTACGTTTGTAGGAGCCAGCATAATGTTTTCCAGCACAGACAAATGCGGGAAGAGATTGAAGTTTTGGAATACCATGCCAAGGTGCAGGCGGGCCATCCGCAGTTCGTCGTCCTTTAGGTACTCGGTAACCCCATCCTTTTCCTGTGCAATCTGGATTCCATCCAAAACAATGCTGCCCTTCTCTGCCCGCTCCAGGCAATTGATGCATCGCAACAGTGTAGATTTTCCGCTACCCGAAGGCCCGATAATCGCCATTACCTCGCCTTTTTCCATGGTAAGGCAAATATCCTTTAAAACCTCGTGCCCGTCAAAGCTTTTATGCAGGTGTGCTACTTCCAGAATATTCATCGTTTTCCTATCTTATACCTTATAATAGTCCATCCGTTTTTCAATCTGCTTCAATACCACCGTTACCACCGCATTGATTAGCAAATAGAATATGGCCGCTACAATAAACGGCGTAACAACAGCATCGCGCGTTACCGCAGAATACGCTACCTTCATCAAGTCCGAAAGAGCGATGATGCTCACAAGCGCCGTATCCTTCACAAGAATAATGACCTCGTTTCCAATGGAAGGCATAACCATTTTAAACACCTGTGGTATAACGATTTTTGTCGTTGTCATGCGTTTTGTCAAACCCAGAACAGAAGCCGCCTCATATTGCCCCCGGTTGATGCTCTGCACGCCCCCGCGAAAAATTTCACTGAAATACGCCGTATAATTCAGAATAAACGAAAGCAGGGCAGACTCAAAACGCTGAATCCGAAAGTCCACCCCCATGGTAGTAAATAAAATATTGAGCCCGAAATACAAAAACGCTACCTGCAAAATAAGCGGCGTGCCGCGCATAACCAAAACATAGACATGGTTATACAAGAAGCGTACAACACGGTTTTTTGAAAGGCTGACCTGCGACCCAAGAAAGCCAAGCGGAATGGAACATAAAAGTGTTAACGCAAACAGGGACAGCGTTGTACCCAGCCCGCTGGCAAGCTCCGGAAACAATTTCAGGAAATATTCCATATATACCCCTTCTCCCAAAAAAGCCGGACAGTACATATACCAATATGCCCTGCCCGGCTGCTAGACATTTTAAACTAGAACATCGTTACATCTCTGCCAAACCATACATTGCTGACCGCAGCAGCAGCCCCGTCTTCTTTCATTTCCTTCAACGCCTGCATCATTGCGTCATGAAATGCCTGGTCGGCCTTCCTGAAGCCAATACCATATTGCTCGGGCGCAAGCGTTTCATCTAAAATTCTGTATTCGCCCGGCTTTTTCGCCATATAGTAGTCCGCAACCACAAGGTCTACCGCAAGCCCCTGCGCCTGCCCAGAATCGATATCAAGCAATGCCGTAACATAATCTTTAAATCCAACCAACTCATCAAAAGATGCCAGAAGATCGGCCATAGAAGCATCTTCCGTTAAAAGAGACTGCGCGGAAGAGCCTTCCTGTACAGCTATTTTAGCGCCTTCCAAATCGGCAAGCGCCTGAATTTCCGAATCTTCCTTAACCAGGATCACCTGCATGTTTTCCATATACGGTTCGCTCATCAAAACTTTTTCTTTGCGCTCATCCGTAATGGTATATCCATTCCATATAACGTCGATGTTGCCCGAATCGAGCTCCAGCTCCTTTGTGCTCCAATCGATGGGCACAAGTTCTACCTCAATTCCCATATGCTCTGCAACCGCACGGGCAAGGTCTATATCAAACCCAACCAAGTCTCCGTTTTCGTCGCGAAAGCCCATCGGAGGAAAGCTGTCATCCAGCCCCATCAGGAATTTTCCGTTTGCCATAATCTTTTCAAGAGAATCGTCCGACGCACCGCCTTCGGATGCTGCCGATTCTTCTGCAGTCGCCTCGGCAGATTCTTCTGGCACCGCCGGTTCCTCCGCACCTACAGAAGGTGAAGCCGCCGGTTCAGATTTGGCAGGCGAGCATGCCATAAAGGCAAATGAAACCATTACACAAGCAAGCAATACTATCAGAGTTTTTTTCATGTTAAAAATTGTTCCTTTCCAAAAATCACACTCTATCATTTGCTGTATTAGCGCAAACCGCGCACATATGCCCAGCTTGCCAGCAGACACTATTATAATTTATTATACTAAAATAGTAAAGCGTTTTACTTCTTTTCATATAAAAATCCTCCCCATCCTGTATACACAGGCAAAGGAAGGAATGGCAGCAATGGTCTATTCCACCTGCCGATTTATTACTTTGCTGGTAACCGGGAAAAAATCCTTGCTACTGTTTTCATTGTTGAAAGATATTCGACTGGTTTGCCAATATGCCCGTTCATCCCCGCTTCCGCCACCATGGCCATATCCTCTTTAAAAACATTGGCTGTCATAGCCAAAATAACCAGGTTTTCCGCATCCTTCCTGTTTTGCGCGCGAATGTACCGGGTTGCTTCGCAGCCGTCCATCACAGGCATCTGGATATCCATAAAAATCAGGTCGTAATACCCCTCTGGAGAGGAAGTAAATTTATTCAGTGCATCCTTTCCGTCTACCGCGTCTTCAACATTGGCTCCTGTGTCTTCAAAAAAGGAATGTACGATTTCCCTGTTTATTTCCACATGGCGTGCCCCCCAATCCTTGAACCAGTTCCAAAGTTAGTGGAGTGATGATAAACTAACGAAGAAGGAGAATGGAGATGGCAAGGAAAAAATACACAACAGAGCAGATAATTGTAAAG
>JBMNTU010000015.1:0-28913 GCA_050945895.1 Christensenellaceae bacterium | reverse complement strand
GCCATACCGTCTTCTGTACAATAATTCATAACCATCGGGGATACGATCATGCGGTTTTTTATCTCGGTGTTGCCGAGCTTCAGTGGTGTAAATAGTTTCGTAAGTTCCATTTTATAAAAACCTCTTCTCTCAAAAAATTTATATCTTTATACTACTTTTGTTTTTTGATCAGGTCAACATACACCGCAACAAGAATGATTGCGCCCTTGATAACCTGCTGCCAATAATACCCGACCTGCAAAAGGTTGAGGCCGTTAGACAGCACGCCCAGCACCAGCGCACCGATGATCGTGCCGCCAATGCGCCCAATTCCTCCGGAGAAGCTTGCGCCGCCCAGTACCGCGGCAGCAATGGCGTCCATTTCGGCGCCTTCGCCTACCATTGGCTGGCCAGAGCCCATGCGGGATGTAAGGATCAGCCCGGATACTGCTGTCAAAAGACCGTTTGTTACATATACCCATACTTCCGTTGCCGGAACGTTTACGCCCGAGAAGTGCGCGCATTCGCGGTTACCGCCAATCGCATAGATATTGCGGCCAAAGCGTGTGCGGTTTAAAATCAGCGAAGTAATGATGAGCGCGCCAATCATCAGTATGATCGGGATGGGGATGACGCCAATGCTGCCGTTGCCGATTGCGTCGAACCCTTCGTGGCTGATGGGCGTAGGTTTTCCGTCCGTATAGATGTAGGCAAATCCGCGGGCAATCTGCATCATAGCCAGTGTTACAATAAACGGAGGCATTTTCACTTTTGCAATAATGAATCCATTTGCAAAGCCGATCAGTGCGCCAATGCCCAGCGCTGCCAGAATGCCCATCGGAAGGCCCAGCCCCCCGTTGATAACCGCAACAGCCGTACAGCCGCAAAGCGCGGATACAGAGCCTACGGACAGGTCAATCCCACCGATGATGAGGACCATCGTCATACCGAATGCAATGATCGCATTCATGGATATCTGCCGCAGGATGTTGATGATATTGGTGGAGCTTGCGAAGTTATTGTTCTCGGATGTCAGGGTGAAAATGACACATAGCGCAATCAAACCGACAAGCATACCCCAGTTTGTCAAAATATAATTAATTACAGGATTTTTTTTGAGCGTCTGCGCTCTGCTATTGTTATTGTTCATTTGTTTGCCCCCCTGTAGCAAATACGATAATCTTTTCTTCCGTTACTTCGCCTTCCGCAAGTTCGCCCGTCATAACGCCTTCGTGCATAACGGCGACGCGGTTGCTCATGCCAATGAGCTCGGGCAGCTCCGAAGAGATCATTACGATTGCAACTCCCTCGTTGACAAGCGCGTTCATAATCTCGTAAATCTCTTTTTTGGCGCCTACGTCTATGCCGCGCGTCGGTTCGTCCATAATCAATATTTTGGGCTCGGTTGCCAGCGCTTTTGCAATAACCACCTTTTGCTGGTTTCCGCCCGACAGGTTGTCTACCAGTGTCGAAAGCGACGGTGTTTTTACGGCAAGCTTTTCAACATACTTTGTAATGACATTCTGCTCGTATTTTTTTCGTATATGGATACCGGTAATGATTTTTTTCCAAATACCGATCGTCATATTGAACGCCACACTGTTGATTAGTATCAACCCCTGTTCCTTCCGGTTTTCGGGAACCAGGCTGATGCCGTGGCCGATCGAGTCTTGCGGTTTATGAATGTTGGCTTTCTTTCCTTCGATCCAAATCTCGCCGGAATCGATCTTGTCGACACCGCATATACCGCGCACAAGCTCTGTCCGCCCGGAGCCTACAAGGCCATAAAGGCCCAGCACCTCGCCTTTTCTTACTTTCAGGCTGACATTTTTTACGCGGTTTCCTATGCTGATGTTTTTTGCTTCCAGTATAACGTCGCCCACCGTAGCATTCGGCGGAACAAACATTTCGCTCATTTCGCGGCCGATCATCAGGTTTACCAGAGAGTTATATGTCAAATCGGATACTTCTTTTGTCGCGATGTATTTTCCATCCCTCAAAATCGTCGCCCTGTCTGCAAGCTCAAATATCTCGTCCATCCTGTGGGATATATAGATAAATGAAACTCCCTGTTTTTTCAGGTTGCGGACTGCGTCAAACAGTTTTTTAATTTCGGCGTCCGTAAGCGGCCCGGTTGGCTCGTCCAGCACCACAATGCGTGCATCCTTCGAAAGCGCCTTTGCCAGCTCCACCATTTGCTGCTGGGCAATCGTAAGCTTATCCAGGTGCGTTTCGGGGTCCAGGTCCAGCCCATATTTCAAGCACAGCTCGCGTGCCATTTTGTTCATTGTTTTCCGGTCTGTCAGCCCAAACGGTTTCTTTACCGGAACCCTGCCCACAAATATGTTTTCCGCAACCGTCAGGTTGCCTGCAAGGCATAGCTCCTGGTGAACAACGCTTACGCCGGTTTTTGCGGCAGACTGAACGTCATGTATGTTGATCTGCTCGCCGTTTACATAAATCTCACCGGAATCTGCTTTATAGATTCCGCCCAGTATTTTAATCAACGTAGACTTTCCTGCGCCGTTTTCACCCAGAAGAGCGTGTATCTCTCCTTTTTTAACTTCCAGGTGCACGCCGTCCAGCGCCTTTACGCCGGGAAAGCTCTTATTGATGTTTTTCATATCGAGCAATATGGATTCGTTCATTTTTTCACCCCTGTTCGTGATAACGCTCCGATTTTTTGGTTTTCCGTACGGGGCGGAGGGCATGCCCTCCGCCCCGCGGAAAACCGCTTATGTGCGTTATATAGGCTGTTTTATTGCTCTGCTACTTCTGCCAGGTACGCTTCCGCATTGTCTTTGTTAATCCACCGGGGCGTAACCAGGACTTCTTTTTCCACCGTGCCGCCGTCAATAACCGTGTACGCAGTTTCAACTGCAATCCGGCCTTCTTCGTTGGGGAACTGAGCCGAGGTGCCGTCCATATTTCCCGCAATGATCTCTTCCGCAGCAATCGGGTTGCCGTCTACCGCGTAGATTTTGATGTCGGGGCGGTCGTGCGCCTTTTTCACCTGAATTCCGCCAAACGCCTGCAGGTCGTTTACACATACGAATGCATTGATGTCCGGTTTTGCCTGCAGCATGTTCTCCAGAACGGGCAGCCCTTCCTCTGTAGAAGGCATTGCATCCTGCGTGATGACGATTTCAACGTTGTCGTGACCTTCAACCGTGTCTTTAAATCCCTGGATACGCAGCCGTGCCGGTTCAATTGCGTCAAACGCCAGCACGCCAACCTGGCAGGGCTCGTCGCCGAAGTCTGCCAGCAGGCCTTCGCCCATTTGTACGCCTGCAAGATAGTTGTCTGTCTGTACGACTGCCGTTACGTTCTCGTCGCTGTCCGGAGGAATGTTTACGGGAATGATGGGTACGCCTGCATCCTTTGCTGTTTTAAGCGCCGGCATAATGGCCGCGCCGTCTACCGCAACAACAAAGATGGCGTTACATTGCTGTGCAATCAGGTCTTCTACCTGCGTTACCTGTTTTGCGCTGTCGTACTCCGCGTTCAAAACGACCAGCTCGTCGCCGTCACGCAGCGCGGCGCGCATTGCGTCTTCCATGCGCAGCCAGATCGTGTTGTCCAGCGTTTGGAACGTAACGCCAAATTTCACTTTTCCGCCGGCTGCTGCATCGCCCGATTCAGACGGTGCTTCGCTTGCTTCTTCCGATGCGCTTTCGGACGGGGCTTCCGAAGCCGCAACCGATTCGCTTTCCGAGGGCGAAGCACTGGCTTCTGCGCCTCCGCCGCCCGAGCAAGCCGTAAACGCCATCAGTGCAAATACGGCTACCAGAACTACTGTCAATAATTTTTTCATTTTTCTCTCCTTCTCTTTTTGTATTCAGTGAGGCCTTTTCCTCACAAAACATTGTCAATGCGTGATTTGTCCGCCGGATGCAATGATGTCACATCCGTCCACATAGTACGATTTTTCGTCCGCCAGATAGGCTACCAGCGCACCAATTTCTTCCGGCTCCGCAAACCGCCCGATGGGAATCTGCTTGGTATGCTCGGCGTAGTATTCTTCTTCCGTTTTGCCCTCGGCCTTTGCCCGGTCGGCAAAGCCCTGCGTAAGCATGGGCGTTTTGATATGCCCGGGGCAAATTGCCACAGCAGAAACGCCGTATTCTCCCAGCTCTATGGCAAGCGCCTGCGTCAGCATGCTGACAGCCGCCTTAGACATGCAATAAACGGTCGCGCCGTATTCCGCCTGCTTGCCGGAAACGGAAGACGTATTGATGATCCTTCCGCCTCCCTGCTGTTTCATCACTTTTCCGACAGCCCGGCTTACAAGGAAGGGTCCTTTGGTGTTGATGCCCATAATCATGTCATAGTCTTCCTCTTTTATTTCCAGGAACTTTGCCCCCGGGCCAACGATGCCGGCGTTGTTGAACAGCACGTCAATCCGGCCGTATTCATCCACCGCTGTTTTTACAGCTTTCTCCACCGAATCATTGCTGGATATATCGCACGTTACAGCAATCGCCTGCCCGCCGCCCTTTTGAATGAGCTCAGCCGTTTCACGAATGCCTTCTTCGCGCATATCCACCGCAACGATTTTTGCGCCCTGCTCTGCCATGATGCGTGCGGCTGCGCGGCCAATTCCCCTCGCTGCGCCTGTTACAAAAACTACTTTGCCTGTTAATGCCATAAAATTCTCCTCCCTCAATGGAATATGATGCCGCCATCCACATTGATGGCCTGCCCGATAATCTCGTCAGACTGTTTGCCTAGCAAAAACAGCATGCAGTTTGCGATATTTTCGGGCGGCGAAAGCCTTTTCACCAGCGACATCGACGAACCGATCTTTACCTGCTCCTCCATCGTAATACCTTCGATTTCGCATATTTTCTCGTAAGATTTCCGCAGCATAGGCGTGTCTACCTCGCCCGGGCACACGCAGTTTACGTATACGCCGGCCTCGCCCCACTCCATTGCGGCCGTCTGCACCAGGCCGATTACACCAAACTTTGAGGCAGCATAGTGCGCCAGGGTAGGTGTGCCGATTTTTCCTGCCTTGGACGCAACCACGCATATCTTTCCATACCCCTGCTTGAGCATAACGCTGCCCGCCGCCTGAAGTATGTAAAGCGTTCCTTTTAAGTTGACGTCGATAACAAAATCCACATCTTTTTTGGGGATGTCCACAAAGGGCGCGTTTGCCAGCACTCCGGCGCAGTGCGCCATTCCATAAAGGCTGCCGAATTCGCTTGTAATTTCATCCATCAGTGCTTTGCAGCTTTTTGGGTCGGTTACGTCTACCTTCATGGAAACCACCTGTACGCCGGGAAATTTCTCAGCAATTTCCCTTGCGGTACTTACAGCCGCTTCCAGGTTGATATCCGCAAGTATGGTTATGGCGCCGCATTCTGCAAATTTTTCGGCTACCGCACGGCCTATTCCGCTTGCCGCGCCTGTTACCAGCATGGCTTTATCTTTAAATTCCGTGTTCATTGTTTTCACCAGCCCCTGTTAAAGGTTCGTTGCCCAGCCTGCGTCTACCAACATATCTATGCCGGATACATAGCTTGCCATGGGGGATACCAGGAAAAGCACGGCATTGCCGATTTCGTACGGCTCGCCCCTGCGCTTAATGGGAATATTATTGAGCGTATTCATATCCTCGTGCTCCTTCAAAAGCTCCGGCTCCAGGTTCCCCGGCGTTGCAATCAGCCCTGGAGATACAGAGTTCACGCGGATGTTGTGCGGGCCAAGGTCCTTCGCCAGCGTGCGCGTCATCGAAACGACTGCGCCTTTAGACGCATCGTACGTCACATGGTTGTGCATGGGCCGGTGCGCACAAATCGAAGACATGTTGACGATTGCGCCGCCCTTGCCCTGGTCGATCATATACTGGCTGGAAAGCTGTGCGCCAAAGAACATCGCCTTGGTGTTGATGGCAAACATCCTGTCCCAAAATTCCGGCGTAATGTCGTGGATGGCCTTCAGCGGATAGATCCCCGCATTGTTCACATAGATATCCACGCTTCCAAACGTCTTGTTTGCTTCGCTCAAAAGGTTTTTAATCGCGTTCAGGTCGGTAACGTCTGTCTGTACAAATTTTGAGGGATACCCCGCCCCAATTACTTCCTGTGTTTTTTCTTCACCCAGGCTACCCATAACAACATTTGCGCCTGCTTCGGCAAGCCGCTTAGAAATAGCAAGCCCAATTCCGTCTCCGCCGCCTGTTACAACAGCCGTTTTTCCTTTTAAATCCAAAAGCTCCTTAAACTCCACATAGGGCAAGTGTGTGTAAACACCTTCATTAGACATAACTCTATTCCTCCATTTGATATTTTTCCGCTTTCGCGGTATTACTCGTCCTTCATATCCGGGTCGGGCCGCAGCACAACCTTTACGCCTTCTTTTTTCTCGCAGATCTCAAATCCCTTTTGCCAGTCTTCCAGCGGAAGCTCGTGCGTAATAAACGGCTTAAGGTTCATTTTCCCCGTAGCGAGTATTTTAAGCGCACGCTGCCACGAAACTGCGCCGCCCGAAGCCCGCGTCGCTTCCTCTTCGTATCCCCACCAGCACCAGCTGCTGGTAACGGTAATGCATTTCCATGCAAGCTTTGAAAGGTTGGCGCGCACGTATTCGTTGTCGTATACGGAAAAGCTGTTTATTTGCCCTCCAATGCGCGACATATCGAGCAACTGGTTGATTCCTTCGTCCGAGCCCGAGCACTCGAGCATAATGTCTGCGCCCACGCCATTGGTCATTTCCAGCACGCGTTCTACAACGTTTTCGTCGTCATACCATACATTCTTGCAGCCAAGGTCGCGCGCTACCTGCAGCCGCGCCTCGTCCACGCCGCGCCGCCCCGTAATTACAACAGTGCCCGGCGAAAGCAGGTTGATTACCTGGTACATCATCAGCCCGATCGGGCCGGTGCCTATAAGGACGACAAAGTCGCCCGGCCGTACTTTCAGTTTTTCCAGTACGCCGTGCTGGCAGGCCACAAGAGGCTCCATCAACACCGCATCCCGCAGAGATACGTTATCCGGAAGCTTATGGATGGTGTAGTCCGGCATGCAAATATACTCCGCGTGGCATCCGTTCACCACATCGTTTCCCATAACGCCTTCGGTTGTCGTAACGTCCGCCACCACGCGGTCTCCAACCTGTATATTCTTAACTTCACTCCCCACTTCAGCAACAACCGCCGAGAACTCATGCCCCACTGTCAGCGGAGGAACATACGCCTTATATTCGTCCCTGAAAATGTGGATGTCCGTTCCGCAAATTCCGGAGCCCCATACCTTAAGTAAAACGTCGTTTGGACCCGGCTTTGGAACGGGAATATCCAAAAGCTCCATGTTCCCTTTGCCCCGGGCCACTTTTACCAATGCTTTCATATCACGCCTCCTAAAAAATAAATTGACTGGTATACTAGAGATTTTTACGTACAAAAAACATACGCTGCGCATCCTGCGTTTTGCACAACAACGGGTCTGCAATATATTGTTTTTTCCCTTGGTTTATGCGGCTCCCCCAGCCGCTTGTGTCAACGATGGGCCTGTTTTCAAAAATCCGTCACGAAACACAGGCAAATCGTCTTTGCCTTCAGCAGTTTTTCGTTTATTGATTTATTTAATTATCGCTGCTGAGTTCATTTTTTGGATTGTACTCATTATACCTACAAAAATTTGGGAAGTATATCAAAAATCGTGACACCCGATTGTAAAATCTTGTTTTTTCATCTGTGTGTAAAAGTTGCTTGTTGTGCGAGAAATTTGAATTCCGCAAAATAGGAAATCGATGACGAATTATTGTTTTTTGCTTTTGAGTACAAGAATATTGTTTTTTATGCACAACGCCATTCGGGCAAACCCGGATATGCTTTTGCAGAAAATCCTAATAAAAAAACAGACCGGGTGGTCGGAGGCCCGGTCTGTTTTTTTATTATTATTTCATCATCAGTTTATTGATGGCAATTTCCGTGCCGCATGCAATGCACTTGCATTTGTTTTCCACAATGGCGTTTCCATTGCGCACCTTATTGATGACGTTGCACTTTGGGCAAACCCCGATGCCAACAATGCTGCCCCGGGAGATTGCCTGTGTTCCTACTCCATTCATTGCTAAAAATCCTTCCATAATTACATAAATATTAATGTTGCTTTGTGTGCAATGCTATAGCTGCATTGCTATGGAAGGAATATCAACAGTTGAGCCTTACCCCACAGGATACTAAACCTATAGATGTAAAATCGTGCTTTTTAAAAAACAGCCATATCGTAACAAAGGAAACACCCGCCAGCACAAACAAAATACCCATAGCCGTCAGCTTGCGCATATCCAGCTCATTGGGGTTTGGCTCGGCAACCGTTGCCGCTATTGGCAAAAAGGCCGTCCGCATTTGCTGCACGTCGGGGGCTCCCGGCTCCATAGACGGAAACTCCGCCGACACAGAAAACGCGCCATTTGCAAAATCGCCGGAGACGGCAACAAAAGGCGCAGAAAAGATCATTGTTAAAACGACAAAAGCAGCGACGACAAATATACCGGCCCGAAGCATTATAGATTTATGCTTTCCGGCCCGGGCATCCTGCGCGTTGTGTACCATATTTGCTTTGTTGTTTCTTACCTGCATAGCCCTACCCAAACCTGTGCGTGTTGTTCTTTTTCAGTCGTTCATTGCGTTTTCCTACATATTAATATATATGCAACGCCTTCTGCTAAAGTCCAGTATAACCTTTTTTTACGAATATGCAAGTTTTTTTATAAAAATCGGCGCGCTTTACCTGCCCCGGTTACATAATAACGAAGCATTCGCCGCTTACCAGTAACCGGTGTCCGGTATACTCCCCGTCCCCCGCTGCCGCGCGTTCCTTCAATATCAAAAATACCTATTGAAAAAGGGTACGGAATATACTATAATGGTTCACGGTCGGTCATGCATGCAATATTGCATGAGAAGTTCTATGTAACAAGTTAGTCTCATAATATTTTACTACATATTTTTATATTTTATTTTAGGAGGTTGGTAGTATTATGGATCAATTCAGTATGTATTTGGTCGTAATAGCCATTTGCGCGGTAGCGCTCATTGTAGCGCTGGCCCTCGGCACCAGCTTGAAAAGAGTCAAGGTTTCTGACGAAAGAATGAAAGAAATCGCTGGCTATATCAAGAAGGGCGCTATGGCTTATCTCAAACGGCAGTACAAAGTCCTCATTATCTTCATTGTCGTTATCGTCATTGTACTTGCGGTTATTCCCCAGCTTGGAGGAATGGTGGCGGCTGCCTATGTAATTGGCGCAGTATTCTCCATTCTGGCCGGCTATGCCGGAATGCGCGCAGCGGTTATTGCAAATGTGCGCACAGCATCTGCGGCAAAAGACGGCATGGCCCCCGCATTTAAGGTAGCATTTTCCGGCGGTTCCATTATGGGGCTGATGGTTGTTGGCCTGGGCGCGCTCGGTGTGTGCATCGTATCTCTTGCTTTTGGCAGCATGGATACGCTCACCGGTTTTTCGTTCGGCGCAAGCTCTGTTGCCCTGTTCTGCCGTGTCGGCGGCGGTATTTACACCAAAGCTGCCGATGTTGGCGCCGACCTCGTCGGTAAGGTTGAGGCAGGCATCCCCGAAGACGATCCGCGCAACCCCGCTGTTATCGCAGATAACGTTGGCGACAACGTCGGCGACGTTGCGGGCATGGGCGCAGACCTTTTCGAAAGCTATGTAGGATGTATCGTATCGGCAATGCTTCTGGCGGCCGCGCTGGCATCCGGTATGGCGGAAAAAGCACAGATGTTTATTACGCTCATTGTTGGCTGCGGTATTGCCGCCTCCATCATCAGTATCGTAATCGTGCGCACCGTAAAAGCGAAGGATGTTGCAAAAACACTTAACGTAAGCACCTATATCGCCGCGATTCTATTGGTCGTTGCAGCGTTGGTATTGTCGCTTACAATTATGAACGACATCATGTATTTCTTCGGCATACTGTGCGGCGTTGTAGCTGGTATCCTGATTGGGCAGTTTACAGAAATCTATACATCTTCCAAATATAAGCATGTAAAGAACATTGCCGGCGCATCTGAAACAGGAAGCGCGACAACCATCCTCTCGGGTTATTCCATCGGGTTGATGAGCGTGCTGCCCACAATCCTTACGATATGTGCAGCTATCCTAATCTCCTATGTGCTTGTTGGCGAAATCGGCGTTATTTTGGCAGCGCTGGGTATGCTGGCAACGGTTGGCGTTGTTATTTCGGTAGACGCATACGGTCCGGTTGCAGACAACGCAGGCGGTATTGCCGAAATGAGCGGTGCAGGCCCCGAAGTTCGTAAAATTACAGACCATCTTGACAGCATTGGTAATACGACTGCTGCAATCGGCAAAGGCTTCTCCATCGGTTCTGCGGCGCTTACGGCGCTGGCGCTTTTCATAGCGTATTCGCAGGCGGTTGGCATTACGGCGGCAAACATATTGAATCCGTTTGTAATTGTCGGCCTGTTCATCGGCGGTATGCTGTCCTTCATTTTTGCCGCTATGACCATCTCGTCCGTTTCCAAAGCGGCCAACCAGATGATCGAAGAAGTACGCAGGCAGTTCCGCGAGCATCCGGGCATCATGGAAGGCACAGAGCAACCGGATTACGAAACATGCGTATCCATCAGCACCGGCGCGGCGATCAAAGAAATGATCGTTCCCGGCATTATCGCAATCGTTGCACCCATTATCGTGGGGCTTGCGCTTGGTAAAGAAGCGCTGGCCGGCCTGCTGGCCGGCGCAACGGTAACAGGCGTGCTGCTGGCCATCTCTATGGCCAACTCGGGCGGCGCTTGGGACAATGCAAAGAAATACATCGAGGAAGGCAACCACGGCGGAAAAGGCAGCGAGGCGCACAAAGCGGCTGTTGTCGGCGACACGGTTGGCGATCCGTTCAAGGATACGTCCGGCCCGTCCATGAACATCCTCATCAAACTGATGAGCATCGTTGCAGTCGTTTTCGCTCCCATCATCATGGCTGTCGGCGGCTGATAAAGCGAATTCTAAAGACCCGGTATCTGTTGCAGGTTCCGGGTCTTTTTTTACTGCTGCCACACCATTGGCAGTAAAGCGGGGGAAATTCTTCATGCCCAAAAGGCCGATTATAGATAGCCTATTGTCCCAAATTTGTGTACACGAAATCATTGCATTTTAGAATATGCGGTAGTATACTGTATCTGTATCGTTTAATTTTAAGGAGGAAAAGATCATGCCTTTAGTAACAACCACCGAAATGTTCAAAAAAGCATATGCTGGCGGATACGCCATCGGCGCTTTTAACGTGAACAATATGGAAATCATCCAGGGAATCGCCGGGGCGGCTTCCGAGCTGAACGCGCCGCTTATCCTGCAGGTTTCCAAGGGCGCACGTGCTTATGCAAGCCCCATCTACCTGCGCAAGCTTGTTGAAGCAGCGCTGGAAGAAACAGGCCTGCCCATCTGCCTGCACCTCGACCACGGCGACAGCTACGAAACCTGTGTTTCGTGCATCGACGACGGGTTCACATCCGTTATGATCGACGGTTCGCACCTTCCGTTTGAAGAGAATATCGCCCTGACCAAAAAGGTTGTAGAATATGCGCACGACCACGGCGTTACTGTGGAAGGCGAACTTGGAAGGCTTGCCGGAGTAGAGGACGAAATCAAGGTTTCGGCCGAAGATTCTTCGTACACACAGCCCGACGAAGTAGAAGAGTTTGTAACCAAAACGGGCGTAGACAGCCTTGCAATCGCCATTGGCACAAGCCACGGCGCATTTAAGTTTACTGGCGAGCCCAAACTGCGCTTCGATATTCTGGAAGAAGTTTCCAAAAGACTGCCCAACTTCCCCATCGTTTTGCACGGTGCTTCGTCCGTTGTTCCCGAATTTGTTGACATGATCAACAAGTACGGCGGAAATATGCCCGGCGCAAAGGGCGTTCCAGAAGACTTGCTGCGCAAAGCTGCATCGATGGCCGTATGCAAAATCAATATCGATTCCGATCTGCGCCTTGCCATGACAGGCACAATCCGCAAGCATTTTGCAGAGCATCCCGCAGATTTCGATCCGCGCCAGTACCTCAAGCCGGCGCGCTCCGCAATCAAAGACATGGTTGCGCACAAAATCAAAAACGTTCTTGGCTGCGACGGAAAAGCGTAAGCTTCCAGCCTGTTTTAGCCGTCATAACAAAGCCGCTCTTTCGTTTGACAGGGCGGCTTTTTCATTTGCATTTGTCATGCAGACATTATATAATGATGTTTGTCAGTAAAAACGTATGTATGTCAAGAGGTTTGGATGAGTATAGATTTGTCGGTCATTATCCCCGTATACAACGAAAGTGAAAATGTAGACGATATCTGCAAAAGCCTGGACGAGTACCTTGGAACCGTTCCTTTTTCCTGTGAAATCGTATTCGTGGACGACGGCTCTTCCGACCATTCCGTTGCACTCATAAAGGAGCAATCCTTTCAAAATACAGCCGTAAAGCTTGTTACGCTCTCCCGCAACTTTGGCTCGCATGCCGCCATGCGCGCAGGCAGCAGGTGCGCTTCTTCGGACAACTGCATGTTCTATTTTATGGATATGCGCATTCCCGAAATCATCGGCGAGTTTTATGAAAAGCTCCGCGAAGGCTACGATATCGTATACGGCCTGCGCGGCGGATATAAAGAGAGTTTTGCCAGCAAAACCTTTTCCAAGCTGATGCGCAAGCATATCGCGCCCGATTACCCGCGCGAGGGAATCGGCTGTTTTGCCTTTAACGGCAAGGTAAAGGCCGAGCTCAACCGCAATGTAGAAACCAATTCGTCTATTTATCTCCAGCTTTTTAATATGGGGTTTTGCAAGGCATTCGTCCCCTACGAGGCCGGAGAGCGGGAAAAAGGCGTATCTAAATGGACATTCCGCAAAAAACTCAAGCTGTTTATCGATTCGTACGTTGCTTTTTCCCATACGCCCATCCGCGCGGTTACGCTGCTGGGCATGATTCTTGCCATCGTCGGAATCATCTATGCCATCGCAATTATCATTATCAAATTGTTCAATATCATTCCGTTGGCGGCGGGGTGGCCTACGCTCATTTCTGTCATACTTATTTGCTCGGGCGTAACCAATTTGTCTATCGGCGTTATTGCGGAATATATTTGGCGAACGCTGGACGCGGCGCGCGGCCGACCGGTTTTTATTATTGACGAAGAAATAAGCATCCACGAAATCCAGGAGAAAAATCATTCATGATACCTATTGCAAAGCCGCAAATGACTGCAGACGAAATAGCGGCAGTAACGGACGTCCTTACTTCGGGCATGATTGCCTCGGGAAACGTCGTTTCCGAATTTGAAAACGCGTTTGCAGAATATATTGGCGTGCGGCACGGCATTGCCACCACATCGGGCACGACGGCGCTCGAGGTTGCGCTGCGTGCGCTCGAAATCGGCCGGGGAGACAAGGTCCTTACAACGGCATATTCGTTCATCGCGTCCACAAACAGCATTCTTTATACAGGCGCCCGTCCGGTATTTGCCGATATCGACCCGGATACGTTTTGTATCGACCTGAAAGCTGCCGCGCAGCAACTGGAAAAGGATCGGGAAATCAAGGCGATTTTGATCGTACACTTGTTTGGGCACCCGTGCGATATGGACGGCGTAATGGCGCTTGCGCAAAAATATGGATTGAAGGTGGTCGAGGACTGTGCGCAGTCTCACGGCGCAATGTGGAAAAACAAAAAGACGGGCAGCTTTGGCGATGTGTCTACGTTCAGCTTTTACCCAACAAAAAACATGACGACCGGCGAGGGCGGTATGGTGCTGGCAAACAGCGATACCGTGGCCGAGCGGGCGCGGCTTCTTATAAACCACGGCATGAAGGTGCGCTATACGCACGATATTATCGGCTATAACTACCGTATGACCAACATCGCCGCGGCAATCGGGCTAAAGCAGCTCCAAAAGCTGGATGGCTTCAACGATGCCCGGCGGAAAAACGCCGCGGGCTATGGCCGCCTGATCGAGCATCCCTCCGTTATAAAACCGACGGTAAAGCAGGACGCGCACCATGTGTACCACCAATATACGATCCGCGTTACGGACGGCAAGCGCGATGCGCTCATCAAGCAGCTGGAAGAAAACGACATTGGCTACGGTGTTTTTTATCCGAAAAGCATACCCGAGCAGCCATGCTACAAGGATATGGGGTTTGAAACGGCGTTTGAGAACACCGACAGAGTAAAGCGGGAAGTGCTTTCCCTTCCGGTGCACCCGCTGATAAGCGAAGCGGACGTTGCAGCGGTTGCCCGCGCAATCAATTCGCTTTAAAGAAGGAATTGCAATGAAAGATTATTTTGTGCACGAAACTGCGCATGTTGCAGATAATGCAAAAATCGGCAAGGGTACCAAAATCTGGATCAACGTGCAGGTGCGCGAGGACGCCGAGATCGGCGAAAACTGCATCATCAGCAAGGATGCATATATAGACCATGCCGTAAAAATTGGAAATGACGTCAAAATACAAAACGGCGTTTCCGTGTACCACGGCGTTACGCTGGAAGACGAGGTGTTTGTGGGGCCGCATGCGGTATTTACCAACGACCTAAACCCCCGGGCGCAAAACCCCGACTGGGAGGTAACGCCTACTCTCATTAAAAAGGGCGCGGCGCTGGGCGCAAACTGTACGGTCGTGTGCGGGAATACGGTGGGCGAATATGCAATGGTGGGCGCGGGCAGCGTTGTAACGCACGACGTTCCCGCCTATACGCTGGCTTTAGGCAACCCTGCACGCCCCGCGGGAAACGTGTGCCGGTGCGGCGCGCGGGTAGACCAAAAAACATGCGGTAAATGCGGGTTTACATTACCTGAATAAGGAGGCATTCTTTGGCCGGGCAAAAACAAACATTTAAAGATTACCTGTTTATGCATATCACCTTCCTGGTGTATTCTTTTGTTGCAATCGCACAAAAGATAGCAGGGGGCGTGTTTGCCGAGGACGGAATATCGCTGCGGCTGGTGGGCAATGTGCTTATTGTGCTTGCCATGCTTTTTGTGTATGCAATCCTGTGGCAGCAGGTTTTGAAGCGTTTTCCGCTTGCAAAGGCCTACCCCAACAAGGGCGTTACGGTTATTTGGGCGCTTATTTGGGCGGTGATCTTTTTTGGCGAAACCATTACGATCGAAAATGTAATTGGAAGCGCCATCATTATATTAGGAATTGCGGTGATTAGCAGAGACGATGGATAGCTATATTTTTATTATGATTGTAAGCGTCCTGATTGCGTCCTTTTCCCAGATTTTGCTTAAAAAAAGCGCGCAGCAGGAGCACGGGCCGGGTTTTTTAAAACAATACCTGAATAAATTCGTCATCCTGGGCTATGTATTGCTGTTTGTTTCCATGATTTTGACGATGCTGGCGTATGCGACAATGGAAATGAAGCTGGGCCCTGTTTTAGAGTCGCTGGGATATGCGTTTGTAATGGTGTTGTCCGCCTTGTTTTTTAAAGAACGCATCACCAAAAAAAAGCTGATTGGCACCGCGCTGATTATCTTTGGCGTGATTTTCTTCAACCTCAACATTTTTTAAAGGAGCTTTCTTATGGACATTGCGGTACTGGCGGAAAACACAGCCGTTTCGGAAGAATTTGGATGCGAGCACAGCTACAGCCTGTACATTGCCACAGCCAAGCACAAGATATTGTTTGACGTGGGCGCAAGCGGGCTTTTTATTGAAAGCGCGAAAAAAATGGAGATTGACCTGGCGGATGTGGATATCGTGGTCATTTCCCACGGTCATTACGACCACGGGGGCGGGCTGGAGGCGTTTTTGTCCATCAACACAAAAGCCAAAATCTACATGAACCGCAATGCCTTTGGCAAATACTACGCAATGGGCAGCGAGGAAGAGGGAAAGACCTATATAGGCCTTGATGAGCGGCTGCTTCCCAACGACCGGTTTGTGTTTACGCAGGACAAATATATCATCGACGAGTCGGTCGAGCTGTTTTCGGGCGTAACGGGCGGAAAATACCTGCCTCCCTCAAACAAGGACCTGTACATGGAGCTGGGCGGCACGCTCCAGCATGACGATTTTGCACACGAGCAAAACATGGCCATCTGCGAAGGGGATACGACAGCTCTTTTTGTGGGCTGTGCACATAAAGGTATTGTCAACATACTGGAGCGGTACGGGGACGAAAGCGGGCGGCCACCCGAGTATGTATTCGGCGGCTTCCACCTTATGGCGGACGGCGCCAACGAGCAGGCGGCTTGGGCTATGGCCGGGCGGATTGCCGAATTTATGAACGGAACAAAAGCAACCTACTATACCGGCCATTGCACCGGTATTAACGCATACGCACATATGAAGCAGCGCATGGCGGACAAGGTCGAGTATTTATCTACGGGAAGCCGCATACAGATTTAGCGGAGCGCCTGCGGGCATTGACCCAAAAGACGCCAAGCATTTTGAAATATACAGGCCGCTTTACCACCGGCCATACAGGAGAAGATATGAACGCAGTACTGATCGGGTTTGGCTACTGGGGGCCGAATATTGCACGAAACCTAAACGCCAGCAAAGACTTCACGCTTTACGGGATCTGTGACAGCGACCCAAAGAAGCTGGATAAGGCCCGGGCCATTTATGGGGATTCTGTAAAATATGCGGCAGACTATAACCAATTTTTAGACGACGCAAGCGTCGATATGTGCGCGGTCGCGCTTCGGGACGAGATTGCGCAAAAAGCGGCGCGCAGTGTGCTCCAAAGCAAAAAGCACCTTTTTATGGAAAAACCCATTGCAACCAAGCTGGACGACGCGCTGTTGCTGCAAAAGATGGCGCGGGAAAACGATGTAAAAATCCATGTGGACCATATATTGATCTACAACCCGTATATCCGCCGCATCAAAGAAATTGTTGACGCGGGAGAGCTTGGAGAGCTGCTCTACTTCGATTCGGCGCGCGCCAACCTGGGGCCGCATATCAAAAACGATATGAACGCCATGTGGGACCTTGCCGTACACGACCTTGCCATCCTCGACTACCTGTGCGGGGGAAAAGAGGCAAGGTTCGTTTCGTGCGTGGGCGTTAAAAAATACAGCAGCCAGGAGGCGCTTACCTACCTTTCCATACAATACGACGGCTTTGTGGCCATGCTTAAATCGAGCTGGATCTCTCCTTTAAAGCAACGCCTGATGATTATTGGCGGCACCAACAAGATGGTCGTGTTTGACGATTTGCGCGAGTCCGAAAAGCTGATGATTTACGACAAGGGCTTCGACCTTTCGGGCCATTTGTTTGAAGAATACGGGCAATACGAAGCAAAGGTGCGTACGGGCGATTTGTTTGTTCCGTACATCGAGCAGGAAGACGCGCTTCTCAATGGAATCAATCATTTTGCCGATTGTATTTTGAAAGATAAGGAGTCCCTCTCCGGGCCGGAGCAGGCCATCCGCGTACTGCGTATTTTGGAAAAAGCCGACAAAAGCCTTGCGCAAAATCAGGAGGAATCCGAATGACAAGAGCTCCATTAAAAAATGCAAACGTACTTATAACCGGCGGCGCCGGGTTTATTGGCAGCCACCTTACGGATGCGCTTCTTCGCGCAGGCGTAAAGAAAGCCGTGGTTTTAGACAACCTGTTTGTAGGAAACATAGAAAATATTGACGCGGCGCTTAAAGAGGGCGCAGTTTTTATTAAAGACGACGCCGAGATTGAAGGAACGCTGGAATACATCGTACGCGAATATGAAATAGACACCGTGTTTAACTGCGCGACCAAGGCGCTCAATTATTCGTTTATCAATGCGGTAAACGCGTATATGACAAATGTGAACATCATCAAAAACCTGCTGGAATTGCAGCGGCAGGGCGCATACAAAACGCTGTGCCACTTTTCTTCCTCCGAAGCGTATGGCAGCGCGGTTTACGAGCCGATGGACGAGCAGCACCCGTTTTGCCCGACGACGACGTATGCAGCAGGCAAAGCCGCGGCAGATTTGATGCTTTCGACCTATGTGAACCAGTTTGGCCTGGATGCTTTTATCGTGCGCCCATTCAATAATTACGGCCCGCGGCAAAACTACGAAGGGCCGCTCGCGGGGGTCATTCCCCTGACGGCAAGGCGCATCCTTGCGGGCGAGCCGCCCGAAATCCACGGAACGGGCGAGCAGTCGCGCGATTTTGTTTTTGTGTTGGATACGGTGGACGCCGTTATAAAGCTGTACGAAAAGCTCCCCAAGGGCGAGGCCGTCAATATTTCTACTCACGGGCAGATTACCGTGCGCAGTTTAATTGGCAAAATAACCGAATATATGGGCTATACGGGCGATGTTTTGCATAAGGAAGCGCGCGGGGCAGACGTGTTTTGCCATAACGCAAGCAACGAAAAGCTGAAAAAGCTCATCGACTTTGCGCCCACGCCTTTTGCGGAGGGGCTTGCGAAGACGCTGGACTGGTACAGGGAGAACATAAAAGTATGATCCGATTGATAAAGCCGTACATTTCGTTTGAAGACGTGGAGCAGGAATTCCGCGAAATATTCGACAGCGGCATATTGACGCGGGGCAGGTATTCGGCCGAGCTGCCGGACACGCTCTGCAGCTATACCGGCGCGCAGCATGCGTTTAACGCAACTTCGGCCACAACGGCGCTGGCGGCGGCGCTGGAGGTTTTGGGCATTGGGAACGGGGACGAGGTTGTCGTTGCAGATTTTTCCTTTCCCGCTTCCGCCAATGTGGTGGAGGCATGCGGCGCAAAACCTGTATTTGCGGATGTGGACAGGGAAACCTACAATATGTTGCCCGCAGAACTGGAAAAAAAGATTGGCCCGCGTACCAAAGCGGTTATTTTTGTGTGCGCGCTGGGCAACCCAACCGGGCTGGCAGAAATATCGAGCATTTGCAAAGCAAAAAGCATTCCTCTCATAAATGACGCGGCCTGCGCGATCGGCAGCAGCGAAAACGGAAAAATGGTTGGCAATATTGCAGATATCGAGTGCTTTAGCTTTCATCCGCGCAAGCTCCTTACAAGCGGGGAAGGCGGCGCAATTTTGACCAACAACGATGAATATGCGAAAAAGCTGGCGGTAAAGCTGGCGCATGGCGCAGTGCCGCACGATGGCGCGCTGGACTTTATTACCTATGGATATAACTACCGCCTGCCCGAGCTGCAATGCCTGATGCTCATTAAACAAATCGAAAAGCTGGATGCAATCGTGCGCGAGCGGAACGAGACACAAAAACAATATGCAGCGCTGCTTTCGGGCGCAGGGTATGTTCCGCAAAAAGCGGGCGCAAACGTGCTGCACAATATGCAAAGCATTGTGTTTTCCGTGCCCGAAGCCATCTCGCGTGACGGGCTTATAGAGCACCTGAAGCAGCAGGATATCGAAAGCACAATTGGCACATATTGCCTTTCTGCTTGCACATACTACCAAAACAAGTACGACGATATGCAGCCAAACGCCGATTGGCTTTTTAAAAACACCATCACCCTGCCGTGCTATACGGATATAGATGTGGATTTTGTTGCAAATGCAATATTGGAGTACAGGTAAATGAATATCAACTATGTGGATGTAGAAAAGCGCAACCTGGGTGTGCGCACCTGCGAAATATCGGCCGGCGCAAACGATACTTTCACCGAGCTGGAAGCTGCACTGCCCGCAATTGACGCAGAGTATATTGTGGTAAAAACGCCGGCAAGCAGCAGTGATTTTTTGTGGGGTATGGGCCGCCTCGGCTTTACATTTATGGAGGCGCAGCTGTATCTCCGTTTGAAAAAGCAGAATTTTGTGACGCCGCCGCCCATCCGACGGTTTATTAAGGATATTTCCCTTGCGCGCCTACAAACGGAGGGCGATGCGGAATATTTGTACGAACAGATTTTAAGCGGCATTTTCGATACGGATCGGATTGCTTTGGACGGCCATTTTTCAAAGGAACTGTCTGCTGTGCGCTACAAAAACTGGACAAACGATATGCTGACAGGCAGCGGGCATGTTGTAGAAGTGCTGATTAGCGGACGGCGCGCGGGTTTTTTTGCTGCGCCCGGGTTGTACCCGGAAGCTGAACCCACCTATGCAAAAGCCGGACTGGCGGCCATGTATACCGATTTTATGGGCAAGGGCTTTGGCACGCTGCTAATCTGGCAAATGACCGAATACCTATTGGAGCTTGGTACGGACACTGTACATACCGCGGTTTCCTCCAACAACCGGCCAATTATTAATATCCATCAGTCTGTCGGTTATACTGTAGAGGATATCGCTTATGTTTATGTTTTGCACCGTTGAACAAATAAATGATGTGTGCTATGCTGGCAATTGGAAAGCCATCGATAAAGGAGGTTTCATATGGAACGCAAGGCTGTAATAGAACGTGCAACCAAAGAAACGGATATCCGCCTCGAGCTCAACCTGGACGGTACGGGAAGCTGCACCTGCGAAACGGGCATAGGCTTTTTCGACCACATGATCGACGGGTTTGCTCGGCACGGCCTCTTTGACGTTGCGCTGTCCTGCAAGGGCGATTTGGTAACGGACACGCACCACTCTATTGAAGATGCGGGCATTGTGCTTGGACAGGCAATCAGGCAGGCCGTTGGCGATAAAAAAGGTATTAAACGGTATGGAAGCTTTTGCCTGCCAATGGATGAAGCGCTTATCTTGTGTGCGGTAGACCTTTCGGGCCGACCATACTTTGTCTCTAACACCAGCTATACGGCAGAACGCATCGGCCAGCTTGAAACAGAGATGCTGCATGAGTTTTTCTACGCCGTTTCCTATTCTGCAGAAATGAACCTCCATTTCCACCAGCTGTGCGGCCAAAATAACCACCATATTGCAGAGGCCAGTTTTAAGGCATTTGCAAAAGCGCTGGATATGGCAACCTCTTTTGAACCGCGTATGAAGGATGTGTGGACCACCAAGGGAACGCTATAAACAACCAAAACCATACGATTGCCGCCCGTATTTTCCGGGCGGTTTTTTTGTATATCCTGCCCGATAGAAGCCCATTTCAATAACAGAAAACAGATTATTTTTATCGATTTTTGAAAAAAGTTACTTTGGTTACTTGCTAGATGACGAATCTTCCGATATAATGATGATATCCACAATATGCAGGAGGACCGCTCCGTTGTCATCACCGAATTATCTGAAATCGATTGGTCAACTTAGCCTAATGCTCTCGTTGATATCTAAAAAGGACGGTTCTTTTTTTCTGGAAATTACCCAATCCGACGATTCTTTGCGCGAATTTTTGTCGATTGACGCAGAAATGCCGATTGCCGGCGTTCCTGCCGCCGATATTTTCCAATACGACCAGCTGATGCTAGACGATTGGATTGAGTTTATTTTAAAAACCGATTCTAAAACGTGTGAAAAACAAGATGGCGATTATACGCTCCATACGCTTCAATTTTGCCAGGCAATCAAGGGCTGGGTGCGTACCGTGCTTACCTACAGCCCGGAGCAAAACAGCGCCGCCGTTACGCTTGCTCCGCCGCCGGAGGATAAAATGACAGTGGATACACGTCATTTTATGGATGTTCGTCAGGCGGCAATGTTGGGCAACTATTTTGGTGAAAACAGCAGCTGGGAGATGGATCTAGGCGATAATACGATCTATCTTTCACGGACGCTGGCCAAGGCGCTTCATTTTGCGGACGGAGCGGTCGTTGTACCGCTGCAACGGTTTTTGGACGCTGTCCACCCGGAGGATATCGGGGTTGTGATGCATGCGCTGCAAAACGTTCATTCCTCGTATTCCACTGTGTACAACCGGGGCATTTTGGAAGACGGAAGCCTTGTCCATTTCAATTCTTTTGCTATACCAAGGCACGACGAACACGGGCAAATGGCCCGGATTACCGGGCATTCCCAAAACATTACCGAAAAAAAATCTGCCATGCAGGAACTGCTTCGAAGCGAACAGCTTTTTCGCGGCATTGTAGAAAATTCGCAAGACCTGTTTATTGTTCTCTCCAGAGACCGGAAAATTGCCTATGTTTCTCCCAGTGTATATGAAATATCCGGATACCGTGCAGAGGAAGTACTGGGGCTGGACTTTGCTTATTTCCTAGCCTCGGAAAAACACCGGACGCATGCCTGCCAGATATTTGACAATGCGTTTGCCGGTATTTCGCCTGTACGCGGCGAATACGAGATCCGCCGTGCGGACGGGGGAATTGCCTGGCTGCAAATCGACCTTTCGCCCGTTACCGATATGGATGGGGAGCAGTTCGAAATTGCCGCCGTTTGCCGGGACATAACAAAAGATATCTCCCACATGGAAAAACTGCGCTATATCAATTCCCACGACACGCTGACAAACGCCTATAACCGGCAATATTTTGAGGAAGAGCTCCGGCGCATAGACCGCGACGGGGTTGTTGGCCTGGGGCTGATTATTACCGACCTGAACGGCCTTAAGCTGGTCAACGACACGCTGGGGCATGACGAAGGAGACCAGATGCTGGTCAGCACTTACAACCTGCTATCCAGCTTGGATGAAGAATATATTGTTTCGCGTATTGGCGGGGACGAATTTGCGCTGTTTGTATACAATTGCACGCTTCCCGACCTGGAGCATATTTGCCGCCGCATAACGGAAAAGTGCAAAAAAACCAAAGATACGCCCATTCCACTGAGTATTTCGATGGGCTATGCCCACCGTGCAAGCGTTAAACAAAGCATCGCCATGCTGTATAAGCAGGCGGAAGGCCGTATGTACAGCAATAAGCTGCTGGAAAGCCGGAGCATGCACAGCCAGGTGCTTACTTCGCTGAAAGAGGCGCTTAAGGTACGCAACGTTGAAACATCGGACCATATGCAGCGTATGGAAAACATGGTGAACACGCTGGGAAACCGGCTGGGGCTTTCGAGCAGCGAACTCGACCGTCTGCTTCTTTTGGCGTCTATGCACGATATTGGCAAGGTAGCGATTCCCGACCATATTATTAGCAAGCCAGGCCGGTTAACGCTGGATGAGTGGGAAGTAATGCGCACGCACAGTGAGCTGGGCGGACGCATTGCAACAACATCACAAGAGCTGTCTATTATTGCAAATGAAATCAGTTGCCACCACGAACACTACAATGGAAGCGGCTACCCCTATGGCTATACCGGAAAACAAATCCCATTTTTATCGCGCATTATCAGCGTGGTAGACTCGTACGATGTTATGACCCATAAACGCGTATACAAAGAGGCCATCAGCCATGAAGAAGCTGTGGCTGAATTGAAGCGCTGCGCAGGCACGCAGTTTGACCCTGAAATTGTAAGCCTGTTTTTAGAGATTTTTGGCACATTGACAGAAGAAGAGCTAAGCGCTGCCATGGCGTGCCCCACGCCCGACCAAAGTGAAGAAGTGCCCGGAAAATTTTCGTAAGTATAAGTTAACCCTCCTGAGCCTCTTCCTCTTCCTCTTCGTCTTCGTTTTCGTCCGGTGCAACATAATCTGTCGCGCCCTCGTACCCGTTTCGAAGGGCGTTTTTTAGTGCCTCGTCCTTTTCAAATTCTGTAGTGACCACACAAATTGTTTCGGGTGCGCAGTTTTCGTATATCCAGCGCGCATCCGGCACCAGCAGGCGTATGCATCCATGCGACCCGGGCTTTCCGAGATTGTTGTACGAGCTCATCGTGTAGGTGGAAGCATCCCGTGCGGAATATAAAATGGAGTGAAAATAAAAGCTGCCCGACATTTGCGTCCAGTATTGGGCATAGCAGTTAAAGTTTACAAAAAAACCAAAGCGGTGATAATCGTCCCCCATGGAATAGGTTCCCTCGGGCGTCCATTCTCCATTGCCGCCGGTAGTGCAGATCATGGCCCGTTCTAAAACTGTGTATTCGCCCTTTTCATCCTGCGAATAGGCAAATACACATTGGTTGTGGTAATCGACAACCAGCTTGTATTGCGAGGGGTCGGGCCGCTGCAAAATTTCTTCATAATCGCCGTTGTCGCCCACCTGTTCTTCAAACGGGGCAACAGCAGCGGGCGCATAGCGGTCCAGCCAGGCCATGGTATACGGCTCGGGCAAAGGCTCGGGCGTAGGTTCGGGTGTGGGGGTGGGGGTTGGTATGGGCGTGGGAGTGGGCGTCGGCTTTGGCGTGGGTGTCGGCGTGGCCACAGCGGCGGGCAGGTTTTCTTCCTGCAGGGAAGGCTCTTGCGCACTCCATACAAACGAACGCCAGATTCGGCCAAACCAATCGAAAAAAGATTCTCCCTCTTGTATGTCGAAGGACGCGCCCGATAAAAATAAAATGGCGGCCACCACCAAAACCAGAATCAGCACTTTTTTCATAGAGGATTCCCCTCCCCGTTATATTTATGCTGTTATTATATCATATGACAGCTGCATGGAAAACAGGAAAAGTCATATTTCAGGCATCCTGCAAATATTGGATTTGCAGGCGCACATCCGGGCAGTTGCATATCATTCTTTTTGCTGTTTTAAGCCATTCATACATATTGCAGAGTTTTTATGCCCGCCGCGAGAAAGAAGCGCCGACAGCCCACGGCTGCTTTGCATTTGCACCTCCTTCGTTGACAGAACCATCCTCCGGCTGATACAATGGGTTTACCACATTGGAGGAGGAAATATTCTATGGATTCAAATACGAACGCTTTTGCCATTACCTCGATGATTTTGGGCATCGCCAGCGTCGTCCTGTGCTTTTTCGGGTTAATTGCAGTTATTATCGCGCTGGTTTTGGCAATCGTCGGCCTATCGCTCGGAATCAAGGCAGGCAAAATACAGCCTTCGGGAATGGCGACAGCCGGCGTCGTGCTTAGCATTATTGCCCTTGTATTGAGTATTATTATGCTGGTCGTTGTTATCAGCTGCGTTGGCTGCGTTCTGGGAACAGCTGCCAGTGTTGCAGGCTGTGCAGGCATGTATTTTTAAAAGAACCATTAAACAGGCAGGCGGTTTGCCTGCCTGTTTTCTTTTTTACAGCGTATTAACTAAACGTAGGTCGCTAGCGCGACCAAAAAATGTGCGCTGCATAGCAGTTTGTTGCAAATGGCCATAACCTACCATTTGACAAACTGCAATAAAAAATTGTTGAAAGGAAATCGTTTATGCAGCCTTACCTGAATTTATTCGGACTGGAAATTCCATCCTATGCGTTTTTTATTATGATCGGGTACGTCGCCGGACTGCTTGTTGCGCTTGTGCGGCACAGGCCTGCCGAGCTGCAGCTTTCGGATACATTTTTCGCATACATATTTGCCGGCATCGGCGCTTTTTTGGGCGGCAAGCTGTTTTTTGCGATTCAGGGAATCCCGCAATTCTTGGCGCTGCGCGAGCAATACGGCATATCGTTTTTCGATTATTTCCTTGCAGGCGGGCTGGTGTACTATGGGGCCTGTATCGGCGTGGTGGCGATGATGTTCCTGTATGCCAAGCTCTATAAAGTACCGGCGTTTAAAATCGTCGATACCCTAATCGTATCTCTTCCGCTGGCACAGGCATTTGGGCGGGTAGGCTGCTTTATGACCGGCTGCTGCTACGGAATTCCCTCCCAAACCTTGGGCGTCTACTTTACTGCATCCGAAGTCGCCCCACACGGCGAACCGCTGCTGCCCATACAGCTGATTGAAGCGGCAGCCTGCCTGGCGCTGTTTTTTGTAATGCTGAAAATGGGCAGAAAGCCGCGCAAGGACGGGCACATGCTGGGCATATACCTGCTTGGTTATGGAATCATACGCTTTGTGGATGAATTCTTCCGGTACGATGCCATCCGCGGAATCGCGGCGGGGCTGTCTACATCCCAATGGATCAGCATCATTGCAATTGCTGCGGGAATTTATCTGCTGTTCTTTTTCAGGAAAAAAACACAGGTTAAAAACCAAAATCCATCTGCTTCAAACATCTGATACGGTCATTTGAAGCGTGTGTTGATGCAGCGCAGGACGCTATTTATCCCACGCTGCTTCTTCGCGAACAGGTCCGCGGGCACCTGCCCGCCTGAAATACTGGTAATAATCGCAACGAATGTTTCCATTGTATAGCTTGCGTTTTTTATCTGCACGCCTGCCATAGTTTTTCTCGAACGATTCATTTGCACATATAACATAGACAAGCGTATCTTCGAGCGGCCGAAGCGCCTGCCCCATTGCACGGTACAGCGCATCCGTTTCTTTTTGCTCGCCTATGCGCTTGGCATAAGGCGGGTTAGTTATGACCACCGCCGGTTTTTCGGGCTGTTTGAACTTGCGAACGTCCTGCCTTCTAAACGAGATCCACTCGCCAACCTGCATCGTACGGGCATGCTCTTTTGCAAGCGCAAGGTTTTTTTCGTCGATATCGAACCCAAAAATATCCATTTGGGGTGTTTTTAACAGGTCCTTTGCCTGTTGCCGGGCCAACGAAAAAGCGGCCTTAAAATCGTTGCCGTAGTTTGCCGCGTCGAATGCACGGTATATGCCGGGTGCCATATTTGCCGCCATCATTGCGGCTTCAATCACAATTGTGCCGCTGCCGCACATCGGGTCAAAAAAATCGCGGTGCGTCCACCGTGAGATCTGGATCATGGCGGCTGCCAGTGTTTCTTTGATGGGCGCCTGGGCATTTTTCAGGCGGTAGCCGCGCCGGTTCAGCCCTGCGCCGCTGGTGTTTAGGGCCACGGTCGCCGTATCTTTATAAATGTTGATATAAATATTAAAAAGATTGCCGTTTTCGGGGAACCGCTCGGCATGGTATGTTTTTTTGAGCGCATCCGCTATTGCTTTTTTTCCAACAGACTGAATGTCGGAAACACTCATCAGCGTGCTTTTGACCGCGTTTCCATTCACCGGAAACCGCGCATCGGAAGGCAGTATATCGGAAAACGGAATTGCGGATACCCGCTCGTACAATTCCTCAAACGAACGCGCTTCAAACTCGTCCAGCACAAGGTATACCCGATCCGCCGTACGCAAAAACATATTGGCGCGTGCGATTTCTTCTGTGTCGGCATCAAAATAGACGCGCGCATCCTGGGCGGCGATGTTTTCCAGCTCCAGGCGTTTCAGCTCCGCGGCCAGCACCCCTTCTATTCCAAATGCGCACGAGGCATAACACCGGTGCTTCAATGTTTGCTCCCCGCGTCGGTTTCGATCAGGTTCATAACAAGATCGTTGATGATCAGTTTGAACGTACACCCCAGGTATTGCGCGCTTTCCTGACACAATTCCATCCGTCCGGCGTAAATTTGCATAAACTCCATCGGGGAGGAATATTCCTTCATTTTTAAATCGAACGTAATAAGGCTCTCTTCTTTGTTGATATCTACATCGGTCCAGTAAATAGACTTGTTGACCCGCATGTGGATATCCGGCTTGGCAGCCCTGCTTCTGACACGTTTTTTGTACGCGTCCACCTTGTCTGCAATAATGAGCGCCGCAGAAATATCGCTGACCGGCTTTCCGATTTCTTCGTCGTGCGAGCCAATCGCCTGGCAAACGACGCACACATCCTCAAAATCCATGCCAATTTGCTGGAGCTCGTCAAACATCAGCACAGCGCCCGTGAGCGAGTGGTATTTACGGTTGATGAAATTGCCTACATCGTGTATCCACCCTGCAATTTTTCCAAGCTCTACCCGGTCACGCGGGAAGCCCAAGCTGTGCAAAATCTTGCCCGTCGTTTTACTTACATACGCTGCATGCCGCGGCCCGTGGTCTGTATACCCCAGCGTATCGAGATAGTCTTGTGTATGCTGCACCATTACGGTAATTTTCTCGTTCGCCTGGATCTCTTCCAGTGTAAATTTTGCCATATCATACCCCTCGTGCTTTTTTTATTCCTTGTCTACCGTCTCTATAATTTCTGCAGACAGCGCCGTCAGCTCTGCCTGGTCTGCCTGGTAATACGCCGCAACTTCGCCTGCGTTGGCCAACAGGCCCGTTCGAACGAGCGCTGCGTGGTGGATTGCAGCAGCAAGCGTGGCTACATCGCCGTATACATACTCCGGCTCCGCCTTTTGTATATACAGCTCCAACAGGCAAGCGCAGTCCTTTAAAAGGCGGATTTGCCCGTTGCAATGTTCCTTAATCGCTTCGGATATACGCATGTAAACTTTTTCGCAGTATTTGGACAGCTCTTCGGTCGAAAAACCATACGCCCCTACCCGCACCTCTACGATACTGCCGTCGATATAAGAAACATACGGTTCCTTTGCGCCCATTTTTTTGAGCGATAAAAACACATCGTTTTTGATTTCGTCGGGCTGGTTTTTACAGAGCAAAAAACGTTTAAGAATTTTTTCGGCGCGCGCATCGTTAAAGCTTGCCAAAATTTCGGACATTGCTTTTTTGATGAAAGCATCCCCGCTGATAAGGCCCCAGGTAAGCGTGTCTGCAAGCGTATCATCGTGTCTCCAAATCACCTCCAGCTGCTCCCTGTCCAGCTTGAGCTTTTCGTTCAAATACCGGATGCGCCTTCGCACCTCTTCCTGCGGCACCTGGTACATATAGCCCATTTCCGTAAACTCGCGCTCGCCCTGCACGATTTCTTTTATCATACCAATGAAATAATTCGCAACATACCCCGGCGGGTCAAGCGTGCATACATCACTCAGATATTTGATAGCCTCGTTGTAGCGGCCGGTATTGTACAGAGTCATGGCCAGGTAGAACAGCGTCTTTTCGTCGTATGGGTCATAATCCTTCATTTGCAGCAGATAGGACATTGCATCCTCGTACCGTTTGAGCTCACAAAGCGTAATGGCAATCTTGTGGATATCATCATTTAGCTCGTACTGCATATCCATTACTTTTTTAAGGTATGCATCCGCTTCGTCCGAACGGCCGGATTCGCTTAAAAAAAGCGCCATATTGCAGTTTGCATGGATATTTGTCTCGTCGATTAGGAGCACGGCCTCGCTTGTACGAATGGCCGCTTTCTTACGGTTGAGGCAGAAATATGCCAACGCCAGATTGTTCTTTGCAAATAGAAATTCCGGACGATCGGTCTTTATTTTTTCAAGG
>JBMNTU010000014.1:0-29799 GCA_050945895.1 Christensenellaceae bacterium | reverse complement strand
CTTCTTCGTTAGTTTATCATCACTCCACTAACTTTGGAACTGGTTCAAGGATTGGGGGGCACGCCACGCCGCCGCTTATCAATGCAACCTTTTCCATATGCAAATCCTGCCTGTAAATGACTTTGTATTTTGCATCAAGGCGCAGGTCGGGGTGCGCCAATACAATTCCATGGCACGCCTGTTTTACAACGTCTTCCACATTGTTAATAATTTTTTTCATTGCTGACATCCTTTGCTTATTTTTGCTTTCTGACCAAGCCTGTCTGCAGTAGCAATAGCGGCGGCTACATTTTCCACCGTAACCGGAAAAGGCATCGAATATATAGACTCTTCCGGTATGCATGCTTTTTCCGCAACGGCCATCAGTTCTTCTTCGCTTATAGACTCAATTCCAATGTCCTCAAAGCATACAGGCAACCCCACCGCCAAACAAAAATCAAAGACATCTTTCAGCTCCCTTGCATGTGCGTTCTCCAAAACAAGCTGAGCGATTGTGCCGAAGGCAACTTTCTCTCCATGATAATATGCATGGGTGCCTTCCAGCATCGTAAGTCCGTCATGTATGGCATGCGCCGCCGCCAGGCCTCCGCTTTCAAACCCTAAGCCAGACAGCAGAATGTTTGCCTCCAATATATTTTCCAATGCAGGGGTGACCTTGTTTTCTTCGCAGGCAGCCTTAGCTTTTAGCCCGTCTTCTAGCAGTGTTTTGTAGCAAAGCTCCGCCAGGGCCAATGCAGTGTTTGTGGACTTTGCCGGGCCAGCCGCCCTATCTCGATAGCCGCAGGGCAGCCCGGAATTGACGTTCGCGAAAGCTGCACTGGTTGCGCGGGCTTCAAAATAGGTGGAAAGCGCATCTCCCATACCACACACAAGAAACCGCACCGGCGCTTTTGCAATAACGGTTGTATCAATTAGCACAACGCTGGGGCTTTGCTTGAAATATGCGTAATCATCGAATTCGCCGTTTGGATGATACAGTACGGCAGAGTGGCTGGTTGGCGCGTCTGTCGCGGCAATGGTTGGCACAACAATTAGCGCTTCGCCTTCGGCGACGCATTTGGCCGTATCAATGGCTTTTCCGCCGCCTAACCCAATTGTGCAATTGCATTTTTTTTCGTTTGCAAGCTGCTGCAACCGGATAACCTCCTGACGTGAGCATTCTCCGCCAAATCCGGATTCTATAAAAGATATAGCAAATTTTTCCGCTGTTTGATCCAATTTATCCTTGACGCGCTCAACATCGTCCGGGTGCGCGATCAAGAGCGCGGATTGTCCAAACGTTTTGACAAAATATCCCAAATTTAATATTTCATCTTCTCCCTGTACATATTTGGTAGGGCAAATCATGGCTTTTCTCATAATTACCTCCGGCTGTTTCGTAAATACATCAAACTAATGTTTGAAGTATTTATATAACTATTGTGCTTGGAATATATGTATATCGGTTTGATTGTAAATTCATTATACAATCATCGGATAAAACGTTCACTATACAAAGCCAACATATTTTTATAATTTTATATGGTAGTTTCTTGATATTTATGCTAAAATAATATTATTATGATTACTATTTTCCCATTTTGTTCTCGGAAGGAGCTTTGCATCCGATGATTTCCCACCATTTAACCCGTATATTGGACATGAAGAAATGGCAACAATTGCAAGATTCGCTTGCTCTTGTAACAGGGCTTGCCATTATCACCATAGATTACAAAGGCACCCCTCTAACAAAACACAGCTCACGACGCCCGTTTTGCGAGCATATTCGCAATCATCCAGACTTGCATAAGCTCTGCCAAAAATGCGATGCGCGCGGAGGCTTGGAAGCGGTACGGATATCACAGCCGTATGTCTATGTTTGCCATTGCGACATTGTAGACATTGCAATCCCTATTATTATGGACAATCAATATATTGGCGCAATTATGGCAGGGGAGGTGCGTCTTTTGGACTCCGATGGCGGCGACCAACTGGAAAAAATTATTCATGCTTCATCAAAGCAGCATATACAAGCGCCTGAAATCATTCGGCTATACGATAGCATTCCGTTTATTTCTTACGAGCGGTTGAGAATTACAGTACAGATGCTGTTCGATTTATGCAATTATATCGTTGAAGAAGCTATGAATAAAAATATTGTTTTGGAAATGTATGAAAAGATTTCGGCGAGCAATGATTTTCTACTGGATTCCACAAAGGTTTCTTCGGATTCCGTTCAAAAAATTCGCCGCGAGTTAAGCAGCGCACTGACATCTGCATATATAAAAACTTCGTCTCAGGCAGCGGTACAATGCGCCAATAAAATACTGCAGCCAGTTTTCGATTATTTATATGAGCATCGAAATATGATGTTGTCTCAAAAAGACGCGGCCGCATTATGCCATATAAGCGCTGGGCACTTCAGCCGTTTGTTTACTAAGGAAACCGGGGAAAACTATTCTGTTTTTTGCGCACGGCAGAAGGTGGAATGGGCAAAAAAGCTTTTGGAAAAAACGGACCTCTCTGTTTCCCAAATAAGTGACGAGCTTGGGTTCAATGAACCAAGTTACTTTATTAAGATATTTCGTAATTACGAGGGAACCACGCCCTCCTATTATCGCAAACATTCTGAAATAGCCGGCGGAATATAGAATATCTATTTGACGTGTGCTGTCAGCTTGCTATTAAATCCGGAAGCATGCGCCGCTTGATTGGCAGTGCTGCGCTATGCGCCTGCAATTTGCATTTCCGTTATAAATTGCTCTATGGCCGCCATCGTATCTTCTGTTATAGCGTCTGTATATACCTGTATTGTAAAGGAATACAGCGTATCATCTAAAATTGCCATATAGATTTGCCAGTAGACAGGTACACCGTGTATGGTGCAATCCATTCCAATATACCCCGCCGGGTTGCCGTCAAGCTCCCGTATTTCCATTACATCGTTGGTTATATTTTCGAAATAGCCCTGCGTGCCCTGCCGCATGTCCTCCATACACAATTGCAGCAAATCCGTTTCGTCGTTGCCCTTTCCGGTCAAGTCTTCCGGCGGATTAATGCCAATGAATGCTTCTCTCTGACCAATTTCGCCAAAATCAATATCATAGATGCCGTCATCTATGCCGTTGCTGGTTACGCCTTGCGGAATAGTGAATACAAAGCCAAATTGCTCGATTTCTCTGCCCGCGTCCGCCGATTGGCCCGAAGGCCGACTTTCCGATGCTTCTTCCGATTGTTGGGGCGCGGCACACCCCGCCAGCATAAGGATCACAAAAGCAGCAAGCGCAAAAGCAAATATCTTTCTCATAATAACTCCTTTCGCAATATACTGCTTTTGTATGCCGAAAAGGCCAAGCGCTACACCATCGCTCAACATACCCACAGTACCGCGCAGATATTCTGCCAACCGTTTAGTCTGAAACCCATAGCAATTATATCATAGGGAAAAGTGTATGACAGCAAATTTACTTGAATTGGGGCAGAAATTTGAATAAAACAATGGAAGTGACAAAAACTTTGCAGTTCATTGCAGTTGCGGATGCAGCGGCATAGTGGTCCGAAGACACGGAAAAATGGACCGGGCAAGATAAATACAGATATGCTGGTGACGTGTGCAGCTCGACAGAAAAACGAACCATTTATGTGTATACGGCAGCAAGCAGCAAGCGCCAAAATATCGCCCAAACAAAAATGCACAGCCGTGCGGTATTTCACTGGCTGTGCTGGAGGCGATATACTTGCCGGCGAAACGACGGCGAATGTCAATGTTTACCGGTACAAACCATTATGATGTGGACATAAAGCTTTGAACGGAGCGGTTTTTACCGAAGAGAGGTATGCGATTGACGTTTAGCTGCAGCGGTGCAGAATGAGCACAATACCGCATTTAGGAAAACCGTCCGCCCAAAACTATTGAGGATTGACTACAGCTAAGTAAAGGAAAAATATCCAACCAAAAGGCGACACTGTGCAAGGCAAACAGGGAAGCGCCTGCAAAATGCAAAGCGTTTGGAGCGGACATTACACAACTTGGTTCAACGCGGATATCCAGCCTTTGTCGGCCCACGTTCTGGCTTGGTCGTAATCGTGCCCGAAAAACAATGTTGCATTTAAATCCTTTTGCAGCGCCTTGAGAAACGTAAGGTTCTTTAAAAAATCGTCGTCGCCTACGTTCAGTGCACCTCCGGGGGGAATAGAATGGTCGAACGCTTCCTGTGTATACACAGAATCGCTGGTAAAGACAACAGTGTCTTTATCATTGAGTTGGAGGATCATCCCAATCAGCCCCGAAACGTGCGATCGCTGGACAAAAAGAGTGAGACCCTCTGCAAGGCCGACACAACCGTTTATTGTTTTGTAGGTTATTCCGCTGAGTCCTTCGTAAGAGGCCGGCGTGTACGCATGCCCCAATAGGGACTTATCGGCGATTGTTTTAAAAAAGATATCCCTTGCTTCCTCTTCTGCAACAATGACGCCACTGCCGGCAGGTTTGTTTTCAAAATTGCGCAGACCGCCCACATGGTCGTGGTGCAGGTGAGAGAGCACGACTTGGCTGATATCGTCCAACCCGACCCCGAAGCTTTGCAGCAGCGGTTTTAACGGATAATGCTCCGTAGTAGGGTAAAGCTCGTTGATGACCTTATCGTTGATCGTTTGCCAGTCGTCCGAATCGCCGGTATCGAACAGAACCATACCAAACGATGGGTGATCAACAAGTACGGCATAAGTCGGCGATTTTATCATTTCCTGCATATCGTCTGTTCGAACAAGCTTGTATTTTTCGTGTTCGCATGTTCCAAGGTACAATATTCTGAAGCGGATGTTTTCCATGACCTGTTCCTTTCCGGATAGAAGCCGCTGGCTTAGTCTTTTTTAAGCCCGTTTATAATGAGCGCCGCCAATATAATGATGCCCTGTACGATCGCCCGGTCGCCGACGTCCATATTCATGGCTGAAATGAGGCTCATCATAACCACCATAAAAAGCCCTGCAAATATCGTTCCGGGAATGCTGCCTTTGCCGCCCGCAAAGGAGGCGCCGCCCAAAAGGGCCACGGCAATCGAATCCATCTGGTAATCGATGCCAAATTCCATTGTGCCGGTGCCAATATAGGCGGAAATCTGCAGCCCGCCCAGCGCCGCAAGTATGCCGCACAGCATATAGCACAGCATTTGGATTTTTACGTGGTTCAGGCCGGATTGGTATACGGCGCGCGCGTTGACGCCTGTTGCCTGGATATACCGCCCTATGGGCAAAAGCTTCATAACAACGATAATGATGGCCGCAATGATGCCCCATACAAACAGCGCCGTAGGAATAACGCCCACAAACCCTGTTCCCAGAAAACGGAAATTATCCGGGATAGACCCCTTGGGCGCGCCGCCGCAATAGATGAGCGTGATGCCCAGCAGCAGTATGCTCATGGCAAGCGTTACAACGAACGCGGGCATTTTGAGCTTGGCGCATAAAAAGCCGTTTGCCAGGCCAATTACCGCACCCAGCCCTACGCACAAAATTGCGACCCAAACAGCGTTTTGGGGTTTTCCTGCCATCAGGTCGGCGGCGACTACATCCACAAAGACCATGACGGCCGCAATAGACAGATCCAGCCCGCCAACCATCATGACAATCATCTGCCCGATGCCGACGATAATCATGGGGGCGGCCTGCCGCGTGAAATCCAGGAGATGCTTTGGCTGCACAGAATTGGGCGAAACAAAACCCAAAATGACAATGAGCGCTATAAGCCCCCAGAATATGACCGGGACCTGGGAAAAAAACCGTTTGCCCGTTTGCCTGCTTAAAGTATTTGTATTTTCACCCATTATCAGAACGTCCTTTCTTTATTTCTCATATCCTTCAAAGAGAAGATCAGCACAGTCACAATCAGGATGATTCCCTTAAGAAGGTATTGATAGTAGGACGCAACGCCTACCATGTTGAGTATATTGCTGAGCATACACAGCACAAATGTCGCTGCAAAAAGGCCGATAATATTGCCCCTGCCGCCCGACATGCTTACGCCGCCCAGCACACATACGGTAATGGAATCCGTACCAAACATTTTGCCAAGCGATGTATCGCCCGTTCCCATGCGCGCAGAGAGATAGATGCCGCCCACGCCTGCAAGCATAGAGCACAAAATATATGCTTTGATTTTCGTCTTTTGCACCGATATTCCCGAAAGCTCGGCGGCGTTTTCGTTGCCGCCAACGGCGTAAATATCCCTGCCAAAACGCTTATATTTCAGTACATACCATACAACGACAGCAATAACGGCCCACAGTATAATCGCATGCGGAACGATGCCAAAGCGCCCGTTCAAAAACTCCATAAATTCGAGCGGAACAGAGCCTCCCGGCGACGGCCGCACCTTAAGGGCGATGCCGTTAACGATGCTTAAGGTTGCAAGTGTCATAATGAAAGGCGGCAAGCGGAGCTTTGTTACGCCGATACCGTTAAACAGCCCGATCCCAAAGCTGACGCCCAGCACGATCAAAATGCCGATGAGGATGCCCCAGGGCGAATCGACAAACGTGACCGATAAAATAGCCGTCGACATGCTGACGATGGCGCCTGTCGAAAGGTCTATGCCCGCAAGCATGATAACAAGCATATGGCCGATGGAGACGATGCCAAGCGCCGTTGCCTGTTCCAATATATTTCCCATATTGGGAAGCGTCATAAAGTACTCGGACGAAACGCCCCCCACAATCAGTACAACAACAAGTACTGCGTATACGATGAAAACCTCGCTGTTTTTTCTATAAGCCTGTTTTATATCCACAGCCATTACCCCTCTTGTACATTTGTTGCAAGCATCATTAGTCCTTCTTCGGTCGCGTCTTTGCCCTCTACAATGCCGTTCACCCTGCCGCTATAGATAACCAGTATCCTGTCGCTGACGTTGATGACTTCCATAAGGTCGCTAGAAACCATGATGATCGATATGTTATCTTCCCTAGAAAGCTTTTTCAGGAGGTTGTATATCTCGATTTTTGCCGCAACGTCTATGCCGCGCGTGGGCTCGTGCACCAACAGAACACGCGGTTTGCTCGAAAGGCACTTTGCCAGAAGTACTTTTTGCTGGTTTCCGCCCGAAAGTGTTTTTACGATTTGGCCGGAGGAAGTTGCTTTAATATTCATGCTTTCCATATATGGCTGGGTGGCTTTTTTCTCGTAAGACCGCAGTATAAAGCCGCGTTTTTTAATCCGGCGTACAATGGGAAGGGAAACGTTTTTATATATTTCAAGATCCAGAAAAAGACCCTCCACCTTGCGGTCGTCGGTCAAAAAAGAAATGCCCAGCTTCATGGCATCCATAGAAGTGCCTATTTTAACCGGCTTGCCTCCCATGCATATCTGCCCGCTCAGGGGCTTTTGCAGCCCAAAAAGCGCCCGTATGAATTCGCGCTGGCCCTGGCCTTCCAGCCCGGTGATGCCCAAGATTTCTCCCTGCCTCAGCTCGAAGGTAATTCCCTCCTGCCCACGGTTAAGCACCAGGTCCTCTGCACTGAGTATGGTTTCCGAGAACACAGGGAAATCCCTTTCGGGAAAGATATTGTCGATCTGCCGTCCAACCATCATACTGACAACCTTATCTTTGGTTGTGTCTTCAATGTTGTCGGTACCTACCATGGTTCCGTCCTTCATGACGGTCACCCGGTCAGAGATTTCAAAAACCTCGTTGAGCCTGTGCGATATATAAATAATTGTACGTCCCTCAGACTTCAGTTTGCGTATCATGCGGAAAAGCGCTTCTACCTCAACAAGTGTAAGCGCGGCGGTAGGTTCGTCCATAATGATGATTTGCGTATTTGCGCTAATGGCTTTCATGATTTCGAGCATTTGCTGCTGTGCGACCGTCAGGTCGACCACGAGCGCGTCGGGGTCCAGATCAACCTCCATGCTCCTTGAAAGCTCCAGCGTTTGCTGGCGCATGCGTTTGATGTCAATCTTTTTGGATTTTGTCAAAAGCTGCCTACCCAAAAACATGTTTTCGTAGACGGTTAAATGCGGAACCAGGTTGAATTCCTGGTGAATGATACTAACGCCTGCTTCCTGGGCCTGCAATGTGTTTTCGAAGCATTTTACTTCGCCGTTGATTGTAAATTCTCCGGAAGTAGCCTGGTACACGCCGGACAAAATACGCATCAGGGTAGATTTTCCCGCGCCATTCTCGCCGACCAGCGTATGTATTTCACCTGCACAGCAGGAAAAATTTACATTATCCAGTACTTTGTTATCATAGAAAGACATGCAGATGTCTTTGGTTTCAAGCACGACCTTGCCCAAACAAAACGCCTCCTTTCGGTTGTAAAATAATGCAAAAAATAAGAGCCCACTCCTTACAGTAAGCTCATTTTATACCAACGGTGGCGGCAGGCGATAGGCAGATTCTTATGATAATAATTCGAGATTGGGGCGCGCAGTTTTCGCATTGCCCAAATGTGCCGGAATCTTATGAGAAAAAAACATACATTTATGCATTTGCTTGCCGGAACGATTTGCGGTATGCACGGGGAGACATCCCTGTGTATTTTTTAAATACGTAGCTAAAATAGCGTGGTTCGCTATAGCCGATGTTAAATGTAATGTCGGTCAGCTTCATTTCCGTATCTTCAAGCATTTTTTTGCTTCTCTCGATCCGGTACTGGATCAGGTATTCTATAAAGGTTACGCCCATCTGCTGCGAAAATACAGTGCTGAAATGGTTTGGGCTAAACCCTACATGCTTTGCAACCGTGTGAAGAGACAAGCCTTCGTCGGCATAATTTTCCATAATATATTCCCGTGCTTTTTTAATTTCTTCGTGGTGGGGAACACCGCCGCCCGCATCTCTAATGGACATCACCTTTTCCAGTATGCGGCGCGCGCAAGCGCAGGCTTCTTTGTACGATTCCGAATATTCGAGAAGGCGGAGATTGTTGTTCAGTTCTTCAGACAATGCGTCGGCTTCGTCTTCAAGGCCCAGTTCCCGGATCATTCTTACAGAAGTAACGATCAGGTCGACAAGCAGGTAGTACCGGTACAGTATGCTGTCGTGTTTGGCATCGTTTGTGATACCAAGATAGTTATCGATAAGGGTGTCGATATCCTGCGTGTCCATATGGCGCAGCTTTTCCGCCAAAGGTGCGGATAATGACAGATCCAGCGGTGCGGTGTTTTCTTCCTTTTGGGCAATTATCCGTATCAGACTGCTGCTTTCCGACTTATTTAACTCATCGGCCCCTTTTTTCAACTGGCGGTAGGACTCGGAAATTTTGCTGAACCGGTTTATAGGACTTCCGATGTTGACGGAAATTTGCTCCTGCAGAATGCGCTGTGCACCATTTTTCACCTGTTGGGCAACGCTGCAGGCAAGGTCTATCGTCTGCTCCGGATCGGGGCCTTTAATAAGCAGCAGATAGCAGTCGCCATAATTGAAGCCGATGACATCCTCCATATCATCAACAATGGTTTTAAGGAAGTTTCGGGTTTCGCTGTGGTCTTTTTTTCCTTCCAGCGGAACCTGGCAAAGCACATAGTAGGGCGAAATAATATTGACGCCCAGTTCATCCGCGCGATCATACATTTCGGAGGCTTCCACAGTTCCTGCAATAACCTCGTAAAAATAGTGCTGGATAATCCGGCTCTTTTCCTGTTCTTCCCGCTGTTTATTAGAAAGCGTCTGCAAAAATTCGGCACGATCTTCTTCTATACGGCTGGCGATCTTTTCAAGTGATGCCAGCAGCTTTGTTTTGTCCAGAGGCTTTAGCACATAGCCTGCAACGCCAATGTCGATTGCTTTTTGCGCGTATTCAAATTCGTCAAAGCCGCTCAATATAAGGATATGCACCCACGGCATGGCAGATTTGACAATTGAGGAAAGCTTCAGCCCGTCCATAAACGGCATACAAATATCTGTAATCAATATGTCCGGCTCCAGCTCCTGTATAATAGGAAGCGCAAGCTCGCCATCTGCCGCTTCGCCGCAAACGTTGTAGCGGCTGCCTTCCTTTTCGAGTACTTCCCTGATTTGTTCCCGTACCCGGTCTTCGTCTTCTGCAATAAATACTTTAAACATGGTCTAACCCCTCTTTAAGGCAGGGCACTGTAAATTCTACAGTTGTTCCCTGCATATGCTTGCTTTGTATGTGGAGCCCGTCGGTGCCGTAATATAAAATGATCCGTTGGTTTACATTATACAGGCCATATGTACTGTCACGCAGCCCTTCGTCTTTTTTGATGGATTTTCGCACCTTTTCAAGTAATTCCTCCGTCATGCCCACGCCGTTATCCGAAACCCGGAATGTCATGCTTCCGTTCATATTGTCTTTTCCGCTGATGAGAATTTCACCGATGCCGCGCTTTTCCTTTATTCCATGATACAGCGCATTTTCTACCAGCGGTTGCATAAGAAGCTTTAGCATCTTATAGGCGCGCAGAGCCGGGTCGACTTCAATGGAGTAGCGTATCTTGTCTCCATACCGGTAGTGCTGGATTTGCAAATAGCTTTGTATGTGGCTTACTTCCTGTTCGACAGGAATCCAGTCGTTTCCCTTGCTTAGCCCAATCCGCAAAAAGTTGGTGAGGGCGTTGGTGATGTTTATGACATACGTATGGTTTTGCTGTTGGGCCTGCCACGCAATTGCGCCCAGCGTGTTGTATAAAAAGTGCGGCTTAATCTGCTCCTGTAGTGTGCGGAGCTCTGCTTTGCGAAGGTTTTTCTGGTCGTTGACCTGCTGTTCGATGGAAGTATCCAGCTTGTAGGCCATTGTATTGAGGCTTTCGGTTAAAACCTCCAGTTCCTCCAGGCTGGAATCGGGCGACCGCGCTGTCAGGTCGCCGTCGGCAAATTTCACCGATATCTCTTCGAGCTGAGAAATTGGCTTTTCGATTGCGGTTTCAGCAATTTTGTAGCTGCGGTAGGTGAAGATGACGATTAAAACGACCAATACGCACAAGAGGGTGCCGTTTATTGCCGTTGCCTGCATGATACTTACGTTGATTTGCCCAATATCCCGTATTTTTGCGGATACATACTGCGAAACGACGCTTTCGAGCGAAGAGGTGAGCCTGCGTGTTTCGCGCAGCAGCTCTTCGTTGATGGAGACCCGCTCGTTACGCAGGATCTGTGTGTGTAGCTCGTCGCAGTATTGCCGGAGTGTCTCGGTCATTTTAAGCGCGCCCTTCAGGTATTGCTGGCGGCTTTCGCCCGCGTCCACCTTAACCAGGTCGGTCAGGATATTGTCTACAGTATCCAGAAATTCGTATTGCCGACCGTCTTCAAAGGCTTTGTTTCCCGCGACTATATCCCACAATTCGCGCTCCAGGTTGTGCTCTATGATTTCAACTACCTCATTTGCCTGCTCGATGTACCCAATCAATTGGTTGTAGCGCTGCGTTAGGGCAGAAAGCAGTATGCTTAGCGCAATGGCGGGAATAGCCATAAAAATAATGATAAGCATGTGTGATTTTTTCAGGTAGGATTTTATGCTTGCTTTTTCTTCCCTCATAACCGTCCTTAAATGATGACCTCGCTGTATCCATATGCAATACCTGGCATGGGGTGTTCGTTGCTGATGTTGATACATTGGTCGATCACGCGTTCCCCGATATGACGGATATCACACTGTGCAACACACAGTATCTCCCCGTTTTCGTATGCCTGCATTACGCTGTCTCCGCCGCCGAACGCAACAATCAATATGTCTTTGCCGGGAGTAAGCCCAAACCCTTTGATTGCATCCAGCGCACCCAGCGCCATGCCGTCGTTGTGCGCTATGATAACGTCTATCTCGCTTCTGTCTGAACGCAAAAGGTCACGAATGAGCTCTTTTGCCCGGGAGCGCATGTTGTCTGCGTTTGCAATGTAGTTCATGGTAAAATTGTCGATATCTTGCAGGGCGGTCCGCAACCCGTTCGAGATTTTATCGGACACCGAAGAACCGACCGTTCCCCGGAGCTCTACCGCCCTGAGCCCGGTTTTTCCATTGCGGTCCAGGTGATCTGCCAGTGCCTTTGCAGTTTGGGTTCCCAGTGCGGTATAGTCGTATGAAACATACATGACATTGTCGGTGATGTCTTCCCCTGTAAAAATTTCTTCGTTCAGGGATATGATTTTTACACCTCCGTCTTTTGCTTCCTGAATAACATAATCCCAGCCGCGTTCCATAACAGGGCAAAGCACAATGACCTCGACATTATAGCTGATGAGCGCGCGGATCGCATCGATTTGGGCAGATTGGGTGCGCTCTGTTTCAATACGAATGATACTGAAGCCTTTTTCTGTTCCTGCAGCATAAACCTGGTCGATGAGCGCGGCGCGCCATTCGTCTTCTGCATCCGTGCTGATGATGCCTATGCTAAGGCTGTTTTCCGGCAGCGCTGGTGGGTCCGGAACCGTTGAGTACCGCGTCCATACAAATAGAATCAAAATAAACACGGCCACTATGGCAATTAAAATAAATATATTGCTTCGAACGATTTTCATTCAAAATTATTCCCTTAAAGCTTATTTGATGACCACGTAAAAAGATTTCTGCTAAAGTTGAAATAGTTTCAGTAAAACAATAAAACGAAGGGCATGCGCAAATGTATTCTGGTGTGCCTTATACACGCTTTTACAAGTAGATAGCGCCCGGTCATTGAGAAACTGCGACAACAACGCTCCATTATCCGCTACTGTCCTTTACAGTATGATCGTGTATAATGGAACAATATTAATATAGCAAAGTGTATGTTTTTCGTCTACCTAAAAATGTATGATAATTTATCGTAAAAAACTATATCCAATAGAAAAGAGGGTTTCTATCGGAATATTTATGATAAGAATCTGCCTGTTGCATCGAAAAACAATCCGATATAATGAACTTGCTTTAACTAAGCAAAAAAAATGGAGGAAAAAATTATGAAAAAGGTAAAATGGTTTGCGTTACTTTTGAGTGTGCTGATGATTTTTGCTTTGGCAGCATGCGGAAGCCCGAAAACGCCGGCGGAGTCTCCGGCATCCTCGGAAGCGGCAGCACCGGAAGCGTCTTCCGAAGCTCCGGCAGAATCGGAAAGCGCGGCGCCCGCGCCCGAAGCATCCTCTGAAGCGCCCGAGGCAGCAGAAGGGGACGCATCAGAAGAAATGGTGGACACGACTGAGTTCAAAATGGAAGATACTTCAAAATCTCCGGTCATTGGTTTTTCCGACATCAGTATTGCCAATGCGTGGCGCCAACAGATGTCCTATGAACTGAAAAATCATGCGGAAGAGTTGGGTATTACACTGCATGTAACAGACGCCGGCGACGACCAGGCGAAGCAGGTTTCGGATATTCAGGACCTGATTGCCAAGGGCATAGACGGGCTGCTTGTATCGCCCGGTTCTACAACGGCTACAAGTGCTGTACAAAAACAAGCGCTTGCACAGGGAATACCGGTTGTGCTCATCAACGCCGAAGTGGAAGACCCCACTGCCTATACCGGCTATGTGAGTGTAAACTATATGGATCAGGGCTATCAGTCTGCAAAATGGCTCTTTAATCAAATGGGCGGTGAAGGCAACGTTATCATGCTCAACGGCATGGCGGGAACATCTACCGATATGCTCAACCAGGATGGTTTTAGAAAAGCAATGGAAGAGCTGCCCGATGGCGGCGAAAAAATAAACATTCTTGCATCATACGACGCCGACTGGGCGTACGACAAGGGAAAACAGGCGACAGAGCAGGCGCTTGCGGCATACCCCGATATCGACGGTGTATGGACACAGGGCGGTGCAATGGCACAGGGCGCGATTGAAGCGTTCCAGGCAGCCGGCCGCGAGCTTGTTCCGGTTACGGGCGAGGACAACAACGGATTTTTGAAGCTGTGGAAACAACTGCAGCCCGAAGGGTTTACGAGCATTGCCGTATCCGACCCGACGTACCAGGGAGTTGAAGCACTGGACGCTGTTTTGGCGGCGCTTAAGGGTGAACCCATCCTGAAAAAGAACTATATCCCCACACCCACCATTACAGACGACACGCTGGACGAATATGTGCGGATGGATTACTCGGACGCGTACTTCTGTAACTCGACGCTTCCCAAAGAGGTAGCAGACCAATATTATCTGGAAGACTAAATATTGCTGGGCAATCACTATGGTTCCCATTGAAGGGGAAATTAGAACTGCGGCCAGGACCCGGTCGCAGTTCTAATTGTATAAAAATATAAGATTGCGTTAAAAAGAATAAAGAAAGCCGGGGAGAAGGAAAGCAAATGAAAGAAATATTTGAACGAGCGCAAAGAGTGATACCGGGAGGGATCAGTACGGTCATCCGAAACTATCCGCCATATTTTTCGACGAGCAAAGCCGAAGGGGCATATTTCTGGGACGACGAGGGCAACCGATATACCGACTATCTGGGGGCGTGGGGCCCGATTATCCTGGGGTATGACAACAAGGCGGTAAAGGCAAAGATCAAAGAAGCGGTGGACAAGTACGACCTGTACGGAGCAGGGGTGACCTGGCCGGAGGTGCAACTGGCGGAAAAGGTGACGACCTATGTAAAGGGCGCGGAGCGCATGCTCATGTGCGGCAGCGGGTCGGAAGCGACATACCATGCGCTGCGTGTGGCGCGGGCATACACAGGGCGCAAAAAGATCATAAAAATGCAGGGGGCTTTCCACGGCTGGCACGACGCAGTGCTGATGAACGTGGCCTCGGAAAAAGACCGGCTATATAAAACAGACCCGTTTTCGGACGGAATGAATATGGATGTTGTCAAAAGCACGCTCATCTGCCGGCTGAACGACCTGAACCACCTGGCGGATACCATCCATAAAAGCAAAGGGGATATTGCCGCGGTTATCATCGACCCGTTCTGCACAACGTTCGGGTGCTTCCGCATGCACGACGACTACATGCGGGGCCTGCGGGAGATATGCGACAAAGAAGGGATCGTGCTGATCTACGATGAAGTGGTGACAGGGTTCCGGCTGGGGCTGGGCGGCGCAAGCCGGCTGTTTGACATCACGCCGGACATCATCTGCATGGGCAAGGCAATCGCCAACGGGTTCCCGGTAGCAGCCATCGCGGGGAAAGCGGAGATCATGGACTGCTTCAACACGCGGGAGAAGGGGAAGGTTGCGTACCAGGCAACATATTACGGACACCCGGTTATGGCGTGCGCGGCGCTGGCAACGATCGAGCAGTTCGAGCAGCCGGGCTTTTACGAGCGGCTGGACAGGATCGGTGATTTGTTTGCCGAGGGCATGAACGAGATTGCAAATCGTTTGGATATTGATATGGAGGTTTTGAACCAGGGGTCGCTTTTGGGTATCTACTTCGGGCGCGGGCCGTTCAACAATTACGACGAAATGGTGGAGCGGATAGACGGGGAAAAATCGAACGAATTCCGCATCCGCATGATCGATAAGAAGCAATATATTGCAATCGGCGCGTACAAGCGGGTGGTAACATGCGCGGCGCATACGGCGGAGGACATCGCCGTAACGCTGCAGGCTGCGGAGGATACGTTAAAAGAGCTCTACAAAAAGTGACCCATATATTGTATACGGCGGCGGGGCGGTTTGCCCTGCGCGCGGGAGAGGATGCATAGCATGAAAATCGGATGTGTGACAGAAATCAAAAAACAGGAATACCGCGTTGGAATGACGCCAAGCTGTGCGGCGGCGTATGTGTCGGACGGCAACGAGGTATATATACAGCAGGGCGCGGGCGCCGGCTCGGGCTTTGCGGATGAGGAATATGAGGAAGCGGGCGCCAAGCTGCTGCCTGACGCCAAAAGCGTTTTCGATACCGTCGACATGATCATTAAGGTCAAAGAGCCTCTGCCGGAGGAATACGGGCTGTTCCGCGAAGGGCAGATACTGTACACCTACCTGCATTTTGCGGCGGACGAGGTCCTTACAAAAGCGATGCTGGACGCAAAGGTAAAGGGAATTGCTTACGAGACGATCGAGCGAAACGGAACGCTTCCCTGCCTCAAGCCCATGAGCCAGATTGCCGGGCGGCTGAGCGTGCAGGAGGGTGCGAAATACCTGGAGAAGCCGTTTGGCGGCCGGGGCGTATTGCTGGGGGGCGTACCGGGTGTAGAGCGCGGCAAGGTGACGATCATCGGCTCGGGCGTGGTGGGGACCAACGCCTGCCAGATGGCGGTGGGCCTGGGAGCCAATGTAACGGTGCTGGACGTAAACCTCGACCGGCTGGAATACCTGGAGGATGTGTTTGGGGCGCGGATCAACACACTAAACAGCACGGAGGCCAATATCATCGCCTGCCTGAAGGAATCCGACCTGGTAATCGGCGCGGTGCTGATCCCCGGGGCGGTGGCGCCCAAGCTGGTGAAGCGTTCTTACCTGAAGCACATGAAAAAGGGCGCGGTGATGGTAGACGTGGCCGTTGACCAGGGCGGATGCTTCGAGACGACAAAGCCCACTTCGCACAACGACCCGACGTTTGAGGTAGACGGCGTGGTCAATTACTGCGTGGCGAACATGCCGGGGGCCGTTCCGCGGACGGCGACGATTGCGCTTACGAACACGACGCTGGCTTATGGCCGCATGATCGCCAGGCTGGGCGTAGAGGAAGCGTGCAAAAAGAGCGAGCCGCTTTTAAAGGGACTCAACGTATACGAAGGCAAGTGCACCTACGAGGCCGTTGCCGACGCTTTCTCCCTTCCCTATACCCCTCCCCTTTCTGCTATGGGCTGAGGGAGACTCCTCCTTGGGTGAATGGATTTATACCGCACAGTAAGTCTGTTCACCCTCCTTTTTAGGATGCAAATACGACCCACAGGAGGCTTGTAGTATGTTTTCAGAGCTATTTTCACCGCTAAAAATAGGCAGTGTAACAATTAAAAACAGGCTGATGGTACCGGCTATGGTCACAAACCTGTCTACGGATAAGGGGATGTGCACGGAAGCGTTTGTTGCCTATCACGAAGCAAAGGCAAAAGGGGGATGGGGGCTGATTGTAACAGAGAACTGTGCAGTTGCGCCCGAGGGCCGCGGATACCGCCTGATCCCCGGGCTGTGGACAGATGCACAGAGGGACAGCATTGGGGCGATTCCGCAGGCTGTGCACAAATATGACGGTGCAAAGATTTTTGCGCAGATATACCACTGCGGCAGGCAAACGACGCCGGCGATAAACGGCGGATACCAACCGGTTGCGCCTTCTGCCATTCCGTGCCCTTCCTGCGGGGTTATGCCGCGGGAGCTGGCCCTGCCGGAAATAGAAACATTGGTAAAAAAGTTTGGAGATGCGGCCGAGCGCGCAAAACAGGCCGGGTTTGACGGAATAGAGATTCACGGGGGGCATGGCTATTTGATTGCGCAGTTTATGTCGCCTTATTCGAATAAAAGGGTGGACCGCTACGGCGGAAACCTCCAAAACCGCATGCGCTTTCCGCTTGAAGTTATTGAAGAAGTGCGAAAACGCGTAGGAAAAGAATATCCCGTGGGGTTTCGCATTTCGGCGGAGGAGCAAATGCCCGGGTCGCGGGAGCTTGAGGATACGCTGGTTATATCGAAAATGCTGGAAAGCTGCGGCATAGACATTATCCATGTATCGGTAGGAACATACGGCACGCCCGTTGTTGTTGCGCCTATGCAGTATGCACACGGGTGGATTGTGCCGCTTGGCGAAAAGGTCAAACAGGCGGTGGATATTCCTGTTATTACCGTCAACCGGATCACAGATCCGTTTATGGCAAACCAGATCGTTGAAATGGGCCGCGCGGACGTTGTGGCGATGGGAAGGGCGTCGCTTGCCGACCCGGAGCTTCCCAACAAGGCGAAAGCGGGAACGCCCGAAGAGATCCGGCAATGCATTGGCTGCATTGTGTGTGACCACACGACCGACTGTGACAAATCTGTCCGTTGCAGCGTAAACCCCACATTGGCGTATGAATATGAAGGGCCGATCCAAAAAACAAAAAGCCCTAAGAAAATCTTCATTGCGGGCGCGGGGCCTGCCGGGCTGGAGGCTGCGCGGGCAGCTGCGGTAAAAGGACATGATGTTTATCTGTTTGAAAAGGATTCCCAGCCGGGCGGCGCGTTTCGGGCGGCGCCATACCCGCCCTATAAAGGAGAGCTTGCAACGGTTGTATCGTGGCTGTGGCAGCAATGCGAAAAATTGGGCGTGACAATCTATCTTAATACAGAACTTACGCAGGGAAGAATTGCAAAGGACAAGCCAGATAAGGTTATTGTGGCAACGGGCGCAAAGCCGGTTATGCCGCCCATTCCGGGAATAGACAAGGGCCATGTTTTTACCGCGTACGACGCGCTGATGGGCCATGTGGAGACAGGACAGACGGTGATCGTTGCGGGAGGAGGATCGGTAGGAGTTGAAACGGCCTGCCATTTGGGATTGCAAAACAAGCGCGTTTGCATTGTGGAAATGCTGCCGGAGTTTGCAGCAGACGAAGATATACGGATACGGGAACAATTCTATATGCTGATGGAAAAGCTGAAAATAGAAATGCTGCCGCTGACACGCATTGCGGAGATTACGGAAAAAGGAGCCATTCTGGAAAATAAAGGCGAATGTTACTTTAAACCGGCCGAGCATATTGTGGCGGCATTTGGCTATAGGGGCGACGATTGCTTTTATAAGGCTGCGTGCGAGGTGTGCGGCAATGTTGAACTGATAGGGGACGCTGGGAAGGCGGGCAAATTGGTTGATGTAATGAGGGCGGGGTATTTGGCAGGATCAAGAGCTTAGCGTATGAGCACAAATAAATATCCTCCCGGATTTTCCGGGAGGATATTTATTTGTGCCGGAAAGGGCATGGGCAGATCGTTGTGTGTCAAAGGCTGTGGTATGATGCTGTTAAAATATATTGTCCCAGACTTCTAATCGCCGCAGCTTTTGGGCCCAGGTGGAAGGAGCGGGCGTTGGGGCGGCCCATGTCAATGCTGTTTCGATTTCGACAATTTTAAGGCAACACGGACAAACACGATGTTGGTATTGTGTCAAATGACGGCTTGCGATTCGCTGGCGGTTTCCGCGTCCACCCATATCGGCTATTCAGATAAAGACCATATCGTAGGGCTGTTTGCCGCATTGCCTGCTTCTAAAATCGCGCATGATTGTGTGCGGTGAAGCGCCCCTTACTGCCGTACCATTGCCGGAGCGCCTTTGCGGTTTGGGCACAATGTGCTGGCTCAAAATCCAATGCCATGGTATTTTGTTATCGCGCATTCTCCGGCGCTGCGCTCTGGATATTTAACGAAATAAATAAAAAATTCAATATATTTGGCATAAATAGGAATCAAACGCCCAAAACGGGAAAAAATCCTTCGTCAAGCCTGATATTTGTGGTAAAATAGCAGGGAAATTGGATTTGCTTCTGCGAAGGAGACAGGCAGGGCGGGCTTAGGTTAAAATCGATTGCAGCCATTGCTTGGCGCTGCCGGATGGGAAGCGGTATTTGAATACGATAAAAGGCAGGAGCAAGCCGCAAATGCCACACAAAGCATAGAGCAGAGCGTGCAGGGTGCGGATTTGATATGTTGTGGCGGCAGCGAATGAATGGCGGTGTAGTTCGTCCGGCGGAAGGGGACTTCGGTTGGGAAGAAAGGAATACACGGAGGCAAGCATGAAAACGAAAGCGGTAAGGCTATATGGAAAAATGGACCTGCGTTTGGAGGAGTTTGAGCTGCCACGGATAAAAGAAACGGAAATGCTGGCGAAAGTTGTTTCGGACAGCCTGTGTATGTCCAGCTATAAAGCGGCCGTGCAGGGTGCGGACCACAAGCGGGTGCCGGACAATGTTGCGGAAAACCCAGTTATTGTCGGGCATGAATTTTGTGGAGAGGTTGTGGAAACGGGAAGCGCCGTCGCCCGCCTGGCCAAGCCGGGCGACAGGTTTACCGTACAGCCGGCCATGTTTTATAAAGGCTCGCTCGATGCGCCGGGGTATTCCTATCCGTATTACGGCGGCAATGCAACGTATATCATTATACCCGAAGAGGTGTTTGAAACAGGCACCTTCCTCCGGTATGACGGCGAAGCTTTTTTTTATGGCTCGCTGGCCGAGCCGATGAGCTGTATTGTAGGTGGCGCGCATGCTATGTATCATACGGTGCGGGGCAGCTACAACCATATAATGGACATCAAAGAAGGCGGAAATATGGCTATTTTGGCGGGCGCCGGGCCAATGGGCCTTGGCATGGTCGACTATATGCTGCACAGAGACAGAAAGCCCGCTGTTTTAACGGTAACGGACATCGATGAGGCCCGGCTTTTGCGCGCGCAGGCTATTTATACGGAGGCGCATGCAAAGGAGATGGGTGTGGCGCTTCGCTATGTCAACACAAACGATAAAGACGAACGCTATGTGCAATCGCTTGCGGGCGGCGAAGGGTACGACGACGTATATGTAATGGCGCCCGTCCGCCAGGTGGTAGAAATGGGTGACCGCCTGCTTGCGCCGGACGGCTGTTTAAATTTTTTTGCTGGTCCTTCGGACTGTGCGTTTAGCGCATCGGTCAACTGTTATAACATCCACTATGCGGCGACGCATATCTGCGGAAATTCGGGCGGAAATACGGACGATATGCGCGAAGCAATCAGGCTGATGGAGGAAGGCAGGGTAACGCCGGCCGCGATGATTACGCATGTGGGCGGCCTTGGTGCCGCCCGGCAAGCGACGCTCAACCTGCCGGATATTCCCGGCGGCAAAGTGCTGATCTATCCGCCGGTAGACTTTCCTTTGACGGCGCTTGCGGACTTTGAGGAGCTGGGCAAAAAGGATGCGGTTATAAAAGAACTGGGAACGATCATTAACAAAACGAACGGGCTGTGGTCGAAGGAAGCGGAAGACTATCTTTTGGCGCACGCCCCGGCCATATAGATGCAGCAACATGTGGAGAGGCAAACCAACAAGGAGGATGGAAGATGATATATGACCTGATTGTATTGGGCGGCGGCCCTGCCGGGTATCTTGCGTGCGAGCGGGCGGCAGAGGGAGGCATGCACGTACTTTTATTGGAAAAAAACAATGTGGGCGGCGTTTGCTTAAACGAAGGCTGCATTCCTTCGAAAACGCTGCTGTATTCAGCAAAGATCAAAGACAATGCCACAGATGGGGAAAAGTATGGCGTGTCTTGCGAAAATGTGCAGATCGACCATGCGGCGGTAATCAAGCGTAAAAATAAAGTGGTTAAAAAACTGACCGCCGGCGTGGCGGCAGCGCTGCGCAACCTTAAGGTGGAGTGGGTTAGGCAAGCGGGAAAAATCAAAGAGAAATCGGGCGGCGGATATACCGTATTGGCGGATGACGGAGCGGAATACATCGGCAAGCGGTTGCTTGTTGCAACGGGCAGCGAAGCGGTAATGCCACCGATCGATGGCCTGGCAGAGCAGTTTGAGGCAGGGTTTGTGCTGACAAGCAGGGAAATGCTCAATATTGCCGAAGTGCCGGAAAAGCTGGTTGTTGTGGGTGGGGGCGTAATCGGCCTCGAAATGGCAAGTTACTTTCACTCGGCGGGCAGCGAAGTAACGGTTGTAGAAATGCTGCCTGCAATCGGCGGGGCTGTCGACAGGGATGTTGCAGAGCTGCTGCGCAAAAACTATGAAGCAAAGGGCATTGCGTTTAAAACGGAATGCAAAGTCATGCGGTTTGAACCGGGCGCCGTAATTTATGAGGAAAACGGCCAAACGGTGCGCGCCGAATGCAGTAAGGCGTTGGTCAGCATTGGCCGAAGGCCGAACACAAGCGGCATCGGGCTGGAAAATATTGGCGTACAGCTGGAACACGGCGCAATAAAGACAGACGAAAAAATGCAAACGAACGTACAAAATGTGTATGCCGCCGGAGACGTCAACGGCAAATCTATGCTGGCGCATACGGCGTACCGGGAGGCGGAGGTAGCGGTAAACAATATGCTGGGCAAAGCAGACAATATGGCGTACAATGCAATCCCCGGCATTATTTACACAAACCCCGAGGCCGCGGGCGTGGGCGAAACGGAACAGACCGCGCTGAAAAAGGGCATGGACGTTACGATTCGAAAAATACCGATGGCGTATGCCGGAAGGTATGTTGCGGAAAACGAAAGAGGCGACGGCTTTATAAAAATCATTGTAGACAACAAACAGAACACGCTTACCGGCGTCCATATGGTTGCAAACTACGCTTCGGAAATCATCTGGGGTGTGGATGCGCTCATTGCCCGGCAGGTTTCGATAGAGGAAATCAAAAAGATTGTGTTCCCGCACCCAACGGTAAGCGAGATTGTTCGGGAGGCTGTTTTCCGGTTGGATGAATAACGGGAAACAAAGCGAGGTTGTCACGTTTCGCAAGGAAGGGTGACGGCCTTTTTGCTTGTGTAAAAACCTTTGGCACGCAAAGAAGATAAAAAAAGACAGCCGGCTGTGCGGCTGCCTGGAATCGTAATATGTCGTCAAAATGGTGCAAAAGCTATTTATTTTGGAACGGGTCGGGCTTGCGCTTTTCCAAAAACGCGCCCATCGCATTTTTCTGGTCGGCGGTCTCGAAGCAAACGGCGAAGGCGTCTGCCTCAATGGCAATGCCGCCGTCGATGTCTGTTTGCATACCATCGTTGATCGCTTCTTTGGTTGCGCGAACGGCGATGGGCGCATTGGCAGCAATCGATTCCGCCAGCTTCATCGCTTCGTCCATCAGCTCTGCAAGCGGGTATACGGCGTTTACAAGGCCGATTTCGAGCGCTTTGTCCGCTTTTACCTTTGCTGTCGTATACAAAAGCTGTTTTGCCATTCCTTCGCCAATCAGGCGGGGAAGACGCTGCGTGCCGCCGAAGCCTGCGGTAATGCCCAGCGATGCCTCAGGCTGCCCAAACACGGCGTTTTCCGAAGCGATGCGGATGTCGCATGCCATGGCCAGCTCGCAGCCGCCGCCTAGGGCAAATCCGTTTACCGCCGCAATGGACGGGACGGGCAGTTTTTCCAGCTTACGCATAACGGCGTTGCCGTCGAGGCACCATTTTTTGGCCTCCGCCTTGCTTAAGGGGAACATCGCGCCAATGTCCGCGCCCGCGACAAACGCTTTTTCGCCCGCGCCTGTTACAACAAGGCAGCGCGTAGCGTTTATGTCCACGCTGTCAATCGTCTGGTCGAGCTCTTGCAATACCTGCGCAGAAAGCGCGTTGAGCGCCTTTGGGCGGTCGATCGTAATAACGCCCACCTGGCCCTTTTGTTCATATTTTACAAATTCCATTTACTTTCTCTCCTTTAAATCTGGCTGTTTGGGAAACGTTTCCTGTATTCATCCTTCAGCATGTCGCGGAAGTCGGGGTGCGCAACCTCGATCAACAGGCGCGCGCGGTCGCGCAGGTTGCGCCCGTGCAGCTGCACAATGCCGTATTCCGTCGCCACATAGTCTACATCGTACCGGCTGGTCATAACGGCGGCGCCGTGGTCCAGGAAAGGTACGATTTTCGAGATTCCCTTGGTGGTGGAGGGCATTGCCATAACGCTGCGCCCGCCCTTGCTCATTGCGGCGGCGCGCACAAAGTCTGCCTGCCCGCCCACGCCGCTGATCTGGTACAGGCCGATGCAGTCAGAAACCACCTGGCCCATCAGGTCGATTTGCACACACGAGTTGATGCCGATCAGGTTGTCGTTCTGGCAGGCGACGCGCGGATTGTTTACATAATCCACAGGCATCATCGCTACTTCGGGGTTGTGGTCTACATAGTCGTACAGCTTGCGCGTGCCCATCAAAAAGGTCGCGACGCTTTTGCCGCGGTTAATGGTCTTTTTGCTATTGTTGATGTTGCCCGCGTTGACAAGATCCACAACACCGTCCGAGAACATTTCGGTATGGATGCCCATATCGTTTTTGTCGGTCAGGCTTTTGAGCACCGCATCAGGAATGCCGCCGATGCCCAGCTGCAATGTATCGCCGTCGCGCACAAGCGAGGCGACATTTTTGCCGATCGCAAGCTCTACCTCGCCGATTTTGGCGGGCTGAAGGTCGATAATGGGCTCGTCGTACTCAACGATATAATCGAGCTGGCTGACATGGATAAAGCTGTCGCCATAGGTGACGGGCATGTATTTGTTGATCTGCGCGATGTTCATTTTGGAGCATTCTGTGGCGATGGGCTTTGTGTAGTCCACCGAAACGCCGCAGCTGCAATAGCCGTGCTCGTCGGGCGGGGAAAGCTGTAGCAGCGTTACGTCGGGAACAAGGCGCGTACGCATCAGGTCGGGGATTTCCGAGAAAAAGATGGGCGTAAAATCGGCCCGGTCATCCTTGACCGCCTGGCGCGTGGAAGCGCCCACAAACAGGCTGCTGTGCCGAAAGTTCTCCTGGTATTCCGGCTTGCAGTATTCGCCTTTTCCCATGGCGACCATGTGGACGATCTCTACGTTTCGGTATGCGTCGGCATTGCGCACAAGCGCGTCCGAAAGCACCTGCGATTCGCCCGTTGCGTGGGTGATCAATACGCGGTCGCCCGATTTAATATGCTTAACCGCCTCGTCTGCGGTGGTCAGGCATTTTTTATAGTGTTCTCTCCAGTCCATGTTCTTTGTCCTCCAATCAATAGCACTCGCTGTAAATTTCCACGATCAGCTCGCGCGTCAGCGGCACATACGAATTAACGACCAGCCGCTGCTGGTTGGCCAGCACCGAATCGGCAAACAGCTCGATGTCCTCCTGCGTAAAGCCGTATTCGCGGATGGGCTTAAGCGGAAGGATTTTCTCCTCCAGCGCAGCCAGCGTAGCCATTGCGCCTTCTTCCGTTCCGCCCAAAATCTGCGCAATCAACTGCTTAAACGCCTTGATTTTGCCAGCGGGGGCAATTTTGTCGTATTTTTCGAGAACCTTGCCAAACAGCGAGTAGTTTGCTTCGCCGTGGGGTACGTGGTATACGCCGCCCAGCGGGAAGGACATCGCGTGTACGGTTGCGCAGCCCGCCTGCAAGAAGGCATAGCCTGCGTATGTTGCCGCGGTAAGGAATTCGTCGAGGTAGTCCATGCGCGCATCCGGGCCGCCTTCGCCTATGCGGCGGAAGCCTTCCAAAATAAGCTCCATTGCCTTTACGCCGAAAAGCTCGGATGTCATCGTTGCGCGGGCGGGGGAGAGGTAAGACTCCACCGCGTGGATGAGCGCGTCGATCGCCGAAGCGGCAAACGGGCCGTAGGGCAGGGTGGTCAGCAGCTCGGGGATGAGGCACACCGTGTGGGGGATGAGGTCGTCCGAAACAAGGCCCAGCTTGGTTGTGCCGCCTTTTTCGTCACGCACGATGGCAACGGAAATGTTTGTTACCTCGCTGCCCGTTCCGCATGTCGTGGGAATGGCGATCATCTTTTTGTCGGGCACAACGTCCACTTTTTTAAAATACAGCTCGTGCACGGTGCCTGTGCGCTTGATGCTTAAGAGCTTGCCCATGTCGAGGATGGCGCCGCCGCCTACCATAACCACGCGGTCGTACGTCGAAGGGTCGATTTCCGCATACATTTCGGTAATCATTTCCTCTGTCGGCTCGCTCAAACCATATTTTTCCTGCAGCACCACCTGGCTCTTTAAGCCGAGGGGCTTAATAAACGGCTCGTAAATAAATCCGTTTGTGAAAATCAGGTCGCGTTCGCCAAGGTTAAATTCTTTTGCAAACTCGCCAAAGTTTTTAAATTTGTTCAATTCGCCTTTAATCAATATTTCTCTCATTTTATTGCCTTTCTGCCGCAGCTATTGCTGAACCTGTTTCCATTGTTCGATGATTTCCGGGATTACCTTGTATAAATCGCCAACGACACCATAGTCCGCCACCTCAAAGATGGGAGCCTCCGGGTCTTTGTTGATGGCGATAATAATATCCGACGTCTGCATGCCCGCAAGGTGCTGTATGGCGCCCGAAATGCCGCATGCAAAGTAAATTTTGGGCTTGACCGTCGTGCCCGTCTGGCCCACCTGGTGCGCGGGTTCTATCCAGCCGGAATCGACCGCCGCGCGGGACGAGCCAACCTCGCCGCCCACGCAGTCCGCAAGCTGGCGGATGATATTAAAGCCCTCCGGCCCGCCAAGGCCGCGTCCGCCCGAGCAGATGATTTCCGCGTCGCACAGCGAAACGCGCTCCTTTGCCGATTTCACGATCTCCTTCACCTGTACGTGGATGTCGTCCGACTTAAGGTCGGCGTCGATTTTAATCAATTCGCCTGCTTTGCCCGTTTCCTTATCGCGCTTGTCCATAACGCCGGGGCGCACAGTCGCCATTTGCGGGCGGGTGCGCGGGCAGAGGATGGTGGCCATCAGGTTGCCGCCAAATGCGGGGCGCGTTTGCTTGAGGCTTTTGTCCTCCGCATATTCGGCCAGCTTGGATGTATCCATCGACGTATTCTTTTCCAAATACTCGATGTAATCCGCCGTGTTGATGTCCAGCCGCGTGCAGTCTGCCGTAAGGCCGGTGTTGAGCCGCGCGGCAATGCGCGGGGCAAGGTCGCGCCCGATGTGCGTCGCGCCAAACAGCATGATCTCTGGCTTGTATTCGTCAATTGCCTGCACGATGGCTTTGGTGTAGCCGTCCGTCGTATATTTTTCGAGCAGCGTATGCTCGATCAGGTATACCTTGTCCGCGCCATACGCAAACAGCTCGTCCGCGAGGTCGGCAACGCCGTTTCCGGCCAGTACCGCACAAACATTTGTGCCCGCGCCAATGTCGCGCGACAGCTTGTATCCCTCGCCCAAAAGCTCGAGGGTCACATTTTCTATTTTGCCCCCGCGTTGCTCCGCGAAGACCCATACGTCTTTATAATCCGACAAATTACTCATAGTTTTCCTCCCTCACACGATATGCTTTTGGTGCAGCGCCTTAATCAGGTTTTTGGCCAGATCGGCAGGCTCGTCGCCTTCCACCATTACGCCCTTGCCCTTGGGCAGGGGAACAAACGAACGGAAAACATTGGTGGGCGAAGCCTTCAGGCCCACGATGCTCTTGTCTACGCCAATATCGTCCGCGCCCCAGGTGGGGATCTCCTGCTTGGTTGCGCGGTAGATACCCCGTATCGACATATAGCGCGGGCAGTTCAGCTCCTTGATGGCCGTCAGCAGGCAGGGTGTTTTGATTTCGATGACCTCGTAGCCGTCCTCCAGCGCGCGCTGCACGGTGATGGTGCCATCCTGCGCCATTTCAAACGACTGCACATACGTCACCTGCGGCAGGCCGAGCTTTTCCGCCATTTGCGGGCCAACCTGCGCCGTGTCCCCGTCGATCGCCTGCCGTCCGGCAAAGACGATGTCGTAGTCGCCAATTTTTTTGACCGCCGCTGCAAGCGCGTTGGAGGTCGCCCATGTATCCGAGCCGCCCAGCGCCCTGTCCGAAAGCAAAATGGCTTCGTCCGCGCCCATCGCAAGGCATTCCTGCAGCATGTTCTTTGCCTGCGGGGGCCCCATCGATACAACGGTGATGTGCGTATCCGGGTATTTGTCCTTAATTTGCAGCGCCTGCTCCAGCGCGTTTGCGTCGTCGTGGTTCAAAATACTGGGCACGCCCTCGCGGATGAGCGTATTTGTCACCGGGTCGATTTTAACTTCGTTCGTATCCGGGACTTGCTTTGCGCATACGATTATTTTCATATTTTCGTCCCTCCTTATTTAAATGTCGCGCCCGAGATGACCATTTTCATGACCTCGCTCGTGCCCTCGTAGATTTCGGTAATTTTGGCGTCGCGCATCATGCGTTCCACCGGGTAGTCTTTAATGTAGCCATAGCCGCCGTGGAACTGCACGGCCTTGGTGGTCACGTGCATGGCCGTCTCCGAGCAATACAGCTTTGCCTTTGCGGCCTCCACCGTGCTGGGGATGCCCTGCTGGCGGAAGCTGGCCGCGCGGTACAGCAGCAAGCGTGCCGCGTCGATGCGCGTTTCCATGTCCGCCATCTCAAACGCCAGCGCCTGGAATTTATGCAGGGGCTTGCCGAATTGCCTGCGCGATTTCATGTATTCCACCGTCTGGTCGAAAGCGCCCTGCGCAATGCCCAGCGCCTGCGCGCCAATGCCCAGGCGGCCAACATCGAGCGAACTCATCGCAACCTTAAAGCCCTTGCCGATCTGTCCCAAAAGCGCGTCCTTGGGCAGCTTTACATCCTCGAAAACGAGCTCTGCCGCAATGGAGCCGCGGATGCCCATTTTGTCTTCCTTTTTGGGTGCCGAAAAGCCGGGCATTCCCTTTTCTACAATAAACGCGGAAATGCCGCGCGTGCCTTTGGATTTATCCGTCATGGCCATAATGACGTATACATCGGCAATGCCGCCGCCCGAAATGAATATCTTCGAGCCGTTCAGCAGCCAGTGGTCGCCCATGTCGACGGCCTTTGTTTGCAATCCAGCCGCGTCCGAGCCTGCGTTTGGCTCGGTCAGCCCAAACGCGCCCAGCTTTTTGCCCGAAAGCAAATCGGGCAGGTATTTTTGCTTTTGCTCTTCCGTTCCATAAGTAAAGATTGGCCAGCAGCAAAGCGCGCAGTGCGTTTGTACGATAACGCCCGTGGCACCGCATACCTTGGACAATTCTTCAATTGCCATAATATATGCGACATAATCTGCCCCTGCGCCGCCGTATTCTTCCGGAAAAGGCATGCCCATCAGCCCCAGCTTGCCTGCCTTATCTACCGTTTCCTGTGGGAAACGCGCGTCGGCATCGATTTCGGCAGCAATGGGCTCCACCTCGTTGATGGCAAACTCGCGAACCATTTGCCGTACCATTTCTTGTTCCCTGGTAGGAATGAAGTTCATACAATTACCCTCCTCAATTGTTATGTCTGGAACATATTATTACAGTTTACCAAATGATTGCCCAGGCAAGCATTTTCCAGTAACTGTTATGCAGCAAACTATGCCGGGACGTACGAATATACATTATGTCTTAATTTGCTGTAAAAATCAGCCAGTGAAAGTATACCCGCGGGTGCTATGCTTTTGGCTGATCGAATTACATCATATGCAATGCAGGGCAGCGCGAAGATGCCCAAGCAGTGCAATTTAATTTCATTGTACGCGTCAGTCTGGCTTCATGTCAACCCTTCTTTGTATGAAAAATTAATTCATTATTAATTTTTTAAAACTGTTTTATTTTGCCTTATTTCATTATATCTGATTGTTTTCGCTTGGCTAGGAAAAACCCGCCCATTCTTTATCGAAGGCCATGCCTGTTTGCAGATAGGGAAATGCCATAAAAATATATCCGGGTCAAGTTGTTTCAGAAAAGGAAAAGCCAAAAAATACAACCGGAGCGGTATCGCCGACCTGCTTTCATATACAGGCAATTCAGTTGGCGCAAAGAACTTGACGCTACAATCAGGTATACTGCATAATGGAATAAAGTTTGATGTTAAAAGTCATGTCTTGATACAGAAAAGAGGAGCTATGAAACTAGCGCTGCACGCAAGTGAATTGTCTGTGCCGCCAGAATATGAACTGTATTATATGCACAATGATGTTGTTATATATACGATAAAGGCGCGGCTTGCTATAAACACAGCCTTTGATATATACGAAGGCGGCGAAATCATCGGGTCGGTCGAGGGAAAAATCGGGTGGCCGAGGGAGTTTGACATATATAAAGAAGGCATGCGGATAGGGACGATGGAACATGAGCTAATAGTACCCCAGTATAGCAGCGATTTTGGCTGGCGCGTGTACGGGCTTTTCAATAGCATTAAGGTGGAGAAGGATGCCGAACTCATAGCTTTGGCGAAAAGGAAATACAAAGAGGTGGGGCTATACGAATTTTCTGTTGAGAATAAAGAGGATGTATTCTATGTGACAGCAGCGCTGCTCGTATTTCTTTCGGAGCATATTATAAAAAATTCGATGATGCATGGTATTTTAAATACTCTATTTTAACAAAATGCGCT
>JBMNTU010000013.1:0-30763 GCA_050945895.1 Christensenellaceae bacterium | reverse complement strand
CGGGCGCGCTCGTCCGAACGGTGGTCACAAATTGCAATACAAAACATAGTCAAACTCCAACCATCATATTACACTCTTTTGCCAAAAATGTAAAACCCCGGAAGCAGAATGCTTGCGCTATCCGGGCATAATTGGTATCATTTGAAATAGATTTTGATCGAAGCGGCGAAGGGCAGAACAAACAGATCCTGCTTTGCCGGATAGATTTGGAGGAAACTATGACGGAAACAGGATATATCGTACTAATCGTTGCATTGGCGGTGCTGGCGTTTTTGGCGGGCTTTGGCGGGTCGCTGCTCATGCGCCGCCGCGGGAAAAAGGTCACGCAGGAAGACATTCCTGCCGTTTATACGCCGGAAAACACAGCGGGAGCACAAGCAAATACGCCGTATGCAACGGAAAATACAAAGCCCGAAAAAATGGGGTTTCAAACCAAAATGATGTTTGATGGCAGCGAGGTCGATACATTCAGCCGGGCACAGCCTGTTTTGTTCGACCCAAAAGAGCAATATACGAAGTGGGACGGAATTGTAACATTTCGTGGTACTCCTTTTAGGGATAGTGCAAGCTGCGGAAGCCCTCGCATCAGCAAAAAAGCCTTCGGCCAAGGCTTCTGGCAAATTGAAACGGGTTCGCTCGAAAAAAGCGATATCAGCAAGGGAAAAGGCTCGCGCCGGTGGTCGGGCAGCGGGTGGACGGGCCAGCCGCTCATCGTCCGCTGGGACGACGAAACAAAAGCCATTATGAATATCTATCCGGAAAAAAAGGCCAAACCCGGCCTAACGGAAGCAATCTACGCAACGATGGACGGCAATGTGTATTTTATCGATATCGAAGACGGGCAAAAAACGCGGGACGATCTTGTTGTCGGACTGCCGTTCAAGGGTGCTGGGGCGCTGCATCCCTCTGTTCCCATGCTGTTTTTGGGGCCGGGAGACTCGCTGCCCGATTCGGCAGGCGAGGCGGGGTATGCCCGCGCGTTTATCTATAGCTTAATCGACGGAAAAAAGCTATACGAATTTGGCGCAAAGGACCCGTTCGCGCCGCGTATTTTCCATGGGTACGACAGCTCTCCGTTGGTGCACGAGAAAACGGACACGCTGATCTGGCCGGGCGAAAACAACATCGTCTATACGATGAAGCTGAATACAAATTACAACAGGAAGGCCGGGACGCTTAGCATAAATCCGTCCGAAATGCTCAAATGGACGTATACAACCGGTCGCATGAGCGAGGACAGCTATTGGTGGGGAATGGAAGATTCGGCGGCGTTTTACGAAAACTATATGTATATTGCAGACAACGGCGGCAATATGATGTGTGTAGACGTCAATACCATGCAGCTCGTTTGGACACAGGATACAAAGGACGACACAAACGCCTCGCCGGTTTTTGAAGTAACGGAAAACGGAGAAAAACATGTGTATGTTGCGCCTTCACTTCATTGGGAGATGAACCGACAAACAGGCACGGGAATCATTTCTATTTTTAAGATGAATGCCATCACCGGCGAAATCGTCTGGGAAAAGCCATATATGGTGCATTCCGTAAACGGCGTTTCGGGCGGCGTACAGGCGACGCCTGTGCTGGGCAAAGGAGAGATTGCCGACCTGCTTATTGTGCCAGTGGCGCGTACGCCGTTTAAGCGCCAGGGCCTGCTGGTTGCGCTGGACAAAAACACCGGCGAAGAGCGCTGGGTGCTCAAAATGCCCAATTACGCGTGGAGTTCGCCGGCGGCAGTGTATGCGGACGACGGAAAGGCTTATATTGTGCAGTGCAATTCCAAGGGTTATATGTTTCTGATCGAAGCAGCAACGGGCAAGGTGTTGGACAAAATCAACCTGGGGTCAAACATAGAAGCGTCGCCCGCAGTGTTCGGAAGCACAGTCGTCATTGGCACGCGCGGACGGAAAATCGTGGGGGTACGCATCGAATAGCCCTGCAATTTTGGATGATTCAAGCAGGCATAGTTTGTTTACATAAAAAGTAAGAACCAGAGGGGAAAATATAATGGCGCGGGAAAAAAAGGCGATGGCAAAACGTAGTGCAATCCTTATAGTGGTCTTGTTTTTGGCCGCCATTTTATGTATTGCCGTTTTTTTGAATATCCGGAACAACCGCGAACTGCACAATATACTGGAAGACAGCGTAAAGGCCCAGCTTATCTCCATTTCGCTTGCGGCGGAGGAAATAATCGATACAGACCGGTTCATATCGTACAATAGCATAGAGGACGTGCAAAACGACCAGGCCGCCTACGACCAAACATTGGGCAGGCTGCGCCACCTCGCGGAAAATGTCGGCGCCGAGTACATCTATGCGCTAAAGGAAATAGACGGGAAGTATTATTTTGTGTTTGATACAGACCCGGAGGACGAAGAGATCTTTATCGACTACGAACTGTCCCCCGTTCATATGCGGGCGTTTTCCGGCAACGATTCCGCCGATATTATGAATGTGGACGATATTTACGGAAGCTTCAACACCGGCGCCGTGCCCATCAAAAAAGACGGAAAAGTAGTGGGAATCGTCAGTACGGATATTGCGGACGCCTACCTTACAAAAAGCACCCAGGCAGAAACGACGAATACCATCCTTCTTGTGGGTACGCTGGCCGGGGCAATGGTCGCAATGATCCTCTTTGTGCTTATGCTGCTCAGGCGCAATGCAGATATGCAAAAACGGCTCAACCGGCTGGCACACTACGATACAATCACCGACCTGCCCAACCGGCAATACCTGTTGGAGCACCTTGCGGAAATTACCTCCGGGAAAAACAATAGACCCTTTGCGCTGCTGTTTATCGACCTGGACAATTTCAAATCGGTGAACGATGGCGCGGGGCACGATGCCGGAGACGAACTGCTGCGGCATATTGCACAATACCTGGATCTGTTCGATGGAAACCGCGGCAAGGTGCAGGCGTTCCGCCCGTCCGCTGGCAAGCTGAATATCGCAGCACGGATTGGCGGAGATGAATTTATCGAAATCGTTTCGGGAGTCGGTACGGTAGAAGAAGCGAGTGCAGTCGCGCAAACGCTGCTAAAAGGCTTCCGCGAAACGGTGAACGACCGCTACGTCGAAAAGTACGGCGTGGGCCTTAGCATTGGCGTAGCGCTCTATCCTTACCATTCAGACAATTTCCATGTACTCATCAAATATGCAGACATTGCAATGTATCACGCAAAGCGCGGCGGCAAAAACAATTACCGTATTTATGACGACGATATGGAGCCCAAAGAGGAAAAATAAGCAATGGACAGGGAAGACAAATGGAAATAAAAATAATCGATATTGATTTTTCCGTGTGTAAAATTTCCTCGGCAGAGGGGATTGGCCTGCCGGGGGAATTTGTTTTTTTCGCCAAAACGGACGACGAAATATCGCTCGTATGCGAAACGGCCAGCGTGCCGGAAAACGCGTTGGCCGCAGAACATGGCTTCCGCGCGATGAAAATACAGGGCGTGCTCGATTTTTCGTTGATCGGCATTCTCTCAAAAATAGCTGCCATACTGGCGGACGGAGGCATCGGCATCTTTGTCGTTTCCACATACAATACGGACTATATCCTGGTCAAAGAAGATAAACTGGCCGAGGCGGCGCGGTTGCTAGAAGAAAATGGCTACAGCATCGTGTGAATGAACACAGAAGGCCGCACAGCACAATGCCAAAAACCATACTTTATTAAAACACGCTTAATAAAACCTTAAGAAATTCCCGCCATATATATTAATAATTTACACCTATGCTTATTTCTGGGCGCTGTCGCGCTTTTGTGTGATGGCATATACTATCCTGCCCAGGAGATATACGGTATAATGGGTGCATACTTTTTTTTGGAGGCATATGAATGAACATCCTGGTTTGCGATGACGAAAAAGAAATCGTTGAGGCAATAGAAATTTACCTTGTCAACGAAGGCTACACGGTTTTAAAAGCATATAATGGAATAGAAGCACTCAAGCTGCTGGACGAAAACGAGGTACATCTTGTTATCATGGATATCATGATGCCCATGATGGACGGCGTCCGCACAACGATGCGCCTTAGGGAAGAGCAGAATATCCCCGTGATCATGCTTTCCGCAAAGTCTGAAGACAGCGATAAAATACTTGGGTTAAATTCGGGCGCGGACGACTATATAACCAAACCGTTCAATCCGCTCGAGCTGTTGGCGCGTGTAAAGTCGCAGCTGCGGCGCTATACGTCCCTGGGCAGTATGGAGCAGGTACAAGGCGTATTTACAACGGGCGGCCTGACAATGGACGATGTTAAAAAGCGCGTTACGGTAGACGGCGAAGAAGTGCGGCTGACCCCGATGGAATATAAAATACTGCGGTATTTGATGCAAAATATGGAGCGGGTCTTGTCTTCCACGCAAATCTATGAAAATGTGTGGGATGAACGGGCAGTAGGTGCAGAAAACACGATTGCCGTGCATATCCGCCGCATCCGCGAAAAAATAGAGATCAACCCAAAAGATCCGAAATATCTGAAGGTGGTGTGGGGAATTGGATACAAAATCGAAAAAGTTACGGTTTAACATATGGCTAAAGGTCATTGCGTGGGCGGTAGCAATTGCGTCTGCCTGTGGTATCGTTATTGCGGGCGCAGGTGTCGCGGCAACGCAGATTGCCGTGGCCGAGATGGATTATATCGATAGCGAATGGTACGACGGGGAAATGAGTCATTTCCAGTATCTGGTCCACAACGCCTTTTATACGCTCAGCGAAGAACAGATCAAGCAGGAAGCGGACGAATATGTCGCTTCGTACGAACAGCAGCGCAACGAGGAGGTCGAAAGGCTGGTTTCGCTGACCGGTTACGACCCATACACGATCGCGTACTACGGCAGTAGCTTTAGAATGGCTGTAACGGAGGAACAGGTGGATGATATAGAGGAGCCCGCTGCCGAAAATGTGCCGGAAGAAGACGCCTATGGCGCGTCCGCCCAGGTAATTCAAAGCATGGAAAATACGGCCGTAAGCAGCATGGAGAGCGACACATCCATCGTTGAGGGCGGGAGCGATTATTCCGTAGAATACGCTAAAAAACGGTTTGATGAAATCAATGAAAAATATGATACGCTGATCGAAAACGCAGAGCAGAAGGTGCGAGACGAATGTGTTGCCCGCATGGAAACGGCAAAAAGACAGCTCGATAGCAGTGCAGACATCCTGTATGCCGTCATAGAAAACGGAGAAATCGTCCACGCAAATGTCGACTCGCTGGATACGATTAAAAACAGCGTTGCAAATGAAGTCGCCATGTTTACAAAAGAGGATGATCTTGCGTTTACAATGGAAGGCGAGCCAACGATATATACACAGGCCTGGATAGAAGGCTATCCGGACTCTATCCTTGTATACACAGCCATGACAGACGCGGTTTATGCCGAGAAAAACCAGGATTACCAGCAGGTGTACAGTCAATACAAGTTTTACCTGGTATGGTTGGTTGCGTGCATCATCGCGTTTGTTGCGGCGCTGGTTTGGCTGCTTTATACGGCAGGCCGGAATATGGCGGGCGACGGTCCCAAAAACCTGAAAATAGATTTTGTGTATCTCGATATCGGATTCATATTGCTTATTATTGCAGAAATCGTATTTATAACCGTTTCCGTATTAAACCTTGGCGCAGTGGAGGGCATTATCAATAAGGGAGCCTTCGATACCATTGGTATGACGGCGTTTTGTGCGGGCGTCGCGGGCGGCGTTTCTGCGCTGCTGCTGTGGCTCACTTCCCTTTTGCGGCGTATAAAAACGGGTACTGCAAAAGAATTTACGCTGGTTTATGTGCTCGGCAAAAGTGTCAAAGATGCGTATGAGGGTACGGGAATGAAAGCGAGGTACATTGTGGGGCATCTGCTGTACATAACCGTAGGAATCCTCCTGTGCATGTTTACTGTATGGTGCGCTTTTTGGGCGAGCGGCTTCGGCGCATTCCTGGGGATCATACTGCTCATCATATTCTCGGCCGCTACGCTGGTGGCGATTTTTAAAAGGGCAAAAGCGGTCAATCAACTTCAGAAGGGTGTGCAGCAAATCAAAAACGGGAATACAGAATATGTTATCGATAAGACCCGCGAAAAAGAGATTGACGATATTATTGATGGTATCAATAATATCAGCGAAGGTCTGAATGAAGCGGTACGGCAGGAAGTAAAGGCCGAGCGCATGAAAACAGAACTGATTACAAATATCTCGCATGATATCAAAACGCCATTAACGTCCATTTTAACATATGTAGATTTGCTCAAAAAGCAGGAGATGGATGAGGATGCAAGAAAGTACCTGAAGATATTGGATGCAAAAAGCACGCGCCTCAAAACGCTTACCGACGACCTGTTCGAAGCGGCAAAAGCGGCCAGCGGAGATATGATTGTGCTGCTTTCCAAAATTGAATTGACGCAGTTTATGGAACAGGCAATGGCCGAAATGGCCGACCGGATAGACGGGTCGGGGCTGCACTTTATCAACGGGCTTCCGCAGGAAAAGCTGTATGTCCATGCGGATGGAAAGCTGCTTTTTCGGGTCATCTATAATGTTTTCGATAACCTCTTCAAATATACGCTGCCCGATTCACGCGTGTATATCGACATATCGGAGGAAGACGGACGTATCTGCCTGGTGGTAAAAAACGTTTCCAAAGAGGCGCTGAATATTACGGAAGACGAGCTGATGGAGCGCTTTGTCCGCGGAGATTCCTCGCGCAATACGGAAGGCAGCGGGCTGGGGCTGGCAATGGCCAAAGACTTCATGAAGCTGATGGGAGGCGAGTTCCGCGTGGAAATCGACGGGGACCTCTTTAAGGCAAAAATATACATGCCCAAAGCGCAGGAGGCGGAGGAAAACGAGCAGAGCTGATTTAAACGGATGTGCGTTTTATGGTATACTGTAAAAAAACGCAAAGGAGCACACCTCGTGCAGAACACGCCGCACAAATCTTCCATAGGCAAAATAGATGCAAACGTATTTGTGTTGGTGCTGTTTATTCTTACGCTGACATTGAGCTTTATTCCGGGGGTGCGGTATGTTTGCTGGCTGCTTCCGCTTGCAGCATATTTTCTTGAAAAGGACAGCGGGTTTATTCAGCTCTATGCCATGCAAATGGTTGCGCTCTATGCCGTATATGCCATCATCGTTATTGTTTTGGATGCAGTCCGATTCAGCTTGCAGACGGCGCGCCTGTCCGGCGGTATTACGATGGATATTATGAAAATTGCCGCATCCTATGCGGGAGAGGTATTCGTGGGAATAGTAGGTGCGGTTACGGGAGTCGTGTTTGTAATTATTGCTATTTTTACAATGGTCAAAGCATACCGCTACGAGGCCTACGAAATCCCGGTTTTCGGAAAACTCGCCGCAAAGCTGCGGCAAATCAAAAAATAATGGAGGAAATTGTTTTGAACATGAAAGTGCCGGAACACCGCTCAGAAATGAAAGCAAATATATGGGTGATTGTGATGTATATCATCACGGCTATTTTGGGGTTTATCTCCGGTGTCGCCTTTATTGCGTGGGCCTTTCCGCTGATATTCTATTTTCTTGAAAGATACAGTGAGTTTGTCCGGTTCTATGCGCTGCAGGCAGTTGTCCTTTATGCGCTGTGCGCCATCATCCAGATCGTATTGGGCATCGTCAGTTTGGTCGTTTCCTTTGCGATGGCGTCCAGTTTTTTGAGCAGCTTCAGCATTTATGGCGCTTCTTCGGCAGCGGTAGGATTGGTCGTTATTTCCGCTATTTCCATTGCAATATCTGTGGTAGCAGCCATATTTGCGATCATTGCAATGGTTAAAGCATATCGGTTTGAGGAGTACGAAATTCCGCTGGTTGGCAAGCTTGCACGCAAGTGGTTCAAGCCGATCAAGCAATAATCAGCTGCGGTCTAAAATCTGTATTTCAAAACGGTCAAAACCGACCTGGTCGATAAAATCGTCCTGCTTGAATATGGCTTTGCCAAACAGGCCCAGTTGCTTGGTATGGTTTGTATGCCAGATGGGCGCTTCTATATCAAACTCTTTGGCAAAATATTCGATGCATTCCAAAAGCGCGTCTGCCATATCCGGCTTTTGGCTTGTATACTCGTCTTGCAGCAGTATTTTATCGTCCGAGATGAGTTTGCCCCATAGTTTCAGCATGTTGTCCCCTTTTTGGCATAAGTGTTCCGCTCTAATTACAAGCGTTTTAATATTATAGCACATCTTTGAAGGAAATCTACAAGCCGGGGACTATGAGGAGGTACATTTTTTGAGATAAACGGAAAAACTTTTAAAAAGCTGTAATATAATTGCACGGGCAGAAGTTCTATATTATAGAACCGCTTTTACACGACAGAAAGACGGCATATACTTTAAAAAATTAGATTTTGCAGGTAAAATTGATGGGTAATTATAATTTATCCGGAGGTAACTATATGGGAAAGCCACTCGCAACAAAAATCCTGGAGAGCCATCTGAAAAGCGGAGAGATGGTGCCGGGCAGTGAAATTTCGATCGGAATCGACTACACGCTCACGCAGGATTCTACAGGTACGATGGCTTATTTGCAATTTGAAGCAATGGGGATCGACCGCGTTAAGACAAAAAAATCGGTGGCATATATAGACCACAATACGCTGCAAAGCGGGTTCGAGAATGCGGACGACCATAACTATATTATGAGTGTGGCCAAAAAGCACGGTATTTACGCCTCGCGCCCCGGCAATGGAATTTGCCACCAGGTCAACCTGGAACGGTTTGGAAAACCGGGCGCAACGCTGCTTGGTTCAGACAGCCATACGCCCACAGGGGGCGGAATTGGCATGATTGCCATTGGCGCGGGAGGGCTGGATGTTGCTGTTGCAATGGGCGGCGGCGCATACTACCTGAATTGCCCGGAAATCGTTAATGTAGAGCTTCGGGGAAAGCTTTGCCCTGGCGTTTCTGCAAAGGATATCATCTTAGAGGTGCTGCGCGTCTTGACCGTTAAAGGCGGCGTGGGCAAAATTATTGAATATTCCGGAGACGGGGTAAAGACGCTGTCTGTGCCCGAGCGCGCAACGATTACGAACATGGGTGCAGAGCTGGGCGCCACAACCTCCATCTTTCCAAGCGACGAGACGACACGCGCGTTTTTGAAAGCGCAGGGAAGGGAGGCGGATTATGTTCCGCTGGCGGCAGACGAGGACGCAAAATATGATGGGCACGTGGTCATTGAGCTTTCTGCCCTAAAGCCCATGGCGGCGATGCCGCACAGCCCGGACAATGTGGAAACGATTGAAAAGATCGGAAAGATTAAGGTGGATCAGGTATGCATCGGAAGCTGTACAAATGCTTCGTATCTGGATTTGATGCGTGTTGCGGCCATTCTGAAAGGAAAGAGCATTGCGCCCAATATCAGCCTGACGGTTTCGCCGGGTTCGAAGCAGGTTATGAACATGCTGGCAAAAAATGGGGCGCTTGCAGACATGATCGACGCGGGGGCGCGCATTTTGGAATGCGCATGCGGGCCGTGCATTGGCATGGGCCAGTCGCCGGCGACAGATGCGGTTTCGGTACGGACGTTTAACCGTAATTTTTATGGCCGAAGCGGAACGAAGAGCGCGGGGGTATATCTTGTCAGCCCGGAAACGGCTGCCATGACGGCGCTTAATGGCTATCTCTCGGATGCGCAGGAGTTGTCTGATCTTTCTGTTTTGGATATCGATATGCCGGAAGCGTTTGTTGTGAACGACAATATGATTGCGCCGCCTGCGGCAAGCAGCGCAGATGTAGAGGTAGTGCGCGGGCCGAATATTAAGCCCTTTCCCATCAATGTGGCGTTGCCCGGCGAAATTGAGGCGGCGGCGCTCCTCAAAATGGAGGACAACATTACGACGGATCATATAATGCCGTCTAATGCAAAGCTTTTGCCTTACCGCTCAAATGTGCCATACCTTGCGGAATATTGCCTTACCCCGGTAGACGAGTCGTTCCCGGCGCGCGCGCAGGAGGCAGGCAAGTGCTTCCTGATTGCGGGAGAAAATTATGGGCAGGGTTCTTCGCGCGAACATGCGGCGCTTGCGCCCCTTTACTTGGGCGTGAAAGCTGTGATTGCTAAGAGCTTTGCACGTATTCATGCGGCAAACCTTATTAATAGCGGTATATTGCCATTGACATTTGAAAATCCGTCGGATTACGATACGATCGACCAGGGAGACGTGCTCAAAATAGCGGACGTCCAAAAGAATGTTTCTGAAAAGGAGACGTTTGCAATAGAAAACGTAACCAAGGGAACGCGGTTTACCGTACGGTTGGATGTGTCCGAAAGGCTGCGGAGGGTGCTCCTTGCAGGAGGGCTTTTGAACTACACGCGCGAGAATGCATAATCATGAATCAATAGCCGTTGGCTATAATATAAAAACAAGGAGAAGAGAATATGTTTTGTAATAAATGCCACAGAACGTATAACGACGAGAATCCTTCCTGCCCTTATTGCGGAAATCCGCAGAATGTGGATACGGTGAACGATGCGACCGTGGCGCAGTTTGCAACGCAGCCGGAAGATACGGTTGTACCGCAATATCAGGAAATGCAACAACAGCAGGAAATTAGGAACGAAGAGCAGGCGTACCAGCAACAGGTTGATCAGGCGGCGCACGAACAGGCAGGGCAGGCCGCGGCAGGCTACCAGCAAAACACGCAGCAGCCTCCGTATGATGCGGGCCAGCAGGGCTACCAGTATGGGCAGCAGCAGGCGCCATATACGCCGCCGCAACAGCAACAAAACTATGGACAGCAACAACAGCAGCCGTATGGCGGGCCGCCGCCTTATCAGCAGCAGCCGCCGTATGCGTCGAACGAACCTATGCCTGGCAAAGGCGCGGGGATTGCCTCGCTGGTGTGCGGTATTATTGGGTTTCTGATTCCGTTCTTTGGGATTGTTTTGTCCATTATTGCGCTGGTGCTTGGAAACAGCGCCCGGAAGATTTTGCCCGACGGGCAGCGGGGGCTGGCAACTGCCGGATGGATTTGCGGCATTATAGGAACGGTACTGTGGGCGGTAGTGCTCGTCATCTTCTTTGCGACGATTGGGGTTGGCCTAAGCATGCTTTCGTGCTATGGATCGCCCTATTCTTATTACTGGTAAGATTCGAAAACAGATACAAAGACAATACAGTAAAAAAATGTCCTGCCATACCAGCAGGACATTTTTGATGCGGGAGCATTTACGGACTGAGCGTAAATTGCCAAACACAACCATATTCCGGTTGCGTAACATCCGGCGGGCAGCTGATGCATTCGGTTTGGATGCGATGGTCGATGGTACTTGCGAACAGGCTGTATTCCTTTTCGCCAACCGGCTTGCACGGAAAATCGTCCATATTTTTACGCCGGCGTGCAAATTGTACGCGGCACACAGTAGTCTTTAAAAGAAGGGTGCGCTCGTCCGGGTGCTCGTACACGGGCTTTGTAAGCGTGGCCTGCAGGCGGAAATTGAGCGCTTGCTGCAGCCCGTCCAGACCGGGCGTTTCGGGAAGCGACAAAAACTCTTTGATGCGCCGCGCTTCTATTTGGGTGAAGTGCTCCCATGCGTTTACATCATGGAAAATAGCTTCGTCGATGCCGCGCTTTTGTTCAATAGACTGGAACCAGAGTCCGTCGTGCGCCAGCCAGTTTTTGGCGTAGATTTTGAGCAGCTCCAGCAGCTCTTCTTTAGAAAGATCCTCGATTTTGGAAAGATGGTTCATAGCGTCCTCCATAATTTTATGCAAATATGTGTTTTATTGTATCGCCCGAAAAAGCGAAAGTCAACGCATGGGTTTGCGCAGGGGCAGTAAAAAGGCTATAATAAGCATAAATAAAAATGAGGCATGGTGAAAAAATGGATTCGGTTGCAAACTTCAGGGACTTGGGAGGCATAAAAAACAGGGCGGGAAAAACCATCCGGAAAAAGCGGCTGCTTCGCTCGGGGGAGCTGACCGGGCTGTCGGATACCGACCAGAGAATATTGGCGGACGAATACGGGCTTTTGAAGGTCGTTGATTTCAGGCTGGCGGATGAAGCAAAGCGGTCGCCCGACCGGTTGCCGCAGGGAGTGGAATATTTCAACATCGACATTATTAAAAACGCACATAAATATGCGACATCCTTTTCGCAGTTCGAGAGCATCCGCTCTATAAAGCAGGTGCACGGGTATATGTGTAAATCGTACGAAATGATGACAATGGACGAAGGCGCGCAGGAGGGATATGCGGCATTTATAAAGCATGCGCTTTCCATGCCGGAGGAAGGCTCGCTGCTGTTTCATTGCTTTGCGGGGAAGGACAGAACGGGTATTGCCGCGGCCATTCTGCTTACGCTGCTGGACGTTTCGGAAGAGGAGATTTTTAAAGACTATATGAAGACAAACGAAGAGCGCGCCGCCGCCAATAAAGAGATCCTTTCGCGGGAAAAGCATCTGAAAAAATCGGAAGAGGAGCTGGCCGTTTTGCAGTCATTTTTGTTGGTGGAAAAAGAATATCTCGAATACGCGTTTGATACGGTGTGCCAAAAATATGGTTCGTTTTTGGAATACATCCGGCAGGCGCTGGCAGTGACGGACGAGGATATTGCAAAAATGCAGGAGCTGTACCTGGTATAAAAATCAAAAGGGCTTGTTCCAGAGGTTATAGGTTTGGTCGTTCAAAAGCGCAGTGAATATGCGCTTTTTTGCTTCCGGGGCCACACTGCCAAGATAGTCCAGGATATCCTTGGATTCCTCTCGCTTTGTATGGAGGTCGGCAGGGCAGGGGTTTTTGAAAAAGGGGATATCATTTCTTTGGACGGCAGATATAACGTCGTCTTCGAACAGCATGATAAGGGGGCGGATAAGCGTGATGTCCTGCCTGTCTAGGTAAGATTTGGGAGAAAACGTATTCAGCCGCGCTTCGTACAGCATGCTCATAACAAGTGTTTGTACTGCGTCGTCCGCATGGTGCGCAAAAGCCGCCTTGTTGCAGCCCAATTCCTTTGCCCGCTCGTACAGCGCGCCCTTGCGCATTTTTGCGCACAGCGCACACGGATTCTTTTCCTGCCGGATATCAAACACGATTTCGCCGATTTGCGTGTGGACGATATCGAGCGGTACGCCGAGCTTTTCCGCATAGCTTTCCACAATGCCCGATTGAAAGCCGTTAAATCCCAGGTCGACGGTAACGGCATGAAGCCGATAGTCCTTCTTTTTGAATTTTTTATATAGCATAAGGGCGTAGAGAAGCAGCATCGAATCTTTGCCGCCCGAAAGGCCGACGGCAATTTTGTCGCCGTTTTCAATGAGGTTGAAGCGTTCGTCCGCGCGCCGCAGCGCGCCCAATACCTTGCGCATAAAAACACCGCCATACTAAAGAATATGGTTGAAATTATAGCATACATGGTGTATCCTTGAAAGGTATGATTTGATGATGGGGGTACTGCTTTTGGGAGCTGCAATACCGGCCAGTAGCTATTGGGCCGTATTCGGGATGTCTATATTGCCTATCGTGGAATTGAAAGGGGCCATTCCCTTTGGTTTTGCGTTGGGCATTCCTTTTTTAACGGTATATTTTATTGCGCTTTTAGGCTCGTGCCTGCCTGCGCCTTTTATTATCTTTTTTATTGAACGGATTATAAAATGGATGCAGAGAAGCAAAGTAAAGTTTTTCAACAAATTTTCCAACTGGCTGATGGGCAAGGTGGAAAAACACAGGGGCGGAATCGATAAATATGGCTATTTGGGCGTGTTTATTTTTGTGGCGATCCCTCTGCCCGGAACAGGGGTATGGACGGGCTCGCTAATTGCCAGTGTGCTCAACCTGAAGCCGGCCAAAGCAATCCCCTGTGTTATTTTGGGAAATGTGGTAGCAGGTTTTTTGATGTTGCTTCTATCGAGCATTATATGGCCGGAGTTGGCGATTTGGAATTGAAACAGATTGATTTGAATTGATATTCGCCCCAAGGGCTGGTATAATTATAATTTGTAAACGCTATATAAAAATAGCGCGGATTTGAAATTTATGGAGGATAAATAATGAGAAGACTTTTTACTTCTGAATCGGTGACGGAAGGTCATCCGGATAAAGTGTGCGACCAGATATCGGACGCAGTGCTGGACGCTATTTTGGCGCAAGACCCAAATGCGCGCGTGGCGTGCGAAACGGCTGTAAACACGGGCCTTGTACTGGTAATGGGCGAAATTACAACGAATGCGTATGTGGATATTGCTGAAATTGCCAGGGATACGATCCGCCAGATTGGATTTGACAAAGCGGAATACGGCTTTGACGGCGAAACCTGCGGCGTTATAACGAGTATCGATTCCCAGTCCCCCGATATTGCAATGGGTGTGGATAAGGCACTGGAAGCACGCGAAGGCAAAAAAGAGGAGGAAGCGGGCGCAGGAGACCAGGGCATGATGTTTGGCTATGCATGCGACGAAACGGATGCATATATGCCGCTTTCTATCCAGCTTGCACACGAGCTTTCCAAGAAGCTTGCGGAAATCCGCAAAAGCGGCGAGGTCGAGTATCTTCGCCCGGACGGAAAATCGCAGGTTACGATCGAATATGGAGAAGATGGGCGTCCGCTTCGGGTGGATACGGTCGTTATCTCTACCCAGCACGACCCGGAAGCGACGCAGTCGACAATCCGCAAGGATATGATTGAACGCGTAATAAAGCCCATTATTCCGGCAGATATGATGGATGAAAACACGAAGATTTTTATAAACCCGACCGGCCGGTTTGTAATTGGCGGCCCCAAGGGAGACAGCGGGCTTACAGGCCGGAAGATTATTGTTGACAGCTACGGCGGCGTAGGACGTCATGGCGGCGGTTGCTTCTCCGGAAAAGACCCGTCCAAGGTAGACCGCAGCGCGGCATATGCGGCGCGCCATGTTGCCAAAAACGTTGTTGCAGCAGGGTTGGCTTCGCGTTGCGAAATACAGCTTGCATATGCAATTGGCGTTGCCAACCCGGTTTCGGTTTTGGTGGATACGTTTGGCACGGGCAAGTTGCCGGATACGGAAATTGCGGACATTGTAACACGCATTTTTGACCTGCGCCCCAACGGTATTATCAGCCGGTTGAAACTGCGGCAGCCGATTTACAGGCAAACAGCGGCGTACGGCCATTTCGGAAGAAACGACCTCGACCTTCCGTGGGAGAGGCTGGATATGGTGGAGGCCATCAAAGAAGAGAGTGGCAGCTGAGCTTTCGGGAACAGTAGCGAATATTATCTATAAAAGCGCGGACGGATACGCAGTCGTCGAGATAGAAGGAGATGAGCCCGCAGTATTGACGGGAAACATGCCGGACATCCGGGTTGGGGAATGTGCGCGCTTTTTTGGTGCGTTTAAAAACCATCCCAAATACGGAACGCAGTTTGGCGTTGTTTCGTACGAGAGCACCTTGCCCAAGGACCTAAACGATATGGCGCTGTTTTTGGGCGGCGGTTTTATCAAGGGGTTGGGCGAAGTATTGGCAAGGCGAATCGTGGAAACGTTTGGGGAGGACACCTTTTCGGTCATTGAAACGGAACACCGCCGATTGACGGAGGTGAAGGGCGTCAGTAAGCGGTTGGCGGATAGCATACACGCAGCTTTTATTACCTATTCCACGCAAAAGTATACCTATACGGAGCTGATGGGCATGGGGCTTACGGCAAAACAGGCGGGAGAGTGTGTGACGGAGCTGGGGCATGACGCCGCGGCGACAATACGGGAAAACCCGTATATACTTGCAGAAAGGATCGTGGGCATCGACTTTTTAACGGCGGACAATATTGCGAAAAAATTGGGCATTGAAGACAATTCGCCCTTTCGCATCCGGCAGGGCATTTTGAACGTCCTGAAAAAGACACTGGCCATGGGCCATATGTTTGTGAGCAGGGAAAGCCTTGTTCCGCATGCGGCCAAAAACCTGCATGTGGACGAAAAAGAAGTCGAAATTATTCTGCACCGGATGGCATTTGAAAAGGAGATTGTACTCAAGCGGTATTTTCCTGCGACGACAGCGGTATTTTTGCCGTCGGCGTATCAGGCGGAATATGGCTGCGCAACAAAGCTTTTTAAAATGGCGGCAACGCAAACGGATACGGACGAGCTTTTGGTTAAACGGCTGCTCAAAAAACAGGAAAAGGCGCTTTCGCTTACCGAAGAGCAGTGCGAGGCGTTGGCGCTTGCGGCAAAAAGCCGGGTGTCCATCATAACGGGCGGGCCGGGCACGGGCAAAACAACGATTTTAAAGGCACTGCTGTCCATTATGGGCGGAATGGGGCGCGATGTGGCGCTGTGCGCGCCCACAGGGCGGGCGGCCAAGCGTATGAGCGAAGCGACAGGCGACGACGCATACACCATCCACAGGCTGCTGGAATATTCATACGACGAGGATGCATATCAGTGCTACTTTATGCACAACGAGCTGAACCCGCTGATGGTAGATGTGGTAGTGGTGGATGAAGTTTCCATGCTGGACAGCTTTTTGTTTTATAAGCTGCTGATTGCGCTGGACAGCCAAACGCAGCTGGTACTTGTGGGAGACAGAAACCAGCTTCCGCCCGTTGGTCCAGGCAACGTCATGCATGAAATGATTGATTCGGGCGTTATTCCCTCGACAGAGCTAACGCACAAATTTAGGAATGCGGGCGGTATTGCAGATGCGGCATACAGCATATTGCAGGGCGAGTTGCCGGAGTTTGGGCAGGACGACTCGGTGGTGTTTGTTCCATGCGAAAGCCAGCAGCAGATGAAAAAGCTGGTGACGCGTGAATATGCGAAGTATGTCGACACGGATGAGGTGCAGGTGGTTGCGCCTATAAAGGCGGGGGAAGGCGGAACGATCATCATCAACGAAGCGTTGCGGGAGGAAGTGAATCCGCCGGACGACAAGAAGACGGAACTATTGTTTGGAAACAAGCTTTTTCGCGAGGGCGACCGCGTGATGCAAATTAAAAACAATTATGCGCGCACCTACAAAAACTATGCGGATTTTTCCGAAGGGGAAGGCGTATTCAACGGGGAGACCGGCAAAGTGCGGAGCATTCGCGGCGGCAGGCTGAATATAGAATTTGAAGACGGCAAGCTATGTGAATATGAGCTGATGGACTTAGCCGAACTGGAGCCTGCTTTTTGCTATACGATCCATAAATCGCAGGGGAGCGAGTTTGACGTGATTATTTTGCCCATGCTGTATGGCGTTACGCCGTTTTTTACGCGCAACCTGCTTTATACGGCAGTAACGCGGGCGCGGCACAGGGTAGTCATTATTGGAAACGAGGAAACACTGGGCTATATGGTGAGAAACCATAAAAAGAGCACGCGGGCAAGTATACTCGCAAGAGAGCTTCGGCGCCTTATGGGAACGCTTGGGCAGGCAGGGGGCGAGTGCGATGAAACCGTTTGACTTGCTGGAACAGCTGTTTGAAAGCGGCGCGCAATGCGCATATTGCGGGAGGGAGATTCCTAAAAGCGGACGCGCGGGCTGTATGGATTGCGAGCAGGCGCTGGACGAGCTGAAAAATAAAGACGGCTTTGCGGGCGGCGTGCTGTATGTATATCAATACGACGGGCCGGTGAAAAAGCTGATTCATTCTTTTAAATACAACGACCAGCCGTGGCTGGGTTCGCTGATTGCACAGCTTATGTACGATTTCCTTGCGGATTATGAGGTGGATGTGGACGTTATCACCTATGTACCGGTACACGAAAACCGGCGGAAGCAGCGCGGGTTTGACCAGGCAGAGCTAATGGCGCATCGCCTTGCCATGCTGATGGATATTCCGGCGGAAAGGCTGATCGGCAGGGTGCGGGACACAAAGCCGCAATACGACCTTACGGAAAAAAAACGGGCCATGAATGTTCGGGACGCGTTTGCGCCCGTTGCGCGTGCAAATATAGACGGCAGGAACATACTGCTTTTAGATGACATATATACAACGGGCTCTACGGTAGCGGAATGCATTCGCGCACTTGATGGCGCGGACGTTACGCCGTTTGTTTTTTCGCGGGATTGAGCGTACAAAAAACAAAAAAGGTTACCTGGCTATTACATGCTGTTTGCCGAAAGAAATATTGTCGTTGCATCTTGGCTGCTTTTATTATAGAATGGATAGTGTACCCTGATATTTAGTACATAATTGATTTTTGTTCAACTCAAAATCCAAAGAATTGTGAAGTGGCGAGATATGAAAGTATTTGTTGTAGCAATTCCCTTTTTTGATTCGGAAATGGCGGTGGAGGCATACAGGCTTTGTGACCGCGAAGGCGATAAAATGCTGGGCATTGGAAACGACTTCCGGCGAATGAACGAAATTTTTCTTGCGCCGGGGCTGGATGTCGTCGAGCGGATTGGCGTGGAAGCGTTTACCGGAGGCAAGCGCCTTTTTATCGACGTAAATAAGTACCAACTGATTGCAGGCGTACCCACGGAAATGAACCTTCGGCCGGGCCAGCTTGTTGTCGTTGTTCCTTCGGAGATGGAGGTCGACGATATAATTTATGAAAAGTGCGAACGCTTGAAAAACCTTGGTATATATTGGCGTTTTCGGGGTTGCCGCAGGATGCAACAAAAAATAGGCTCATACAGATGGTAGATTACATGCTGCTGGATTATGAAAGCCCGGAGTTTGCGGCGCAATTCAGGGTAGCGGGTACAATGCTCCGCCATATTAAAACGGTTATTACAAACGTTCCGGATATGAACACCTATAATACGCTTAAGTCTGGACAGGCCCCGTTGCTTTTTACCGGTGATTTTTACAGCCAGCCCATTACAGAGGGGGATAATGTCATCTCTCCTTTAAAGGTGAACGCGCTGAACCTTTTACACCAAGTAAACCAGGAGGACTTTGACCTTACCGATATTGTTAAAATCATTGAGCGCGATCCGTATATGTCTATTTCGCTGTTGAAATTCATCAATTCAGGCGCGGTTGGCTTAAAGCGGCATGTGGAATCGATTAACAATGCAGTTGCAATTCTTGGACAAACAGAGGTAAAAAAATGGTCGATTGTGGCGCTGTCCATCAGCCTGGCGGAAGACCGGCCCAGCGAAATTACGCGGATATCGCTGATTCGTGCAAAGTTTGCGGAAAACCTTGCAACTGCGTTCGAAATGGGTGTTTTTCAGCAGGGGCTGTTTATGGCGGGGCTGTTTTCGCTGCTGGATGTTATACTGGAAAAGCCCATGGAAGAAGCGATTAAGGAAGTAGGCGTCGACGAGCGGATCCGCAAAGCATTGGTGGATAAGCAGGGCGACTTTTATAAGGTGCTGGAGCTGGTTTATGCATACGAGCGCGCCGATTGGGACTTGGCAACGATTTTGATGCTGAAAAACGACCTGGAAGTGAACACGGTCAGTTCTGCATTTACGGATGCGCTGCTTTGGTATACGCAGCTCTTGCAATCCATTGACAATACTGCGGACGAGGAAGTGCCGGTGTGAACAACGCAGGAGAAACGATGGAAGAGTTTGAAGCCAGGCTGGATGCGCTTCTTGCGCAGCGGCGGGAGGCCATGAAAACCAAATATAACCGGGTGCTTCCAACAGGGGAACTGCTGTTTGACCGCTATAAAAAAGCAGAGTATTTGCAAGCGGGTCAAGACAGCTCGGTTTACGACACCAGCGTTATTATGGGCGATATTAAAATTGGAGAACATGTATGGATCGGGCCGTATACGCTGATTGAGGGAATTAACGGAATGGTCACGATCGGCGACTTTGTCAGCATCAATTCGGGCGTTATGATCTTTACGCACGATTCCACAAAATACTATGTGTCCGGCGGAAAAAATCCATTTAAAAAAGGCGACGTACATATTGGAAGCAATACGGTCATTGGAAGTATGAGCATGATCGGCTGCAATGTGGAAATTGGCAGCCGGTGTGTTGTTGCCGCAGGAAGCGTCGTAACAAAATCCATCCCGGACTGCACGATCGTTGGGGGAAACCCAGCCATACGGATTGGCCAGGTATGCGTTTTGCAGGACGGTACAGTTGAGTTTGAATACGATTGAAATTTGCAATGCATATTCAATGAAAATAAAATAAATGAAAGAGGTGTTCACTATGCCGTTTTTTAAAGCAAATGACAATACGGAAATCCATTACGAGATCGAGGGAAGCGGGCCGCCGCTGTTAATGCTGCATGGGTGGGCAGGTACGATGAATTTTTTCAAGCACAATGTCCCTAAGCTTGCCGAGCAGTTTACCGTAATCCGAATGGATTATCGCGGACACGGGCAATCGGAAAATGTGACGCACGGCCACCGCGTGGCGCGCTATGCGATGGACGTAAAAAATCTGCTGGATTACCTGGATATAGACGGCGTTACAGCGCTTGGGTGGTCGATGGGAAGCTCGGTGCTGTTCAATTATTTCGAGCTGTTTGGCAGTGCGCGGCTGAAGGGGCTGGTTATTGCAGACCAGTCTCCGGCGCAATACACTGGGCCAGATTGGAAATGGGGGCAGAATGGCTGTTACGATGCGGAGATGTTTGCGCGCATGGCGACAGAGCTGGAGCTTGCGCCCAGGAAAAATGCGGAAGGGCTGCCGCATGCCGCGATGCTGAGGGAGCCGACGGAAGAAGAAGTCAAATACATTGCGGACGAGATTACAAACTGCCCGCCTAAGGTCCGTATCGATATCATGCGGGACCATACAAACCTCGACTGGCGAGATATTCTGCCGCATATCACGCTGCCTTCGCTGGTATTGGTTTCGCGCCAAAGTACAATTTTCGACTGGCAGGGCTGTGCCTACGTAGGAGAGCAGATTCCGGGCGCAAAAACGGTGTTTTTCGAAGAATCCGGGCATATGATCTATTGGGAGGAGCCGGATAAATTCAACCAGGTCGTGGCAGATTTTGTAAGCAGCCTGCAGTAAGAATCCTGTATGAGAAATATAAAAAAAGATATTGCTTTTTGCAGAGCAATATCTTTTTTTGTGAACGTATAGGCCGTATCTGTAGTAAACCATATATGTGCGCGAAGCGCTGCTTTGAAAAGGCTTTAAAATATGTTAGCATGGAGATGACAAGTTAGGAACAGCTTTCGGTACAATTGTTGTACAGATGAGAAGAGGTGGGCTATGGCCGACAGGGAAATACACGGAAACACAGACGGCATATCGAATGCAATGCTCGAAGAAATGCAAGGCATGTACGATATGGATATGCCGCGGGACATTTTTTTAAGTGAAACGCTTGCGGGCGAAATGGCGAAATACAGCCAGGCAATCAATCGTGAAATATCTGTACTGGTAGCGCGGAACGGAACCGTGCGGCATATTAGCATAGGAAAATTTGATCGGGTAGAGATGCCCAGCCTTTCTACAAAGCGCAGCGGCCGGAGGTTGAGCGGCATCCGCTGTATCCATACGCATCCGGGTGGAAGCGGGCAGCTTTCCAGTGTAGATTATGCAACGCTGAGCAGCGCCAGGTTTGACGCAATGGCGGCAATTGGTATAAAAGACGGCAGGCCGGTAGAAATATATGCGGCATTCCTTACTGCAGAGGATATGAAGTTTCAGCTGGTGGGGCCGCTTGAGGCGGGCTCGTTTGGCGCACCCGGGCTAATGCAGGCCATATGGAACGCCGACCGGTCGGTAGGAAGGGAGCAAACCCACGACCTGCTCAAGACACAGGAATATGCCATACTCGTTGGGCTGAAGGACGAGGGAATGGATGAACTGCGCGAGCTGGCGCAAACAGCCGGCGCCAAGGTAGTGGCGGCGGAAGTGCAGCGCCGGGATACGCCGGACAGCGTGACTTATATTGGACGGGGAAAGGTGGACGAGCTGTCGCTGGATGTTATTAGCCTGGACGCCGACCTGGTGATTGTCAATGCGGAAATCAGCCCCATACAGCAGCGCAACCTGGAGCAGCGGCTGAATGTAAAGGTGGTGGACAGAACCGCGCTCATATTGGATATTTTTGCCATGCGGGCAAAGTCAAAAGAAGGTTGTTTGCAGGTGGAGCTTGCACAGATGAAGTACCTGCTGCCGCGCCTGATTGGCCAGGGAATGGCGCTGAGCCGCCAGGTCGCGGCAGCAGGAGGAATGGGGATCGCGGCGCGCGGGCCGGGCGAAACCAAGCTGGAACTGGACCGCCGGCACATCCGGCGGCGGATCCATGCGCTGGAGCAGGAGATCAAACAACTGGAAAAACAGCGCGGGCAGCGCAGGAGCAAACGCAATGAATCGGGTATACCGACGGTTGCGCTCGTGGGGTATACGAACGCAGGCAAAAGCACGCTGCTTAACGCACTGACGGGCGCGGATGCGTATGTGGAAGACAAGCTCTTCGCAACGCTGGACCCGCTTACCCGCCGCATGGAAATAGACGGGCGGGAGGTAGTTGTAACGGACACGGTAGGGTTTGTGCGCGATCTGCCTCACGATTTGGTGGAGGCATTCCGCTCTACGCTGGAAGAGGTGGCGTATGCAGATGTATTGCTGCATGTGGTGGACGGCTCCGACCCCGAAATGCGCGCGCACATGAAGGTGGTGGACGAAGTACTGGGTACGCTGGGAGCCGCAGATACGCCGCGGATGATTGTGTTCAACAAGATGGATATTGCAAAGGGGCCTGTTCCGGATGGAATGGTCGCCATCAGCGCTAAAACGGGCCAAGGCATGGACGCGCTTAAAAAAGCGGTTGCAGATGAAGTTGCGGAAAGTTTCAAAAGGACGACGCTGCGGTTGCCCTACTCGCGCAGCGACCTCGTATCCCTGTTGCACGAAAACGGAACAGTTTTAAGCGAGGACTACCAGGAAGAAGAGATGGTATTGGAAGTAGAACTGCCCGCTGCGGTATTGAAACGGGTCAGGGGCGAACTTGAAAAATCGAAGTAGAGGAACTCGTTTTTTGCATAATGATGGAATATACCGGCGCCCGGAAGCTTTTGAAAGTGCCAAAAAAAGAATAATATTAGATGCACCAGGATATTTAAAATAGCATGGATGTGGTAAAATAAAATATGGCCTACATAAAAATATTTAAGGAGAAAATGCTATGAAGATCACATTTGATACGAGTGCTTTTTGGGGAACAGATATACCTTTCGAAGAGCAGTATGCAAGGGTTGCGGAAGCCGGGTATAAATATATCAGCCCATACAACGAGAAATTTCCCGGGCAGCACAAAAGGCCGAAAGCAACGGATGCAGAGGTAATGTGGCATAAGAAAGCCATTAAGGACGCAGGGCTGGAAATTGCGTCGATCATTACTGGCTACCGCATTGCCGATCCGGACGAATTTATGCGGCAGTGCGCAATCGAGCATTGGTTTCGAATGATGGATATTGCAGAGATGATGGAGGTCAAAAATTTCAATTCGGAGATTGGCGGAGACATCACACAGCCCGAACTCTGTGAAGAAAAATTCATGAAATCGTTGGATGTAATCGTCCCCGAGCTGGAAAAGAGGGGCATGCGGATGGATTTCCAGGCGCATCCGTTCGATTTTTACGAAAGCAGCGACGATACGGTTGATATTATCCGCTCTTACGACAGCAAAGCGCTGGGGTACCTGTATTCCATACCGCATGCGTTCCATTACGACGGCGGCAAAGGGGACGTGGAAGCGCAGCTGGAATATGCAAAGCCGGTTTTGAAACATGTTATTGTTGCAGACACATATGACTATACAAAAACATTCCGTTATAATATCAATCCGCCGACGGTGTTTGCGCGTGTGCATGCGCATATTGGCAACATTGGCGAAGGCGATGTAAACCTTGAGGGGATTTGGAAAAAGCTGCGCGAGATGAATTTTGGAGAGCAAGAAGACACGATTGCTACCTTCAACCCGCTCGGTTTCCCCGAACTGGCAGTACGCGACGGCCGCCACACCCGGGAAGTATTGATGAAGGAACTTGGCGGAGAATAAGAAACGTTTTCCTCTGGGCGTGGCGGGAAGATCAACCGGCCGCGTCCGGGGGCTGCGGAATACGTTATCTTTTTCCATTGAAAAAATGAAATGCAAACACTCCTGTATGCAGGGCATACGAGTGGTTTTTATTGCGCCTGGTTATGGACAACAGGCGCCGCGCAATAAGGAGGGCACATGAAAAAAGTACATATCGGCCTGATTGCGGCCGGGTGGATGGGGCGTTTTTTTGCAACCGGCTTTCAAAATGTGGTTCGCGCCTATGGGAAGGAAATCGTCCCTGTGCTGGAAGCCGTTTCGGCAAGCGAAGCGTCAGGCATGCGCGCCCAGCAGGAATTTGGCTTTAAAAAAAGGTATACGGACTGGCGGCAGCTGGTATGCGACCCCGATGTGGATGTCGTTGTTATAACGACGCCCAACAACACCCATGCAGAAATTGCAATTGCCGCCGCAGAAAACGGCAAGCATATCGTTTGCGAAAAGCCCATGGCCATGAATGTTTGCGAAGCCAAAAAAATCGTGGACGCGGTGCATAAGGCAGGCGTTATTAGCCTGGTGGATTTTACATACCGTGCGTGCCCCGTGCAGGAGCAGGCAAAAAAGATGATCGAAAGCGGTCAACTGGGCGATATCGTGGCCTTTAAAGGGGAATTTGACGCCAGCTACGGGGCAGACCCAAACGCGCCGATGGCGTGGAGATATATGCGTGACGTTGCGGGAAGGGGCGTGCTGGGGGATGCCGTAACACATGTAATCAGCATTTCGGATATGCTGCTTTCGGGCACGTGCGGCAAAATCGATTCAGTTTGCGCTGTTTTAGATACGGTATATACGCAGCGGCCATCGCCCGATGACCGCTCAATAATGCAACCGGTTGGAAATGAAGACCAGGCTATGATCTTGCTCAAATATGAAAACGGCAGAATCGGGCAAATTTCCTCTACCCGGCTTGCAGTTGGAAAACCGTGCTGGCTTGCGTACGAGGTGCAGGGAACAAAGGGCACGCTGCGGTTTCACCTGGAGCGCATGAACGAGCTGGAATACGCGCAGGCGGGCAACGATGAAGAAATCGGTTTTAAACGGATGGTTGGAAATGCGCGCTACGGCGGATACGGAAATTACCAGGAATACAACGGACTGGGGATTGGGTTTAGCGACGTAATGGGGATCATGTCTTATAAAATATTGAAGGCGGTCGCCCATAAAGAACCAGTGGATATAGACGTTGACTATGGGTATTATGTGGAGTGCGTGACGTCGGCGATCGAAAAATCGGCCAACGAGATGCGGTGGGTTAAAGTATCGGATATGGAATTGGAATAAAGCCGGTACAAAAAACAGAGGCGCTTGTGATAAACAAAAAAATCGACCAGAAAAAACTCATGTATGTAATGGCGCTGCTTTTGTGGTTCAGCCAATACATCTATATGCCGTACCAAACGCCGTATTTGGTAGCGATCGGCGTGGCAAGCCCAGTGATCGGCGTTGTGGTGGGCGCCTACGGCTTTCCGCAGATGCTGCTCCGGTTTCCGTTTGGCATAATGGCAGACCGCAGGCCGCGGCATAAATTTTTTATTACATTGGGCGTGGCGTTGGCCGGACTGGCCTCCGTATCGCGTATTTTTATCCAGGGGGAATGGGGTTTTTTGATTGGCAGCGTGCTATCGGGAATCGCATCTTCCACATGGGTTTCGGTTATGATCGTGCATACCGGGCTGTTTGGTAAAAAAGAGCAGGCTATGGCTACCGGCCAGATGTTTTCGGCCAGCAACTTGGGCATATTGCTGGCGTTCGTTTTTGCATCTGCTGCTTACGAGGGAATGGGGATGTTCTTTTTGTGCTGGGTAGGCATTACCTCTTCGGCCGTTGCCATCGCATTGTCACTGTTTGTCCGGGAACCGGAGGGCGTGGCAGAGCCCCGGCCCGTTAAAGAGCTGGTTTCGGTAATCAAAAACAAAGAATTGGTGTTGTTTGCGGTTTTTAATCTGGTGCAGCAGGGGATTGTCGCCTCGACGGCGCTTTCGTTTACTACGCAAATCGCAAAAACATTGTCGACGTCCGACCTGCAGGTAGGGCTGTGCTCAGTAATCTATATTCTAACAGCCGTTTTGAGCGCGGCGTTCACCGGCCGCAAGCCGTTCGACAGGTTGGGCGCAAAGGTTATGATACCGGTCATTTTATTGGGTCTGTTTGCGTATTGCCTGATCGTGCCCAATGTGCAGTCGATTTATGTGCTTTATGCAGTACAGGTGCTGGCAGGTTTTTCGCAGGGGATGTTCTTGTCTTACTGCACCACCGAGGGCGTAAAAAACGTTCCGCCGGAAAAAAAGTCGACGGCAATGGGGTTCTATCAGTCGGTATATGCGGTCGGGCTAACGGTTTTTCCGGTGATTGCCGGCACCGTCGTACAGGCGGTTGGAATGAGCAGCGCCTATTATGTATTATCGGTGATTGTAGCTGTTGCGTTTGTAGCTGCGGCAATGTACTACAAAAAGAAACGGCAGACATCCATTTAGGGGCGTAGAATTTATGTGCCATATTATATGATATTGTTGAAGTAAGTCGGCGGAAGATTGAATCTACCCGTCGGTTTTTCTTTTTGCCGGAGAAACCACAACTTGGTTGCGGCCATTTTCTTTTGCCATATAAAGTGCATTGTCCGCGCTTTGGATATACCCGTTTAGCGTGTCGTATTTACCGGGAACACCGGTGATCATACCAATGCTTACGGTAATGCTGAAATTTGGATGACTCTGGAACCGGATGCCGCGGACAGCCTCAAGGATTCTGTCTGCGGTTGCCCGGCCGTCAGAAGCGCCGCAGTCAGAAAGCAGCAATATAAATTCTTCACCGCCATACCGGCAGCATACATCGTCTATACCGGTCTCCTGCCGTATGATTGCGGCAAACGCTTTTAAAACCTCGTCACCGAACGGGTGTCCATATTCATCATTTACCTGCTTGAAGTGGTCCAGGTCAAAGAACAGCAGTGTCAGCGGAAGGCGTTCTATTTTGCATGTTGTATAAACGACCGGTGCTTTGATCAGGAAGCCGTTGCGGTTGGTAAGCTCGGTGAGCGGGTCGGTAGAGGCCATTTCTTCCGCTTCTTTAAGGTCTTCGGTTATTTGGTTTTGTATGATCGAAGAGGCAATCATCATACCACCGGAGCGCAGGATTTCGTATTCGTCGTTTTCCATGTGGTATTGCTTTGCTGCGTACGAGAATGCAATAAAGCCCCAATAGGAATCGTGCAGCATGAGCGGGATAAAAAGAAGAGAGTTGCAGTACTTGAACTCATCAAAGCTTTTTCGCAGCAAGGTGCCGTCTATTACTGCGTTTCCCGGGCCGCTCTTTTTTTCGGCAGGCTGGCTCCACCCGGGAAGGAAGCGGTCTGGGTCGATGGTAAAGCCAGGAATCAAATCGAACTGGGCTTGCCGTAAAAACCATACGGATAATCGGCGGCTATATACTTTGCCATCCGTATGCATATAGTTCTCCCAGATAGAAACGCCCTCGGCGCCAACTCCCTTCCCCAGCAGGCGTAAGGATTGATGCAATATATCCTGAAACCGTTGGTGCTCTACATTCAGCATTGTCTCGGCCACATGGTTTGTAGCAACCAGCATTTCGTTTAGCCTGTACAGGTGATCATTTTTCTTTTCAAGCTCATTTGCATTATTTTGCAGTTTTTTGACCAGATCATTTATTTTTTGAGCCATAGCCTTAAATGCGTTAGATAGCACGCCAATCTCGTCGTTGTTTTGGGCTGGAGGGAGCTCTACGTTGAAGCTGCCTTCGCCAAGCTGCCGGGCAGCGGCGGCCAGCTTGAGCATAGGGCTGGTGACGCTGCGTGAAATCAGGTAGAGTATGACCGCGATGACGCCAATGGAAATGATACATACGATAACCATATAGTTGCGTATATCGTTGGAAGATTTCAGCACCTCGGACATGGGAATGCTTACGGCCACAGACCAGGGATTTGTGGCTTCGCTGAATTGTATGGGCATAAACACGGTATAGTACGCATCGTTGCTGGAAATATACATTTGGCCGTTGCGGATAGCGCTTGTTATTTCTGAGTCATAGCTCTGCACATCGGGCAGTGCCTCCAGCATCTTATCTGTAAACTCGGGCGTAAGCAATGAAATATCGGGCATTTCATGCTGGCTGTTTGCGGCGTAGGCTTGCAGGCCTTCCGTAAAGCGAATCATATCGTTGTATTCTGCCGCCTGGTCCTCGTTGCTTGGATCGGCGATTGGATGAGCTGCTATATATTCGTTTGCAAACGGCAATACGGCATCAATATTTTCGGGATGATACGCAAGCAAATCATAAAGCAGCGCCTCGGAAAATGTTTGCCCGAGGTATTGCTTGTCGGGGTGTGCTACAATCATGCCGGAATTGGAAAATATTTCTGTAAAATCGCCCATGCCACGCGTATTGACCTGCGCTACCATTTCCTGTAGTTTATCGAGAACTATGTCGGACGCGATGATACCGATGAATTCTCCATCGTGCATAATAGGAAAGATGAAGCTGGTCAACATGACATCCTGTCCCTGTACCTGGAAGGGATAGGGATCGGTGATGTATTCTTTTCCGGTTTCTTTGGGAACGATATACCAATCCTGCACATCTATATCGGCAAGCGGTTCTACAGCAATGCTGCCGCCCAGCTTATTCCAGTAGGGCGCAAACCGGCCGGTTTCATTGTACATTGGCCATTGATCTGCATATTCCGCATCGCTGCCGTCCAGCATATTTGGCTCGTAGGCCATGCAAAAAGCGGTGATGTATTCCTTTTGGGCAAGTGCGTTGCGAAGTATGTCATTCATCATATCTCGGTCAGTTGCGTCGTGATATTTCAGTGTTTCTAAAACGGACTGCAATGTCTCGGAGGTTACGCGGGCGCCTTGGAGCTCGGCCATAATCTCGTTTTTATATTTTTCCGCCATTTCTTCAGCCAGGCTGAATGCATCGCTTTTGGCAATTTCGATGCTTCGGTTGGAAATCGTCCATGTGAGCGATAGGAAAGAAATAACCATTACGGTGGTAACCAGAAAAAACAGTTTTATCCTCAGGCTGGTATTTTTAAACATGGCGCACCTGCTTTTTGCGGAAGGCATGACGCGGCGAAGTGTCGGCTCTATGGCGAGAAAACGCCACTTACTATATATATTGGCAGGAGCATTGCTTTCAAACAAGATTTTTTAAAACCTTGTACAGGTGGCATGCTTGATGGAAAGCTGCAGGCAGGGCGGGTTTTGGAAACACGAAGCGCATGACAAAACACACCGGCCGATCTATCGGCGGGGCGACATCGTTTCCGCATGCGGCGCCTCTTGTGCGCTATTCCAGGTCTGTTTCTTTGGAGCGATCATCCGTTTTGGCCAGCCTGTTTTCCGCGTCCAGCTCGCTGCCTGTTTTGATAATATCGGTGCCAAACCTGCGCTGTAAGTCCAACAGCTTTCCGTCAAGCGCTTCCTGGCGGATATTCGCCTGTTCATGCCAGATGTCTGCCAACGAAAGCTGCCGCGTTTTTGTCTCGCTTAAATTGCTTAAGCTGATGCCAATTAAGCGAATGGGCTTTTTTTCTATTCCATCGAGCAGCTGTGCCGCGGTAGTATAAATATCGTTTGATTGGTTTGTGGCGTTGCCGCTCCGCGCACGCGTTATTTGTTTCATATCATAATAAGTTATTTTTAGTGTAATGGTACGGGCATATAGCCCTTCAAAGCGGATTTTATTGCTCAAATCCCTTGCAAGCAGCCGCAAAGCGGCCTTGAGGTAATCGAAATCGGTGATATCTTCCTGAAAAGTATGCTCGCGGCCAATGGACTTTGCTTCCTCTTCGTAATAGGGAGTAACAACGCGGTTGTCTATTCCGTCGGCAAGCGAGACGATATCTTTTCCGTGTTTGCCAAGCATGCGGTGCACAATGCTGCGGTTTTCACGAACATCGCGTACTGTGCGGATGCCGGCATCTTCCAGCTTTTCGGCTGTTTTTTTGCCAACACCAAACAACACGCGAACATTTCTATCCAAAATAAGGCGGACAAACGCGTGAGGGGTGGGTATTTCAAACAATCCGTCCGGCTTTTTTTCCTCGCTGGCCATCTTTGCGGACGTCATGTTGTAGCCGATGCCTACCGAGCAGGTTAACCCAACCTCTTGCCTTGTACGCGATTTAATTTCTTCTGCAATTTTTCTTGCGCCGCCAAACAGATGTGCCGAGCCCGTTATGTCAAGATAGCCTTCGTCCAGCGAGATATATTCCACGATGTTTGTATAGCAGCACCAGATTTCATGTATTTTGTTTGATGCTTTCTTGTACTTGGGCATGTTTGGGTGCATGTAGATGCCCTGTGGGCAGCGCCGGTATGCTTCTTTGATGCTCATGGCGGAATGTACGCCAAATTCTCTGGCTTCGTACGAGCAGGTAGAAACCACCCCGCGTTCGCCCGGCAAAGCGCCGATAATGAGAGGCTTCCCTGCCAGCTCCGGATTGTCGCGCACCTCTACAGCGGCGTAAAAAGCATCCATATCTACATGTATGATTATTCTGTCCATAATTTTTGCTGCCTGCTACATTTCTGCACGTATAAAACATTGCGTCGAAACTTTGTATTCTTACCATATTTTAGCACATGTGCCGAAATCATATAACCGCATATAAAAATAGGTACTGTAATGTAAAAGTTGCGCAAAAATAAAATAGAATTAAAAAATTGGAAAAGCAATCGTTTTGTCAAATTAGGGGTTTTGGAATGGCTGCGGTGTTTTTGTTAATCTAAAAATACAGCAAATGGTCACCAAAAATACAGCACATGCCCAGAGATAAAACGGGCATCTCAGCACCGAGCTAAAACTGCTATCCTTTAGAGTGCTACGAAGCCAATA
>JBMNTU010000012.1:0-30962 GCA_050945895.1 Christensenellaceae bacterium | reverse complement strand
GATAGCGGCCACGACGTCTTCATCGATAAAATTGGAAATGGAAAGCCGCGCAATGATTTTAAAATCTTTGTCGGAAATAACGTTGAAGTATTCCTCTGCCACCTGGTCGGTCACCAGCGTCCGGTCGAAGTAGCAATCTTCCAAGGTGCTTTTAATCGTTTGCAGGTTGAGCATCATTTTTTGCGCAATACTGCCGAAAACAGATAAAATACCGCGAGACCGCCCGCGCCCGGGCACGGAAACCATGGGAGAAATAAAAATCAACCGGTCTACCCGTTCGGGGTTGTGCTGCGCAAAATCGAGCACATAGCCGGTGCTTTCTGCAAATGCGCAAAAACTGGCGGAGGGAAGCTCCATTGCATTCATGAACGCTTCGATGGCCAGCGCCATTTCTTCGATACTGTAGCTGATTTGGGGGCGCCCGGAAAAGCCGTGCCCCGGCAAATCGATTGCATAAACATGGAAGTGTTCGGAAAGCTCTTCGAAATTTTTACGCCAGGTGTAGGCGGACTGGCCAATGCCGTGCACAAGAATCAGCGGCAACCCCTCCCCTTTTTCGTGGTAGTGGATGCCGGTCGTAATACTTTCGATTTCTTCTGTACCCCTTCCGGATACATATGTATCGAATTCTATTTCTGCATATTCCCCAGTGTGTTCCCTGTTCAGAAACCCGCGGGAATTGATTTGCTCAAACACCTTTGTTACTCCTCCAGTAAATTATCGGTATCGCGTGTATATCATTCTAGCATATCTGATCAAACTTTTGTAGTTATTTTGTGATGGTTTTTTTAAGGCGATGGTATGCAGCTCTGCCAGAATATGGCCGACAAGCGGCGAAGGCCCGATTTGCAGCTCTTTCATGATGTCGTGCCCGTTTACCTTGAGCGCGCTTTTTTCGATGGGCGCGTTTGATTGTTCCAGCTTTTCCAAAATAGCCTGCCATTTGTCAGCACTCTTTGCCTCGTTGCCCTTGCCCGACCCCAGAAAATCGGCGCGGCGAAGTTCGATAAGCCGCAAAAACTGCTCTCTTCCAAGCTTTGAAAGGAGCCGCAGCACGGCTTTTTCCTTGGCGCTGTTGCCAAGGTCGAACATATGCCGGCGAACCAGCCCGGAAACTTTTTCCGTAATATCCTTGGGTGTGCGGAGCGCGGCCAGCGTCTGCTCGGCCATATGCGCGCCATCCTCCGGGTGTGCGTACATATTATGGTCGCGAAAATAAACGGAGGGCTTGGCGATATCGTGCAGCAGGGCGGCAAGCCTTGTTATAAGGTCGGGCGGCGCTGCGGCGCAGGAATGGATGGCATGGTCCAGCACGTCATATTTGTGGTATTCGGCATTCTGCGCAAAGCCCTCGCCGGACAGCAGAGAGGGAATGATATATTGCAGGGCGCCAAGCTCTTTGAGCAACTCCAGGCCGCGCAGTACGCCGTCTTTTTGCCCGTATGCCGTATCGGCAAGCAAAATCATAAAAAATTCATCCCGTACCCGTTCTTTGGATATATTGGCGAGTTTGGAAATGTTTTCCTTTGCGGCCGTAAGCGTATCCGGCTCAATTGAAAAACCGAGCGTGCAGGCAAACCGTACCATACGCATAATCCGCAGGGCATCTTCCGAAATGGTAAACGGCATGATCTGCGCGACAGACCGCCTTTCCAAATCGGCAAGTCCGCGGCCGGTAGGGTCGGCAACGGCTCCGGTCTTATCGGCATAAAGCGCGTTTATGGTAAAATCCCGACGCTTGGCGTCCTCCAAAATATCGGAAGTATATTGAATGTGTTCGGGCTTGTGGGAACCTTGTCGCCCATAATTGTCCTTGCGGAACGCGGTATACTCATAGGTGTATTGAGCATCTTCGAAGCATTGTTCAATGATGAGCGTGCCCAGGCCGTATTCGCGCGGATGAATCATTATATTTTTAAAGGAAAGATCCAAAAGCGACGCAGGAGGATGGGCAGCACAAACATCAATATCTTTGACAGGGAGGGACAAAAGCTTGTTTCGAACGCACCCACCCACGCAAAAAAGCGCGATATTTTTTTGGCCAAACTGTTCCAGCAAGTGCCGGAGAGGCGCGCCGAGGTCAATCTTCGTCAATGGTTTCTCCTGAAAAAACGTAGGCTGCGGGGCCGCTCATCATGACGCGGCCATCCGCGAGATACTCGATATGGAGTGTTCCGGCGGCTATGTGCACATCGACGGTTCTTTGCGTTTTGCCCAATTCGCTGCACACCACGGCCGCCGCGCATGCGCCTGTGCCGCAGGCGAGCGTTGCGCCCGCGCCGCGCTCCCAAGTGCGCATGCGGAGGTTTCCGCCGTCCACAATTTCTACAAAGTTTACATTGGTTTTTTTGGGAAAGAGTGGGTGCGTTTCAATGGCGCGGCCTTCCTCTTCCACGCAAACGGAGGAAAGGCTGTCACATAGCACAATGGTGTGCGGGACGCCCATTAGAACGGTGTGGGCCTCGTATTGCCTGCCGCCTGCATCCATTGTGTACGACAAGGGCTTGTCCGTAAGGATGGGGATATCCGCCGCCCGAAACACCGGCTTGCCCATGCCTACACGAACGCAGAATACCTTGCCGCCTTTTAGCACCAGCTCCGGGTGCATGACGCCTGCCAGCGTTTGGACAGACAGCTTTTCCTTTTTTACGATCCCTGTTTCGTACACATAGCGGGCAAAGCACCGGATGCCGTTGCCGCACATTTCCGCTTCGCTGCCATCCGCATTGATGATGCGCATTTTGATGTCGGCAACAGACGAAGGCTCGATGAGCACAATTCCGTCGGCGCCCACACTAAGCCGCCGCTCGCATAGTTTTTTTGCCAGCAGGGAAACGTCTCTTCCCTGCGGGTCATCTATCAGAATAAAATCGTTGCCCAAACCGTGCATTTTTGTGATTTTCAACCAAATCACTCCCGTTCATATATTATTTACAGGACATTATACCAAATATAAAGTGAAAATCCTACAGCACCTATGGTATAATAAAAAATGTTGCAAGGGTTACGCGATGCATAAAAACAGATTCTTAATATGAAAACAGATGGAGCAGAGGGCAGCTTGCCAAAACATTTACTATTGTTGTATCATCATTTCGGAGCTATATGATTTTTTGTGCCGGGATGATATAATGCTTAGAAGTTATTGATTTGGGGTACGAGGGTTACTGTATGTATATGAAGCCGTCGCGGCGGAAAAAAATGCGGACACGTTTTAAAATATTGATAACGGCGCTGGTTATTGCGGCGGCGGTGTTGTTGTTTGTGTATTTTTTCTTTTTTGCGGATATTACGTTCAAACGCTCGGGCATGGTGGAACTGGACAGCATGATTCCGGAAAACGCCGTGGCGACGGAGCAGGGTGTTTTGTACAACGAAAACGATGTGCTGCATCTGATGGACTATGAAGGGGTGGAGACGTGGGCGCTGCCGCTGGATATGCAGCAGGCGGAGCTTGCCGTTTCGGAGGAACAGATTGCCGTATATACCGATAAATCGGTACAGGTAATGACGTTTGCCAAAGAACAGCTTTTTTCCACATCGTTCGACAATGTGCTGAAGGTTACGTGCGGAAAGAACAATACAGCAGTGCTTTCCAGCTCGGTCAACGAGGCGGAAGAAACGCTGTATTATATTTACCTGCTTAACGAAGCGGGCGAACAGGTGAAGCCGGTGGAAGCGTATACACGGCAGGTCATCGACTTTGGCTTCCATGGGGAAAACGATATGTTCTGGCTTTTGACGCTGGATACCACAAGCGTGGTGCCGGTGTCCAATATTTCCACCTATAAGGCGGACGGCACGCCCACCAGCAATATGGGGATCAATACGCAGATTGTGGAGGAAGTCTATTTTACGGACAGCCTGATCTTCCCGTCGGGCACGCACAACCTAATGTCGTATACATATTTTGGAGAAAAACAGACGGAGGCTCTGGTATACGGCTGGCAGCCGGCGGCAAAAAGCATTTCCGGAGACACGATCCGGCTGGCATATATACCGGCGGACAGCAGGGCAAGCATACAGTCGGCCCATGTATATTCGACAGACCTTACGAGCGTTGCGCTCAATTTGCCGCGGAATGTGCGGGCGGTGGCCATTACGCAAAACAAGTTTTATGCCATTGCCTCGTCGGAGATTTATGTGTACAATACCGACGGGACGTTTGACAAGTCGGAACAGCTCGATATAGAAGTGGCGCGCGCCAAACAGCTTTCGGAAAAATGTGTGCTTCTGTGGGATAACCAGAAGACATACCTGATGCAACCTAGTTAACTGCGGCGGAGGCATAGATGGAAACTCTTTTGAACATCAACCTGAATTACATCGTCCTGTTTTTGATTGCGATCTATATTATGCAGGGCTTTCATAAAGGCGCGCTCATTTCCTTTGCCAACACGGTGGGAATGGTCGTCTCGTGGCTGGTTGGGTATCTCTTTTCGCCGCTTTTGTCCAAAAGTGTTTCGGAAGGCTCTTTTTACCGCTTTCTTTTGTATTTTACGGAGGGATCCACAAAACTGCAAAACCCAGCCGACGCCAATCTGCTGGTGGATTCGCTTTCCAATTCGCAGATAGAAAACATTGTGGGGTCGGCGGATTTTCCGTCTCCATTTTCCAGCCTGGTCACCGAAAACATGGACGGGCGCGTTTTTGAGCCGCAGGGGATACACACGGTTGCAGAGTATATGGATGCGACGATTGCCAATGTGGTCGTCAATATATTTACGTTTCTCATCATATATATCCTTTCGAGGGTCATTATTGCACTGGTTATGAACACGATGAATTTTGCGTCCCCGCTTCCTGTGCTCAAGCGGCTGGACAGCACCATTGGTGCAGGAATTGGCGTTGTACGGGGAATATTGGGGATGTTTGCGTTTTTTATGCTCGTTCCGGTATTGCTGATTTCTATGCCGACGGATATCGACATTGTTTCGCAGATAGTAAACAACTCGAGCTTTGCGACATTTTTCTATGAATCGAATTTTCTTTTAAATATGATAACAGGTGTCCTGTGACAGGTCTGCCCTTTTTTGGGCAGAAATTGATATAAAAACATTGCAAATCGTAGTATTCCGTAAAAAAATGCTAAACCGTTTGCAAGTTGTTTCGATAAATGATAAAATAAGAAGAATTGATTACCGAATGCCGAAAAAGGCCGCGTCTGTTGGCCATCTCTAACGCTTATAGCAAAATCCATAAATATACTGCATAAACAACAATGGGTGCGTTTATGGGTACAGCATACACTAAATATTGAACTATTTGCTGTAAATGCATGATTTCGGAGGGAAAACATGAAGATTACCGACATTCGTATCAGGAAAATTGATGCAACGGGTAAAATGAAAGCAATTGTATCCGTCACGTTCGATGACATGTTTGTAGTACACGACATGAAAATCATCGAAGGGGCAAGCGGCCTTTTTATTGCAATGCCGAGCAGAAAGACGCCCAGTGGAGAGTATAAGGATATTGCACATCCCATCAATTCTGAAACGAGAGAGCTCATCCAGCAGGAAATTTTACGGGAATATGAAAATATGCCCGAAGATATTCCGGAAGAGTCTGAATCCGAGTAAACATTGAAAATTATAGGAGCTTGTGAAGAAGCCCAATGAACCGGGTGCTGTTTTGTGATGCAAAAAACCGGGGCAGGGGCTTTTTTGTTCACTTTTTTTTGCATATTGAAAGGGATTTGTGTATAATAAATTGCTGGAATGCCAATTGCGTAATAAGCGGCAAATTGCGTTTTGGACGAGGCGCGGGCGCTTTGAAGCCATGCGGTTGGAATATGCGATGCAAAAGTTGTTTTGGGTTTATTCTATTGCAGTTTGTTAAGCGGCAGGTTATAACCATTTGCAACAAACTGCTATCACCCAGGGGCGCCCTCGGCCCAAAGGGCCGATTCATCTTGTGCCCCAGGGAACTCTCTCTTCCGTTTTCAGCGGAATTCATCTTGTGCAGCGCACATTTTTAGGTCTCGCTAGAGACCTGTGTTAAGTTAATTCGTTGTAAAACGAGGGAAAGGTGTAAAAAAATGACAGAATACTATGCTGTGATATTGGCGGCCGGAGACGGAACCCGGATGAAGAGCAAACGGCCCAAAGTGCTGCATGAGGCGGCGGGCAGGCCGCTTCTTTTCTGGACGCTGCGGGCGCTGGAGGAGGCAAATGCCGCAAAGACGGTTGTGGTGTGCGGAAACGGAATGGAGGAAATTCGGCGGCAGCTTGCGGACCGGGTTGAGTATGCAGAGCAAACGGAGCGCAAGGGAAGCGGGCATGCCGTGATGTGCGCACAGCAGAACCTGCGAGATTTTGACGGATATACGCTGATCGTTGCCGGCGATATGCCGCTTTTGACCGGAAAAACGATTTACCGCATGACGGAGATGGTGGAGATGGACGATTTGGACTGCGTCCTTTTGACGGCAGAGTTGCCCGACCCGTTTGGGTATGGGCGGATTGTGCGCGACGACGATGGCTATGTGGCGAAAATTGTGGAAGAAAGGGATGCAGATGCGGATCAGCAGGCCATTCGGGAAGTGAATGCTTCCTGCTACTGCGTCAAAAATAAGTTGCTTTTGGAATGCTTGCCCGAACTGAAGCCGCAAAACGCGCAGGGAGAGTATTACCTGACGGATATTGTGGAAATACTGCGGCAAAAAGGCCATAAAACGGGCGCATACAAAACGGACGACTACACCGAATGTATGGGTGTCAACGATCGTGTGCAGCTGGCGCAGGCCGACGCGGCGCTTCGGGGGAGGATTAACACGCACCACATGAAAAGCGGGGTGACAATCGTAGACCCGAAGAATACATATATAGACCCGGATACGCGCATTGGCGCAGACAGCGTGATATATCCCGGCGTGACAATAGAAGGGGGCTGTGTGATTGGCGAGGATGTGACCCTTTACCCGGGCTCCAGGCTGGAGCATTCGTCCGTTGGAGACGGAACGGTGGTGCAGAATTCTGTACTGGTGGACGCGCAGGTGGGAAAAAACTGCAAGGTTGGGCCATATGCATATTTGCGGCCGCACAGCGTGATTGGCGACGATTGCAGGATCGGGGATTTTGTGGAGACAAAGAACTCGACGATTGGCGACGGAACGAAGGTTTCGCACTTGACCTATGTAGGAGACGCAGACTTGGGCAAGGGCATCAACATTGGCTGCGGCGTGGTGTTTGTCAATTACGATGGCAGGAACAAATACCGGACAAAAATCGGGGACGATGTATTCATTGGCTGCAACACAAACCTGATTTCGCCGGTGACGGTGGAAAAAGGGAGCTATATTGCCGCGGGGACGACGATTACGGAAAACCTGCCGGAGAACTCGTTTGCGATCGGCCGTGCGCGGCAGACGGTTAAGAAGAACTGGAAGGATAAAAGGAAAGACTGATGTTCTTTATATTTGGCCTTGGGAATCCGGGGCTGAAATACAAAAAAACACGCCATAACGCAGGATTTTGCGTAATAGACGAGCTGGCGGACAGGCACGGCATTCGGCTGAAATCCACAAAAATGGAAGCGCTTTTGGGCCAAGGAATGATTGGCGGGCAAAAGGCGATGCTTGTAAAGCCGGTTACATATATGAACAACAGCGGCTATGCTGTTTCCGCCGTGCTGGACTATTATGATGCGGAAGCTTCGCAGATGATGGTTGTTTATGACGACATAGACCTGCCGTTTGGTACGCTGCGCATACGCGAGAGGGGCAGCGCAGGCACGCACAACGGCATGCGCTCCATTATCAGCTACCTGAAAACGGAGGATTTTTTGCGTTTGCGCGTAGGGATCGGCAAGCCGAATATCAGCCTGACTGGGCATGTGTTGGGGAAATTCCCCAAGGAAAAAAGAGAAGAGGCGAGGGAGATGTTTTCGCGCGCAGCAGACGCGTGCGAATGTATTCTGGCAAAGGGCGTGCAGGCGGCGCAGGAATTGTACCAGCGGCCGAGCGAGCGTGAGTAAGCGGTTGTTTTTCCGCACAGCGTGCGGGAAAATAGGCAGATAAAAAATGAACGATAAGGCAACGGTGCAAAAACAGGCTTGAGGCGATGGCTGGGCTTGTTCGCGAAATAGAAAAGCGGCAACGGTGCCGCACAGGAGCAAAGAATTGGAACGTACGATTGATTCGCTGATTGCGAAAAGTACGGCGTTTGGAGACATCCTGGAAAGTATCCGAGGGGGGCAGCTGCCCTGCTCGGTATCGGGCGTTACGCAGAATGCGAAGGCCTACTTTGCAGGCGCGCTTTCGGAGGCCGCAAAAAAGCAGGTCGTGTTTGTTGCGACAATGGAGCAAAGCGCACGCCAAATGGCGGAGCTGACGGGCGGCGCGTTCTTTCCGGAGGACGAGCTGACGCTGCGCAGCGTTGCCGCAAGAAGCCGCGACGCCGAGATGCTGCGCGCCGGTGTGCTAAAAAATGCCCGCGCGGAAAAGCTGGTATTTATGACCGCGCGCAGCTTTATTACGCGGATGATGCCGCCGGAAAACTTTTACGGCGCGTGTATATCCATCAAAACGGGAAAGCAATACAACCTGGAGGCGTTGCAGCAAAACTTGGTAAAATCGGGATATGAGCGGGCGGGGACGGTCTATTCCAAGGGTGAATTTGCGCAAAGGGGGGGAATACTGGATATTTTCCCGGCGGATACGCACATGCCCCTGCGCATTACGTTTTTTGACGACGAGGTGGAAACAATCCGGCATTTTGACGCCGATACGCAAAAATCCGTAGGGAGGCAGATGGCGGAATATACGCTGCCGCCTGTGCGCGAGATCGTCATTACGGACGTTGAAAAGGAGAAGCTGCTCCGGTATTTGGAAAAGCAGGACGAAACGCATGAAAGGGTTGCGGACGATATTCGTTTCGAGCTTTCGGAATACGGAACGTTTGAAACGGCGGATACATTTTTGGCGGCGCTTTACGAACCCGCAAATGTGACGGACTATTTTCCGGACGCGTTGTTTGTGTTCGACGATTTTGAGCGGGTCGAATATGAAGCGCGGCGGCTTGTGGAGGAGTTTGACGCAGAGTTTGCGCGGCTTAAGACGGAGGTCTTTGCTGTGCAAAAGGAAAGCTACCTTTCCGTGAAGGCGGTTTCCGATAAAATATTGGGGCAGACGATTAACCTTGCAGTGGGCAGAACGGCGAGGCTGAAAACGGCTTGCGAGCAGGATATGGATATGCGCGCGGCACCAGGCTACCAAAACCGCATCGATATGCTGGCAAATAATATAAAGGACAGGCTGGAACATGGGTATTCTGTTTACCTGTTTGCGGGAGGCAAGGCGCAGGCGCTGTCGCGCGCGCTGTTGGAATACGACGTGAACGCGCCTGTTTTAACAGGGCCGGCGCAGCCGGGCGTTTTTGTGAGCGAAGAGCTTGTTTCCTATGGATTTGAGGTGCCTTCGGCGCATGCGATTTTGCTGGGCGCAAACGATATATTCGGGCGCATCAAAAAGCAGGTGAAACGCGCAAAGAGCAGCGCGCAGGAGGATATTTTCAGCGATCTTTCGGCGGGGGACTTTGTGGTGCACGAGGTGCACGGCAAGGGAAAATACCTGGGATTGAAAACGCTGGAGGCTGGCGGAAACGTAGCCGAATATATGGAGATTGAGTACCGCGGCGGGGATAAGCTGTATATTCCGACGGCGCAGATTGACAGGGTGCAGAAATATATCGGCAGCGAGGATGCGCAGCCGCAGCTTTCCCGCTTGGGCGGAAAGGAATGGGAAAACGCAAAGGCGCGTGCAAGGGAATCGGCACTTAAACTGGCATTTGACCTCGTGGAGCTGTATGCGCAGCGGTTTGACAACAAAGGGTATGCGTTCTCGAAGGATACGGTATGGCAAAAGCAGTTTGAGGATGCGTTTGAATATGAAGAGACGGAAGGGCAGACGCAGAGCATCGAGGAAATAAAGCGGGATATGGAATCGACAAAGGTGATGGATCGCCTGCTTTTGGGAGATGTGGGCTACGGCAAGACGGAAGTGGCTATGCGTGCGGCAATGAAGGCGGTGATGGACGGCAAGCAGGTGGCGGTGCTCGTTCCGACGACGCTGCTGGCGCGCCAGCATGAAAAGACATTCCAGGCGCGGTTTGCGGATTTCCCCGTGACGATTGCCAGCCTTAGCCGGTTGACCAAGGCGCAGCACAAAAAGATTATTGGCGACGTTGCGCGGGGCAAGGTGGACATTGTGATTGGCACGCACAGGCTTTTGTCGGACGACGTAAGCTTCAACGACCTGGGGCTGCTCATTGTGGACGAGGAGCAGCGTTTTGGCGTTTCGCACAAGGAGAAAATAAAGCTTTTTAAACAGAGCGTGGATGTGCTGACGCTTTCGGCGACGCCCATCCCGCGGACGCTGGAAATGGCGATGACGGGCATCCGAGACCTCTCTACGATCGACACGCCGCCCGCTATGCGCAAAACGCCCTACTCGTACGTCATGCGCTATTCGGAAGGGCTGCTGCGCGACGCTGTGATGCGCGAGCTTTCTCGCGGCGGGCAGTTGTATTTTGTGTGCCGCCAGATCCGCGAGATGGAAAAATTGCTTCGCGACGTAAAAAACAACGTGCCGGAGGCGCGGGTGGCGGCCGCACACGGGCAGATGGGCGAACGGGAGCTGGAAGACGTTGTTGCAAAATTTATTGACGGGGAATACGACGTTTTGGTATGCACGACGATCATCGAGAGCGGTATCGACATACCCAGCGTCAATACGGTTATCGTATATGAAGCGGATAAATTCGGACTTTCTCAGCTGTATCAACTGAAGGGGAGAGTGGGCCGGGCGGACAGCTCTTCGTATGCATACTTTACCTATTTGGGTGAAGACCGGATGAACGAAAACGCAGCCAAACGCCTTGCCGCCATCCGCGAGTTTACCCAGCTTGGAAGCGGATTTAAAATTGCCATGCGCGATTTACAGATTCGCGGAGCGGGCAACCTTTTGGGGCCAGAGCAGAGCGGGCATATGGCGACGATTGGTTATGCAATGTATTGCAAAGTGATGAAGGACGCAGTAGATATGGCAAAGGGCAAGCAGCCCGAAGCGGAGTTTGAAACAGCTGTGGAGCTGAATGTTCCGGCGTATATTCCGGACAGCTATATCAGAAACCAGTCGGACAAAATGGATATTTACCGGCTGATTTCTAAAATAAAGAGTATTAGCGATGCCAAAGAAACATCCGGCGAAATTGCCGACCGGTACGGAAAGATTCCAAAAGAAGTAAACAACCTGGTGGTGGCGGCAGTCATAAAAAGCTATGCGGCGCGGGCAGGGCTTGCCAGCGTTATCAAAAAACCCGAAACGGTGGAGCTGAAGTACGCGGAGAACGTAGCCGTGAATGTTAAAAAACTTTTAAAGTTGTGCGATACGAAAGAAAATGATGTTATACTGAGGGCGTCCACACCGCCTGTTTTGGTGTACAGCCTGAATGGAAAAACGGATACAAAAGAGCTTCTTGCGTTCCTCAAAGAACTTGGGCGTTGCAAAAGAAGTGGGGGCAGTGTATAATTACTTGGTGTTTTTGTTACGTATGAAATGGACCTTGCCGGAGGGCGGACCACGGCAGGGGGATGTATAGGGCGCAGGCGCCCGGATGCTTGGAAGGAATAAAAAAATGAAGAAAATTGTTTTGCTTTGCCTGTGTGCGGTCATGGTGTTTGCCGCGGCGGGCTGCTCGATGGCTTTTTTGAACGAGGAGCGCGATAGCGCGCAGGTGGTTGCCGAAGTCAACGGTGTGTCGATTATTAAAGAAGAACTGCTGGAAGCATTTGACATGTATACCTACCAGAATGTAGGGACGGATTTTGCTACCTATGCGGCTTCGCTTTCGGAAGACGATGCAAAAACCCTGCAGAATAGTGTGCTGGAAGACCTGATTGGCCTGGAACTTTTGTATCAGCAGGCGGAAAAAGACGGGATTGTTGATAATTCCGATGAAAACAGGCAGGCAATTAAGGACGAAATAAACAAAAACCTGCAAAGCGTACGGCAGTCTTACGAGGATTCGGCGGACGCCGACGGGCTGACGGGCGAAGAAAAAGATGCATGGGTCAAGGAACGCTACGACGAGTATGTGGAAAACGCAGGATACAGCGATATGGAGCAGGTGGTAGACGACCGAATCCGCTCGAACGCCATTACGGCCATGACCGAAAAGCTGGACGCCGAGGTGACGTATACAGAGGAACAAGCGAAGGAATTCTATGATGTGCAGTCGGAATCGCAGTGGTCGCTGATCCAGGACGACCGCAGCAATTATGCGCTTTACAAGAGCTTTGGGCAAGTATACGCTTATCCTGAGGATGCGCGGTATATAAAGAACCTGCTTATTCAGATTCCGGAAGAGACGAAATCGGAAATTACTTCGTTGCGCAGCGAGGGAAACGATGGAGAGGCGGATGTTTTGCGGGACGAAGCGCTTGCAGAAATCAAGGATAAAGCGGACGAGGTGCTCCAGCGCGCAAAAAGCGGAGAGGATTTTGATGCATTGGTGGCCGAGTTTGGCGAAGATCCGGGAATGCAGGAGGAGCCTGCAAAAACGCGCGGCTATGTGGTGCTGGAAGATTCGGAGGATTATGTGGCGGAATTTACAGCGGCAAGCCTGGCGCTTGAAAACGAGGGCGATGTTTCCGATCTTGTTGTAACGGATTATGGCTATCATATTTTGCAATATGCGGGAAGTGCTGCAGGGCCTATTCCGTTTGAGGATATGAAAGAGGATATTATATCTACAAACCTGGCAACAGAGCAGAATTCACACTACTACGACTATATAGAGAAATTGAAAGAAGCGTCGACGATTAAGAAGTACACAAACAGGTATTGACATGGAAAAGTGAAAAAAGAGCCGGAAGGCTCTTTTTTTGTATTGTCCGCATAATCCGGCAGTTTTAATAAGGCGTTGCGTGCGGAACGAAATTTGCATAATAGAGGGCAAGGCGGTATAATTTACTGGATTTACGGAGCAAACGAAAAAGGCATTGGAAAGAATGCGGCCAAGCGTGTTTATTGGCGGGACGTGGAATGGGTTAAGGAGAAGCTTGTGACACAGGCGCAGAAAAACTTTGCATATGGAGCGGCAATACTGGGGGCTGCGGGGCTGATCGTTAAAATTATCGGCGCGTTTTACAGGATACCGCTTTCGAATATCATAGGAACAGAGGGGATGGGGTATTATCAACTGGCCTATCCATTCTACTCTATGCTGGTTGTGGTTTCGACGGCGGGGCTTCCATCGGCGATTTCTAAACTGGTGGCGGCGCATATTGCGAAGGGCGACCATGTGGCGGCGCATACTGTATTTTTGACGGCGCGGCGCATTCTGTTGTATCTGGGAATCGGTTTGGCAGTGATCATGCTGTTTATGGCACGGCCCATTGCGGCGCTGCAGCAAACACCGGGGGCGCTTTATCCGCTGATGGCGATTTCGCCTGCACTGTTTTTTGTCGCCATGATGTCTGCTTACCGGGGCTATTTCCAGGGCATGCAGAACATGAAAGTAACGGCGCTTTCGCAAATCGTAGAACAGTGCGGCAAGCTGGCGATTGGGTTGACGCTTGCTTATGGGCTGTATGCATGGACAGGCCGCCCAGAGCTGGGCGCGTTGGGCGCGCTGCTAGGAATATCGATCTCGGAGGCGATTGCGCTCGTCTATGTCGTGGGAGTATACCGTAAAAAAAAGAGGAGCATATTGAACCTTGTTGGCCCGGTAGATACGGCGCTGGTAAAAAAGCGCTTTATGCCTGTGGGCAAGCAGATACTTCTGATTGCCGTTCCCATAACGCTCAGCGCGTGCATTATGCCTATTACCGGCGCGATCGATTCGGTAATTGTTTCGCGCGTGCTGCAGTCTGTAGGCTATGCGCAACCGGATGTGACGGCGATGTACGGCGTGTTGTCTGGTATGGTGGTGCCGCTGATCAATATGCCGTCGGTGTTTGCGCTGGCGCTCTATACCAGCCTGATTCCGTCCATTTCGGCATCCAGTGCGGGAGGCAACGTGGCAGAGGTTGGCAAAAAAACAGCACTGGGCATAAAGCTGGCAGTGTTTGTCGGCCTGCCCGCGACGGTCGGCTTCTTTTTGCTGGCGCAGCCTATTGTGATGCTGCTATACAGAAATATTACGCCTGCCGAGCTGGAGCTGGCGACGGGGCTTTTGAGAACGCTGTCCGTTTCGGTGCTTTTTTTGACGCTGGGGCAAACAATGATGGGGATATTGCAGGGAATGGGCAAGCCCTTGCTTCCGATGTTTAGCCTAATGGCGGGGGCAGGCGCCAAGGTGGCGGCGAGCATTGCGCTAATAAGAATGCCGGATGTCAATATTTATGGCGCGGCAATCGGTACGGTGGTTTGCTATGTAATTGTGGCGGTGATGGATGGTGTGTTTGTTGCAAAAAATGTACGGCTGCGGGCAGATTTGCTCAACCGGATATTAAAACCGGCCATTGCAACTGCAGCGATGGGGGCGGTTGCCTTGTTGGTATACGGTGCGCTTGGCGGGTATTCGAACACGGCGGGCGTGTTGGCGGCGGTTGCGGCGGCAGCGGTAGTGTATGTGTTGCTGCTGGTTGTACTGCGCGGGTTTGAGAAGGATGAGCTTCCGCTGATACCGGGCGGCGGCAAGCTTGAGAAACTGATGATTAAGATGAAAGTGTGGAAATGATATGGTATGTGTAATGGCGCTTCCGTCGGAATTTGATCTTTTGACGCTGCGGGAAAAGAAGATACTGGATGGAGCAGGAAGAATTGTGTTGCAAAGTGTGCGGCAGCCATGTGCCAAACAAATTGCGGAAGAATATAAAAATACCGTTGGGATGGACGGGCTGTTTGCGGATACGGCGGATTTTGACGAGCTGTACACGGCGGGCGCAAAGCTGATTATGGAGCAAAAAGACACCGTGTTTTGCGCAATTGGGAACGTTTATGAGAACGGCTTTGTGCAAGCGCTTGAACGAGAGCAGGTGGATATATTGGGCCCTGGAGCAGACCGGGCGCTGGAATGGGCGCTTTGGCTGGCGGGAGATGAGGCCCAAACGGACGCAGGCGCTTACCGCGTGGCGCCCGCGCGTGAAATAGAGGGGGCGTTTATCGACTCGTCGGTGGCGCTTGCCGTAACAGGCATAGACAACGCTTATACGGCGGCGGGCGTGAAGCTTGCGCTTTCCGAATATTACCCGCTGGGAACAAAGGCGTTTCTTTATATAGATGGGAAAGGTGAATGGGCGGAGCTCTACGAAATTGACAGGATGGGCGACTGGGGTTCGGGGGGAGTCCTTTTGCTGACAGGGTTGCCGCTTATAAATAAGCAACGGTATACATATTATGACCTGGTGCGGGTCATGGAGCTTTTGCGCTCGGAAAACGGATGTCCGTGGGATAAGGAACAGACGCACAAAAGCCTTCGGCAGTATATTCTGGAAGAGGCGTACGAAACGGTGGAGGCCATTGACGAGGACGATATGGACGCTTTGTACGACGAACTGGGCGACGTGCTTTTGCAGGTGGTGTTCCATGCGGAGATCGCGCGGCAGGCGGGTGAGTTTGATGAGATGGATGTTACAACAGCGGTGTGCCAGAAAATGATTTTGCGGCATCCGCATATATTCGGCGCTGCGACAGCCCATACGCCGGATGAAGTTGTAAAAAACTGGGAAGCGATTAAAAAAGCGGAAAAAGGAAAAGAAACGTATACGGATGTGCTGCTGGATATTCCAAAGGCGATGGGCGCGATGATGCGCGCATATAAGATACAAAAAAAAGCGGCGGCGATCGGGTTTGACTTTGCGGATGCGCGGGATGCCTACAAGAAGGTGTTGGAAGAAGCACATGAGCTCGCGGCAGAGCTTGCGACGGGAGACAAAGACAAAACGGAACGCGAATTCGGCGATTTGCTTTTTGCGGTCATCAACGTTTTGCGGCTTTTGAAGATCAACCCGGAGACGGCGCTTTCACTGACCTGCGAGAAGTTTATTGAGCGCTTTTCTTATATGGAAAAAACTACGAAAAAGGATCTTGCCGAGATGACAATTGACGAATTTGACGAGTTGTGGGAGGCCGCAAAAGAAAAAAACGCGTAAATTCCGCATTAGATTCGATTTTTCTTATTGATTTCTCCAAAAAAGTGTATTATAATCAACGCTATATAAGACCGCGCGGTTATTTTGCCGGTACATTATCATTTTAAGGAGGAGAAGGTTTTGAATAAAACTGAACTCATCGCTGCGGTTGCAGCAAAAGCAGGGATCTCGAAGAAAGACGCGGACGCAGCACTTGGCGCGTTCACAGAAACTGTTATCGGAGAACTGAAAAAGGGCGGGAAAGTACAGATGGTAGGCTTTGGCACATTTGAGGCCAGGAAGCGCGCTGCCAGGACAGGTATCAACCCGCAGACAAAACAGCAGATCAAGATTGCTGCTTCTACAGTGCCCGCTTTCAAAGCTGGCAAAGCTTTCAAGGACGCTGTAAAATAAGTTATTTTAAATGATAAGGCAGGTTGTTTTTTGCAACCTGCTTTTTTCGTTTGAAAGGGCGCGGCAAAGCGCGGGCGGTTGCATATATTTGAATATTGTGAATAAACTATGTATAATGATAGCACCTTTTTAAAAGTGTGGTGTATAATAAATGAGGCTTGATAAGTATTTAAAGGTTTCGCGGCTGATTAAGCGGCGTACGGTAGCGCAGTCTGCATGCGAGGGAGGGCGGATCCTGGTGAACGGGAAGGCCCAAAAGAGCTCTTACCAGGTGAAGGTGGGGGATGAGATTACCATTGAATTTGGCTCTAGACCGCTTCATGTAAGGGTAAAAGATATGATTGAAACGACAAAGAAGCAGGATGCGGACGGGATGTACGAGGTGATCGGGCAGTAACGGCCGGGGATAAAAAAATGCGTCGGAGGACGCCCATGAAAACATGTGCGATTTTGCTTGCCGCTGGCAGTGGTAAACGCATGGAAATGGATACCAACAAAGTATTGATTGAATTTGAAAATGAGAGCGCGGTAATAAGGTGTTTGAAAACATTTGAGCAGGCCGGGCTTTTTTCCGATATCATCGTGGTGTGCAGGAAGGAAGAGCTGGATTTGATCCGGCAAAAAGCCGGGGAATATGCCGGAAGCGCTAATTATTTCTATTGTGAGGGCGGAGCGGAGCGGCAGCACTCGGTAAGCAATGCGCTTTTGCTGGTGCCGGAGGACGTAGAAATCGTTGCGGTGCACGATGCGGCCCGGTGTTTTGTTACGCCTGAAATTATCCGTGATTGCGTTTCTTCGGCGGTTCGGTTTGGAAGCGGCGTTGCGGCGGTCTCTGCAACGGATACCATCAAGCGCGCGCATAGGGGCGTTGTGCTGGAAACGCTTCCGCGGGAGGAGCTGGTTATTGTACAGACGCCGCAGGCCTTTCGTAAGGAATTGCTTTTGAAGGCGCATAAAAAAGCGGAAGAGGACGGTTTTTTGGGGACGGATGATGCGTCGCTTGTAGAACGGCTGCCCGAGTCCGTACGGATTGTGCGGGGGTCTAAAGAAAACATTAAGCTGACCACAAAGGAAGATTTGATTAAAGGAAAAGAGATCATTGAAGACCGGAAGCTTTCGGATATACGCATCGGAAACGGCTTTGACATGCATGCCTTTGCCGATGGCCGGAAGCTGGTGCTGGGGGGAGTCGGCATTCCCAATGAGCGGGGGCTGGAAGGGCATTCGGACGCGGATGTGCTGATTCATGCGATTATGGACGCGCTGTTGGGGGCGGCGCGCCTGGGCGATATTGGCGAATTGTTTCCGCCGACGGACCCGCAGTACAAGGATATAGATTCTGTCCGGCTGCTAAGGGAAGTAGGCGGGCTGCTAAAAAAGTATGGATATAAGATTATCAATATAGATTCGACCATTATTATGCAGGCGCCGAAGGTTGCGGACTACCGGATGGCAATGGCAGAAAACATTGCGGAGGCGCTTTTGATGGATGCGGCGTACATCAATGTGAAGGCGACGACGACCGAACGCCTAGGTACGCTGGGCCGGGGAGAGGGAGCTGCGGCGCAGGCTGTTTGCATTATACAAAAGGTGGAATAGACCGCTATACCTGGGTATGGATTTTTAGTTTGGGGGGACGTATCTGCCGCAGCGGCAGAAGTTTTTATGGGTAGAAGCCGATTGAAAAAGAGAAGAAGCACGGTGCGGCAGCCGGTTATGGCGGCAGACCCGCGCAAGGCTATGGTAAGGCTGGTTGTGGCAATTGCACTGGTTGCGGTTGGCGTTGTGCTTATGATCCTTTTTGGTTTTCCGCTGATAGAAGATCTGGTAAAGGGAGTGGATCCGTCGCTTCGTTACCAGCCGCAGGTTGAGGCGGAGTTTGTTGAAGATGAGGAAGAGTACGAGAATGTTACGCTGACGCCCAACGAGGTATATATCAGCGAATTTAAAATTAAAAACGAGCCGTATATTTACAATAACAAGATGGTCTTTACCTCCCAGCAGGACAGGACGGGGGCGTTTCAGCTGGATGTGTTGGTGATGTATGACATGGAGGAGGGGACGTCTGAGGTGATTGAAGGGGTTGAAAAAAAATATGACAACCTCCTGTCGCCTGTGATGAGCGGCAATATGATTATTTTGATTGATAGCAGGGCGGCCGGCGGCGGCAGAATTATAGGCTATGATCTGGAAAAAGAAGAGCAGTTTCTGGTAAAGGAGTATGCGTACGCGTTGCCGCGCCTTTCGGTTGCGGGAGACCTTCTTTGCTTTATGCAATGGGCGGGGGACAGCGTGCAGCGCCTGTACCTGTATGACATAAAAACCAGAGAGGCAGCTACGGTGAAGCTGTTTGATACGGAGATCGGAAACAGCACGGCGGACATTTCCCTCTACGACATGGTTTGGTCGGAATATGGCGACGACGGAAGCGGCACGCTCAAGCGGATCGTTTTTGACGGGGATACATCCCGGTACGAGCACTACGAATTTGGGGACAGGGTCTACGAGCCGCGAACAAATGGAAAAGATATTATATTTGCTACGGAAAAGGATATTGTGAGCGGCTCGCTGATGCTTTCGACCAACGGGGGGCAGCCGGTGAAAATTGCAGAGAATGTGATCAACTACGATTTGGGTAATGATTATATCGTATATACCAAGGATGACAAAGTACATATACAGTATACAAATGCGCAGGACGCGGTTGTGCTGACATCGGATATTGCACAGAATGTGCTGGCCTCTGCAAACGGAAATGTCTTTTGTTATTACGACATAACGGATATTGAATTGTTGGATGAAGTAGTACTTTATGTGTATGCTTCTTAGCGGAAAGGAACCGGATGCCAAAGTCGAAAACAGAATTTGTGTGCAGTGAGTGCGGGTATACGAGCGGTAAGTGGTCGGGGCAGTGCCCGGGCTGTTCTTCGTGGAATACGCTGGTGGAAGAGGCGGTGGAGGCTGTTCGGCCGACAGGCGCAAAAAAACCGGCATATGCGGGGACGCCGGCCGAGGTGTACCAGTTTTCGGATATTCCGCTGGAAGCGCAAAAGCGCTTTAAAACAGGCATCGATGAGTTTGACAGGGTGCTGGGCGGCGGCGTGGTACCGGGCGGCGTGGTGCTTTCGGGAGGGGAGCCGGGCATAGGCAAGTCTACGCTGCTGTTGCAGGTTGCAAGGAAGCTCAGCGCGTTTGGAAAGGTGCTTTACCTTTCGGGAGAGGAATCGCCTGCACAGATTAAAATGCGTGCACAGCGTCTGAAAATGGATGACGACGGTATTTTTTTGATGTCGGAAACGGAATTGACAAGCATTTTGGCGGGCGTGGAAAAACTGTCGCCGCGCTTTTTGATTGTGGATTCCATACAGACGCTATACGACGCGAATATGTCTTCTGCGCCGGGCAGCGTGGCGCAGGTGCGCGGCTGCGCGACCAAGCTGACAAGCCTGGCCAAGCGGGATGCGATATCTACGTTTATTATTGGGCATGTGACCAAAGAAGGGGCGATTGCCGGCCCGCGCGTTTTGGAGCATATTGTGGACACGGTGCTTTATTTTGAGGGCGAGCGGTCGGGCGATTTGCGCATTTTGCGCGCGGTCAAAAACCGGTTTGGCGGCACGGACGAGATTGGCGTGTTTGAGATGCGCGATTCGGGCATGGAGGAGATTAAAAACCCTTCTATGCTGTTTGAAACGGAAAAGGACCTGGCGGGTGTGAGCATATTTTCGGCAACGCAGGGCAGCCGCCCCATGCTGCTGGAGCTGCAGGCGCTTTGCTCGCACACGCAGATCAACATTCCGCGGAGGCTTTCTTCGGGGATTGACCTGAACAGGCTGTATATGATTGCGGCGGTACTGGAAAAAAAGATTGGGCTTAAGCTGTATACGCAGGATATTTTCATTAATGTGGCGGGCGGCATCCGCGTGAAGGAGCATGCGTCCGACCTGGCGCTGGCTTCGGCCATTGTATCGTCCTTTCGCAACATTCCCATTGCCCGTGATACGGCGTTTATTGGGGAGGTTGGGCTGGCAGGAGAGATCCGGCATGTGGCGCAGCTTTCCAGGAGAGTGGCCGAGTGCGAGAAAATGGGCATAAAGCGGGTGTTTGTACCCAAGCAGGGGATGGATGGCGCTGTTTCGAAGGGCATGCAGGTCATTGGCGTAAAAACGCTGTTTGACGTTTTAGAAAAGCTGTTTTAAGTTTCATGATTATATATTTGGAAAGGAGGTGAGAAATTTTGTTTGCGAAGCTGATGAGGGTCGTAATCATTGTGATTGGCTTTATGGTTGGACCGGGCGTTTTGCTGCTGCTGGACAGCGCATATGGGTATTTTACGGGAACGCCGGCGTCGGAGAGGATTGAACCGTGGATTTCCTTTATTATTTATATTGTATCTGCAATTATTTCCGGAATTATTTTTATTATTTTATCCAGGAGAATTACGGGGTCTATTCAAAAAGGGACGACGAGCGTGGAAAACTGGCTGACCGTTTCTTCTTCGATTACGGTTATTTCGGGCGCGATTGGCTTGATTATCGGCCTGGTGATTGCGGCACTGATTTCCAACATCATTGCGCTGATTCCTGTGGCGTTTATTTCTATTCCGCTGACGATTGTCGATTACCTGATTTTTGGCTACCTGGGTTTTTCGACGGGCATAAAGCGGAAACGGGATTTTGCGAATATGCTGAGTGCAAGAAAGCAGGGCAGGGACGGGGAAGCCGCAACGGGCGCAGCTCCAAAGCTGCTGGATACCAGTGTGATTATCGACGGCAGGATATACGATATATGTAAGACCGGAATGCTGGAGGGCGAAATACTGGTGGCGGAATTTGTGTTGAAGGAGCTTCAGAATATTGCCGATTCGGAGGATTCTATGCGCAGGGTACGCGGGCGCAGAGGGCTGGACGTGCTAAAAAAAATGCAAAAGGAAATGAAAAATTCCATGCGTGTTTTGGAGCAGGATTATGATGACGCCATGGAGGTAGACACCAAGCTTTTGCGGTTGGCAAAGGACATGGGCGCCGTGCTGGTTACAAACGACTATAATCTGAACAAGGTGGCGGCTGTGCAGGATATTCGGGTGTTTAATATCAACGAGCTTGCCAATGCCGTAAAGCCCATTCTGATGGCGGGCGAGGAGCTGTCTGTTGCAATCGTGAAGGATGGCAAGGAACAAAACCAGGGGATTGCCTACCTGGACGACGGCACAATGATTGTGGTAGAAGGCGCGAAGGGAATGGCAGAGAAAATACTCGACGTTGTTGTTACGAGCATTTTGCAGACGGCGGCAGGTCGGATGATTTTTGCGAAAATAAAATAGTGATACGCAATCATTATAACCAATTGACAAAAAACAGTTATTGACAGCTTGATTTTTTGGTGGTATAGTAATATACTGCGTTAGCATTATTATACTGCGGAAGTATGTCTAAAAAAAGCCGAAGCAACGCATGCGCCCTATTGTGAAAAACGGCGGTATAGAAAGAAGCCTGTGTGTTTTTTGCGCGTGGGGTAAAAGTGCGGAGCGAAGGGCAATGCACCTTTTATGCACCATTGCAATAGAATTATAAACATTTTAAATATAGGAGTTGTTTACGAGTATGCATGAAGTTCAGTTTGGGACGAATAAGAGGATGAGCTTTTCTAAGATCAAAGAAGTGCTGGACATGCCGGACTTGATCGAAATCCAAAAAAACTCTTACACTCGGTTTTTGGAAGAAGGGCTTGGAGAGGTACTCAAAGACATCTCCCCGATTTCCGATTATTCTGAAAATCTCCTGCTGGAATTTGTCGATTACCAGATTGCGGACGACCCGAAGTATTCTGTGGAAGAATGCAAGGAACGGGACGTTAATTATGCTGCGCCTCTGAAGGTACAGGTTCGCCTTTTAAATAAGGAAACGGGCGAAGTTAAAGAGCAGCAGGTATTTATGGGAGACTTCCCCCTGATGACAGATAAGGGGACGTTTATTATCAACGGCGCCGAGCGCGTTATCGTTTCGCAGCTTGTGCGCTCGCCCGGCGTGTATTTTGGAACGGCGAAGGACAAGGCCGGCAAAGACCTTTACAGCTCGACGGTTATACCCAACAGGGGCGCGTGGCTGGAGTTTGAGACGGATTCCAACGACTGCCTGTTTATTCGTGTGGACCGGACGAGAAAGCTTCCGGCGACGGTGTTTTTGCGCGCGATGGGCATGGGAAGCGATACCGATATACGGAAATTCTTCGGTGACGACGAAAATATTGAAGCAACGATTAAGAAGGACAACACGGCCTCTAAAGACGAGGGGCTGCTGGAAGTGTACAAGCGTTTGCGGCCGGGTGAGCCGCCGACTGTAGAAAGCGCAACCAGCCTTTTGACGTCGCTGTTCTTTGACCCGAAGCGGTACGACCTGGCACGGGTGGGGCGCTATAAATTCAATAAGAAGCTGTCGCTGAAAGACAGGATTGAGGGGCAGGTAGCGGCCGACAACGTGGTAGACGAGGAGACAGGCGAGCTTTATGTTGCAAAAGGAGACCGGATTACCGAAAAGCTTGCGCTGCAAATTGTGAATGCGGGAATCAATACCGTGGATGTTGAAGTAGGCGAGGCTTCGTTCCGGGTGCACGGAAACCATTTTGTGGATGCGGCGAAGCACCTGCCGTTTGACCCGGCTTCGGCAGGCATAAACGAGCAGGTTTACTATCCGGCGCTTAAAGAGATGATTGCCGAGTATGGAAACGATAAAAACCTTCTAAAAGAAAAGATTAAAGAGAATATTGCTATATTGATCCCCAAGCACATTATTTTGGAGGATATTTTTGCGGCAGTGAATTACTTCGTTGGCCTAAAGCATGGGCTGGGCGAAACGGACGATATCGATTATTTGGGCAACCGTCGCCTGCGCTCTGTAGGAGAGCTGCTGCAAAACCAGATTCGTGTGGGGCTGACAAGGCTGGAGCGGGTTGTTCGTGAAAGAATGTCCATACAGGATATGGATGTGGCGACGCCCAGTAACTTGATTAACATTCGGCCGGTAACGGCGGCGATTAAGGAGTTTTTTGGATCGTCGCAGCTTTCGCAGTTTATGGACCAAACAAATCCGCTGGCCGAGCTGACGCATAAAAGAAGGCTTTCGGCGCTTGGGCCGGGCGGCCTCAACCGCGAGCGCGCCAGCTTTGACGTGCGTGACGTACATCATTCGCACTATGGCCGCATGTGCCCGATTGAGACACCGGAGGGGCCGAACATTGGCCTTATCGGTTCGCTCTCTACCTATGCGCGCATCAACGAGTATGGGTTTATTGAAACGCCGTACCGTGTTATCGATAAGAAAAAAGGCATCGTTACGCCGGACGTGCGGTATATGACGGCGGACGAAGAGGAAAACCTGATCGTTGCGCAGGCCAACGAGCCGATCGACGATGACGGGCGCTTTGTCCACGACCGTGTTATGTGCCGCCTGCGGGAGCTGTTTGTAGAGGTTCCGCGCGACGAGGTGGACATGATGGACGTTTCGCCCAAACAGCTTGTATCGGTTGCGGCGGCGCTTATACCGTTTTTGGAAAACGATGACGCCAACCGCGCGCTGATGGGCTCTAACATGCAGCGCCAGGCTGTCCCGCTTTTGATTCCCGAAGCGCCGGTTATTGGAACGGGCATGGAATATAAAGCGGCGTACGACTCGGGCGTGCTGCTCATTGCAGAAAAAGCCGGAAAGGTTAAAGCGGTGACCGCGAAAAAGATCGTTGTTGCCAATGAAGACAGGACGGAATCGGAATATACGCTGACGAAATTTGCGCGCAGCAACCAGGGAACGTGCATCAACCAGCTGCCGCTTGTGTATGAAGGGCAGGAAATTGAGGCCGGGCAGGTTATTGCGGACGGCCCGTCTACGGACAAAGGCGAAATGGCGCTTGGCAAAAACGTGCTGGTAGGCTTTATGACCTGGGAAGGCTACAACTACGAGGATGCGATGCTGCTTTCCGAGCGGCTGGTAAAAGACGATGTGTTCACCTCTATCCATATTGAAGAATATGAGGCGGAGGCGCGCGACACCAAGCTTGGGCCGGAGGAAATTACACGTGACATCCCGAATGTGGGCGACGATGCGCTGGCAGACCTTGATGCGTCGGGAATTGTACGTATTGGCGCGGAAGTGCGGAGCGGAGACATACTCGTCGGAAAAGTAACGCCCAAGGGCGAAACGGAGCTGACGGCGGAAGAACGCCTCCTTCGCGCTATTTTCGGCGAAAAAGCGCGTGAAGTGCGCGATACGTCGCTGCGCGTGCCGCATGGCGAAGCAGGAATCGTTGTGGATGTAAAAGTGTTCATGCGGGAAAACAAGGACGAACTGACGGCCGGCGTCAATAAGCTGGTGCGTGTATATATTGCCCAGAAGCGAAAAATATCGGTGGGCGACAAAATGGCAGGGCGCCACGGAAACAAGGGCGTTATCTCTCGTGTGATGCCGGTAGAGGACATGCCGTTCTTGCCGGACGGAACGCCGCTGGATATTGTGCTCAACCCGCTGGGCGTGCCTTCGCGTATGAACATCGGGCAGGTGTTGGAGGTTCATTTGGGCCGGGCGGCGCGCGAGCTTGGCATAGAAATAGCGACGCCTGTTTTCGATGGTGCGTCGGAGGAAGATATTGAGCAGATGCTCAAAAAGTCTGGGTTGAACGAGGATGGAAAAACCATGCTGTACGACGGACGCAGCGGCGAGCCGTTTGAAAACCGCGTGACGGTTGGTTATATGTACATCCTTAAGCTGCACCACCTTGTGGACGACAAGATCCACGCGCGGTCTACGGGACCATATTCGCTTGTGACGCAGCAGCCGCTTGGCGGCAAGGCGCAATTCGGCGGACAGCGCTTCGGAGAGATGGAAGTGTGGGCGCTGGAGGCGTACGGTGCGGCAAATACGCTGCAGGAGATTTTGACGGTGAAATCGGACGACGTAGTCGGCCGTGTAAAAACGTACGAGGCCATTGTAAAGGGCGAGAACATTCCCGAGCCGGGCATTCCCGAATCGTTCAAGGTATTGATTAAGGAAATGCAGAGCCTGGGGCTGGATGTTAAGGTGCTTTCGGAAGACCGCGGCGAAGTTGCCATTAAAGAGGCGGACGAGGACGACGGGCTTTCCATCGACATCAATATTGCCGGAGCGGAAGACCTGCCGCTTGAGGGCGAAGGTGAAGAGGGTTTCGATGACGACAACATGGTGCTTGAGGATATTGACGATGTTTCCATCGACGAGCTGGACCTGCCCGACATCCAGATGCTGGACAATGACGACATAGAGCTTGATTTTGACGAGGACGAAGACCTGCTTTCGGACATTCCGTCGGATGACATTGAATTGGAAGATGAGGACTTGTCGCTGCCGGATGATGTGGATATTGAAATCCCGGATATGGATGACGATATGTAGCGGGGCAGGCGCAGTAAATGATGGAAAAACTTTTTTACATATAAGGGAGGAGTGTTCACTTGTTTGAACTCAACACGTTTGATTCGATACAGATAGGTCTGGCGTCCCCGGAAAAAATACGGGAATGGTCTAGAGGCGAGGTAAAAAAGCCTGAGACCATTAACTACCGCACACTAAAGCCCGAAAAAGACGGGCTGTTTTGCGAACGCATTTTTGGGCCCACCAAGGACTGGGAATGCCACTGCGGACGGTATAAGCGAATCCGCTATAAGGGAATCATCTGCGACAAGTGCGGCGTGGAAGTAACGCGTGCAAAGGTGCGCCGCGAACGCATGGGGCATATAGAGCTCGCTGCGCCCGTTTCGCATATCTGGTATTTTAAGGGAATTCCGTCGCGCATGGGGCTGCTTTTAGACATGTCGCCGCGGTCGCTGGAAAAAATATTGTATTTTGCGGCATTTGTTGTAACCGACCCGGGAACAACGCAGCTTGAATACAAACAGCTTTTGACAGATAAAGAATACAGGGAAATGCAGGAGCGGTTTGGCGAAGAATCCTTTTCTGCGGGAATGGGTGCGGAAGCCGTTAAGATACTGCTTAAAAATGTTGATCTGGAGAAGGAAGCGGCAGAGCTGCGGACAGAGCTTAAAACGAGCACTGGCCAAAAGCGCGTGCGTGCCGTTAAGCGTCTGGAGGTCGTGGAGGCGTTCCGCAAATCCGGAAACAAGCCGGAGTGGATCATTATGGACGCCGTTCCCGTTATTCCGCCCGAGCTGCGGCCCATGGTGCAGCTGGATGGCGGCCGGTTTGCGACTTCCGACTTAAACGACTTGTACCGGCGCGTAATCAACAGAAACAATCGGCTGAACAGGCTGCTGCAGCTTCGTGCGCCGGATATTATTGTACGCAACGAAAAGCGTATGCTGCAGGAAGCGGTGGACGCATTGATCGATAATGGCAGGCGCGGACGCCCGGTAACGGGCCCGGGCAACAGGCCGCTGAAGTCTCTTTCGGACATGCTGCGCGGCAAGCAGGGGCGTTTCCGCCAGAACCTGCTCGGCAAGCGTGTAGACTACTCCGGCCGTTCGGTTATTGTGGTTGGGCCGGAGCTTAAGATGCACCAGTGCGGACTGCCCAAAGAAATGGCGCTGGAACTGTTTAAACCGTTTGTCATGAAAAAGCTTGTTGCGGACGGCATGGCGCATAATATTAAATCGGCAAAACGCATGGTAGAAAAGGTGCGCCCCGAAGTTTGGGACGTGCTGGAAGACGTGATACAGGGGCATCCGGTGCTTTTGAACCGTGCGCCGACGCTGCATAGATTGGGCATCCAGGCGTTTGAGCCGGTGCTTGTGGAGGGGCGCGCAATCAAGCTGCACCCGCTCGTTTGTACGGCATACAATGCGGACTTCGACGGAGACCAAATGGCCGTCCATGTTCCGCTTTCGGTAGAGGCACAGTCGGAAGCGCGGTTTTTAATGCTGACGGCAAACAACATTTTGAAGCCGCAGGATGGAAAACCGGTCGTTTCGCCCACGCAGGACATGGTCATTGGTTCTTACTACCTGACCATACACAAGGAAGGCGCAAAAGGAGAAGGCAGCTATTTTGCTTCACCCGAGGAAGCCGAACTTGCATACCATACGGGAAATATTGACCTGCAGGCGATGATCAACGTGCGTGTGGAAAAAGAAATCGACGGCGAGTGGAAGACGGGGATCATTGAAACGACGACCGGCCGTCTGATTTTCAACTCGGTCATTCCGCAGGATTTGGGATATATGGACCGCTCCAACCCGGAAAACGAGCTGAAATATGAAGTAGATACGCTGGTAGATAAAAAACAGCTGGGTAAGGTCGTCGACCTTTGCTACTCTAAGCTGGGCCCGACAAAGACGTCTTACGTTTTGGACGGCATTAAAAAACTGGGATTCCACTATTCGACGGTGGGCGCCATTACGGTCAGTGTTTCGGATATACAGATTCCCAAAGAGAAGAAAGAGTTTATTGACGAAGCGGAAGACAAGGTTGTTGAAATTGAAAAGCAATACAAGCGCGGCTTTTTGACAGATAAAGAGCGTAAAGATAATGCAGTTAAGGTTTGGGAAGAAACGACCAATAAAGTTACGGGCGCGCTGATGAAAACGCTGGATAAGTTTAACCCCATTTACATGATGGCAAATTCCGGCGCGCGTGGTTCCACAAACCAGATCCGCCAGCTTGCCGGAATGCGCGGGCTGATGGCAGACCCGAACGGCGAAATTATCGAGATTCCCATCCGCGCGAATTTCCGCGAAGGACTGACGGTGCTGGAATACTTTATTTCTTCGCACGGTGCACGCAAAGGGCTTGCGGATACGGCGCTTCGTACGGCCGACTCCGGTTACCTGACGCGCCGGTTGGTCGACGTTTCGCATAATGTAATCATCCGTGAAACGGATTGCTTTGAGTCGCTCGGAGAGCAGATACAGGGAATTCCGCTCAAAAATTTGATGAACGGCAAAGAAATCATCGAGCCGCTGGGCGACCGGCTGCGCGGGCGCTACACGGCGCAGGATGTTGTCGATAAGGATGGAAATCTGGTATTGGCAGAAAACCAGATGATTACCAACGAACTGGCAGAAAAGATTATTAAGGCTGGCGTTGAGGAAGTGTTTGTCCGTTCGGTGTTTACCTGCAAGAGCGAATATGGGATATGCGCAAAATGCTATGGCGCCAACATGGCGACGGGCAACCCAGTGGATATCGGCGAGGCAGTCGGTGTAATTGCGGCGCAGTCCATCGGCGAGCCGGGCACGCAGCTTACGATGCGTACGTTCCATACGGGCGGTGTTGCCGGCGGCGATATTACGCAGGGTCTTCCCCGTGTCGAAGAGCTTTTTGAAGCGCGCAAACCGCGCGGGCTTGCGGTAATCTCTGAAATCGCCGGCAAGGTGACGGTGAACGATACACGCAAAAAACGCGAGATTACAGTTTCGAACGATGCGGGAGAGGCAAAAACATACCTGATTCCGTATGGTTCGCGCATGAAGGTGTTTGACGGGGACGTTATTGAAGCGGGCGACGAGTTGACGGAAGGCTCCATCAACCCAAACGATATACTCAAAATAAAGGGAATCAAGGGCGTACAACAATACCTGCTTAAAGAGGTGCAGATGGTGTACCGCTTGCAGGGCGTAGAAATTTCGGACAAGCATCTTGAAATCATCATTCGTCAAATGCTCAAAAAGGTAAAAATTGAGGATGCGGGAGATTCTACGATGCTTCCGGGCGAGCTGGTGGATATTTTCCGGTTCGATAAGGAAAACGAGCGCATCTTAAAGGAGGGCGGCGAGCCTGCGACGGCGTCGCGTGTGCTGCTTGGAATTACCAAGGCATCGCTTTCCACAAATAGCTTCCTGTCGGCAGCATCCTTCCAGGAAACGACACGCGTGCTGACAGAAGCAGCCATAAAAGGAAAGGTAGACCCGCTTTTGGGGCTGAAGGAAAACATCATCATCGGAAAGCTGATTCCTGCGGGTACGGGAATGAAGCGCTATAAGAACATCGATGTGATATCGAATGTTGTAAACGATGGAATTGCGGGGCAGATGGATACCGATGCATTTGGGATCGACATTGACATGGATCTGTAACGGATATGCAAAAACCAGGCTGCAGGCTGCCCAATCGGCTTGCAGCCTTCTCTTTCAGAGGCAAAGATTTGTAGGGGGTAAAAATTGTTATGATTGATGACCAGGTTCGCGCAAAGTGTATTGTTGCGGACAGCGAGGTGTGCAACCGGCTGGGAACAGATGGCTGCAAGGGGTGTTATATCCGGACACTTAAAACAAATGAACAGAAACAGGATGCAGAACAGCGGTGGCTGCAGACACTTGCGCTTCTGCCGGAAAACATAGACGATTTGCACGATAGCGATACGTGCCAGTTTTGCAAGGATACGGAGCGGAAAAAAAGCAGCTATGCCATGTTTGAAATGGCACACGAGGATCCTTATTCGGAAAAAGGCATCATATTTGGGCTGGGGAAAAAGGTGCAAACGCCTGTAGGGTCACTTGTACCATTGCAGGCAGGCATCTGTGACCATTGCCGAAAGGCTTTCCGAATGGGAGATATTATTCAAGTCGTTGTGTTTGCGTTGTTTATTGTAATTGGAATCATCGCAGTAGCGATTACGGCAAAGCTGCCGCTTTCCACAACGGAGTATTTCATATTTGTACAGATTGCTATTTTAGTGGGATGTATCGTTGTCGGGTACTTTGTTAGTAAAACGGCGTCGGAGGCTTCGTTTAAACGCGCCCAGGATACGGTGCGCCTAAATCTGGCAGAGATTCCGCTGATTCGGCAGATGCTGGATAGGGGATGGTTTTTCTTTCCGATATCGGATGCGCCGCCAAGGGTATCGTTTAGCAAGAACAAAGAATATCAGAGGCTGCGCAAACAAAGCGATATAAAAAATGATGAAGACGATATTACGCTTGACAACTACAATATTTGAGTGGTATCATATTTAGGCGTGCTTTTTAGGGAAACGAGGGTTTTGAATGGTTGCAGAGCTGAAAAGTACAGGGCAAAAAGTGGTTGGCTTGAAGCAATTGCTGCGTGAACTGGACAAGGAAAATGTTTTGAAAGTTTACCTTGCAGTAGATGCGGATGAGGAAATAAAACAGAAGGTGCTTGTTGCCGCGCGCAGCAAAAGTCTGGAGCCGGTATGGGTCGATACAATGGACGAACTGGGGGATATTTGCCAGATTGACGTTAAAACGGCTTGCGCTGGCATACTGAAGGAAAAGAAAGAAAAAACGCCTTCCAGAGGGTTGTAAGGAAGGCTTACTATATACAAAAGAAATATTGAGAAAGGAAGGTACATATATGCCTACCATTAATCAACTGGTAAAGCAGGGCAGAAAAACGATGGAGAGCACATCGGATTCGCCGATTTTGAAGCAGTGTCCGCAAAAGCGCGGCGTATGTCTCGCGGTTCGTACGATGACTCCTAAAAAACCAAATTCTGCACTCAGGAAAATTGCTAGGGTACGGCTTGTAAACGGAATG
>JBMNTU010000011.1:0-31918 GCA_050945895.1 Christensenellaceae bacterium | reverse complement strand
GCATACACTCCTTGATTGATTCTTTTCCAAAATCATTATATCAAGTGTGTATCTGTGGGAGGCGCCTTCTGGACGCCTCCCTTTTGCCAATGATTATTTTACACTAAGATCATCTTTTGATGCTATGCGGCCTGTGCTTTTGCATGAAGGGCGGTAGAAATTGTTGTGCGGCGGCAATTTTGGAGTGTGTTCGGAAGCTTACCCTGCCATATACAAAATTTGCGTGGACAAAAAGGGGGGAAAGAAATAGAATAGAAGAGTAGCGAAAAGAAAAGGGCAAGGACACCGAATGAAAACGGGAATATCTACAGCGTGTTTTTTGGCAGGCTTTTGAACGAGGATGCACTCAAACGGATTGGTGAGCTTGGCGTTCCTCATGCGGAGGTGTTTTTCTCTGCAAATATGGAATATACGCCGGAGTTTATACACGGGCTGAACCGCATATGCACGGACGAGGGCGTGTCTGTCGTGTCTGTACACGCGTTTACGACAGTGTTTGAGCCGCAGCTTTTTTCGTATCACCCGCGGCAGTACGAAGAGGCGCTTCGGGTGTATTACAACGTACTGGAAGCGGCGGCGATGCTGCATGCGGAAATCTATGTGTTCCACGGGCCGATTTGGCTGAAAACAGCCCGCAAGCTGGCGCTGGATTTTGATTATGTGGGCGAACGCACGGCGTTTCTTGCGGAGGAGGCGAAATCGTACGGAATTAAACTGGCGTATGAGAATGTGCACTGGTGCTGGTATCAATATCCCGGATTTGCAAAAGAGCTGGTAGAAAAAAGCGGCGCAGACAACCTGTATTTTACGCTGGATATGAAACAGGCGGCGCAGTCGGGCTACGAGGTAATGGATTTTATAGACGACATGGGCGAGCGGCTGGCGCACATCCACCTGTGCGATTATATCAAAAAGGAGAACGGGGAAATTGTAAGCGATTTGCCGTTTAACGGGCAAATGGACTGGCACACACTGCGGGATAAACTAAGAGACATCCGCTATGACGGGACGCTGATGCTGGAGGTATACTCCAGCGACTACAAAACGGATGGCGAATTGATGGAAAACTACAATAAAGTAAACCGTTTTTTTGAATGAGGGAAGAATATGAAAAAAAGCTTTTATGCGTATATGTCACGCCTGAAGCACATCAAGCGCTGGGGGCTGATGCGCAATACGCGGGAAGAAAATGTGGCAGAGCATTCGTTTGACGTTACGGTTGTGGCGCATGCGCTGTGCATTATTAAAAATGAACTATACGGCGGCAGTGTAAGCGAAGCAGACGTTGTGCTGGCGGCAGTCTACCACGAAGCGGGGGAAGCCATTACAGGAGACCTTCCTACGCCTATTAAATATTTTGACGACGATATACGGGCGGCGTACAAAAAAATTGAACGGCAGGCAGAGGAAACGATGGCAAATATGTTGCCCGAGCCCGTAAAGCAGCGGGTTATGCCTTATATATTGGGTGAGGTGGATGAGGATGTACGAAGGGTTGTAAAGGCCGCGGACAAAATTTGTGCGTACATCAAATGCATCGAAGAAAAAAAGAGCGGGAATACGGAGTTCGAAAAGGCGGAGGCGCATATCCGGCAGACGCTGGCAGGGCTCAAAATGCCCGAAGTAGATTATTTTATGGAGCACTTTTTGCCAGGCTATTTGCTGACGCTGGATGAGTTGAATTGAAGAGATAATGCCATATAAAATGTATATGCAAGGATATGGAGGGTAAGATGAGGCAAAAAATATTGGCGGTGCTATTGGCGGTGGTGTTGTGCTGCATGGTATTGGGCGGATGCTTTTTTTCGCAGGAGGCATTGCGGGAAGTAGGCGATGCAATTATTGAGGAATTGCAAGAACGGGAGTCCGCCGGTATTTTTCCAGAAATGCGCACACCGTCCATTGGCCCTGCGCCCGTAGTTATTTCGGATGAAGATCGCCCTGCAGAAGGGGAGTCAATCGTTTTTTCGCAAATCGTATATGTGCGTCCGGATATGGAGGAGGTTGCGGACTGGTTTGAAGAAGCGGCGGCTCAGGTTTTGCTGTACACCGAATACGAACCGCTGGACAAGCTGCTGGACGATGTAGACACGCTGTATGACGATTGTCTGACAATGTATTATTATGCGCGCCTGCGTTCGGATATGGATCTGAGCGATTCATACTGGCTGGAGGAAGTGGCGTACCTGCTACAGGGCTTTACAATGGTTGATGTGCAAATCAACGATTTGCACGATAAAATCCTGATGACTTCTTTCGAAGACGAGATAGAAGAACGGTACGGCGATGATTTTTTTGTCGACCTGGATGAACCAGATATGCTGACCGAGCATACGCAGCCCCTCTTTGAACAGGAGGGAGCGCTTGTGATAAGCTATTCTGAAATGCTTGCGACCGGCGCAGTAGAGTATGACGGGGAGAGCTATGTTTATGCCGACCTGTGGAACGGGGAAACGCCGGACGGCGCACTGGAAGCGTGGTATGAGGAGTACAACCAAAAGCTGGGCGAGCTTTATATTGAACTGCTTCGGGTACGGCAGCAGATTGCACATGAATTGGATTTTGAAAACTATATGGAGTATGTATTGTACGATAAAGCGTACGATTCGGACATGCTGGAGCAGCTTATCGACCATGTGGCAACCTATATTACCCCTGTTTACGAGGATCTGCTGGCGGTAGGAACAAACTACTATCCGGAAATCGACATGCCGCTGGATGAATTTATCCCCTATGCGCAGGACGTATTCCAAAGCCTTTCGCCGGAGTTTTTGAACGGGTTTGATTTTATGCTGGAGTATGAACTGTACGACCTGGAGCCGCGCCCATATAAAGACGGCGGAGCGTACGAGATTTATCTACCAGCCTACAATATACCATTTATACTGGCTACCTATGACGAAAGCTTCTATGGGCTGGATACGCTGGTGCACGAATTTGGGCATTTTGAAGAAAACTACAGGATGGGTGCAGACCTTTTCTCCGATCCGGATATGGCAGAGGTGTTTTCGCAGGCGCTTCAGCTGGTGTTTTCCAACTCCTATGAGAGCGAGTTTGGCGAAGACACCGGCTATATGATGCGCTATGATGTATTGTCCGACGTGTTTTGCTCCATTCCGGAACAGCTTTATTATACGTCGATGGAAATGCAGCTTTACCAGATGGACGCAGACCAGCTTACAGTAGAGCAGGTAAACGAAATTGCTGAGCAGGAACTGGATCGTTTTGGCATATCGTATTTTGATCCGGAATTGGAAAGGCTGGATTGGGTTGCGACGCCGCATATATTTGAGTCGCCTTTTTACACAGCCAGCTATGTTACGTCTGCGTCAGCAGCGTTGGAGCTGTGGGAGATTTCCATTGCGGACGAACAGCAGGCAGTGGATATCTATATGGAGTTGATGGATAATAAATTTGATTATCCTTTTTTGGAAAATCTGGAACATTCTGGGTTGGCCGATCCGTTTGCAGAAAAACGAATGCGGGAAATTGCACAAATAGCGGAGAGATACCTGGTTGAAGAGGATTGGGAGCCTGCTATGCAAGAAGACGAAGCGGCATAGGTTGCAAACCGTGTTGATATACCCGTCAGCATTACAGCATATTGATATAAACGCACTGCACAAGGCGAATCGGCCCTTTGGGCCGAGAGATGTTCCCCTGTGGAATAGCGCTTTCCAGCCAGCTTTTGCTGCGCAACCATTGAGCGAAACTGCAAAAACAAAAAACACGGCCAGCTGGCCGTGTTTTTGTTTTATATGCTGCTTATCTTAATCATTCTGCAGAATCATATTCCGTTCCGTCTGCATATTCTATTGTGATATTTTTTGTGTTCGGATGAACCGCAATCCAGGTATTGCCGGGCGTGAACGTTACTTCTTCGCCGCTCTCCAGGTAATACTTTGTAGAATCGCTGTTTGTTGCCCGCTCCCATGTTCCACGCAGGTGCTTTCCATGAATGATGAATTCGCACGGCCCTGCGCCAAACATGTTGATGCGCTGGCGGCCAAGGTCGTTTTCCATCAGGGCAACACCGGTGTACTGCACGATCAGGTTTTGTACTTCCACTGCTTCGCCTGTGTTCAGGTCTTTGTGTTCATTTCCGTTCATGTAGCGGAGCAGTTTGTCCTTATCTGCATCGTATTTGTACGATACCCAGCCCGGGCTTTGCAGGAAGGAAAGATTGATTTCGGCAATCTCTTTTTCGTCCGCATAGCTTTCCTCCGGATAATACTTGAAGGGCTCGCGCTCGGTGGGCTCGTAATTGTATATTCCAACATCTTCAATAATGTCTGTCGCGGCATATTTCTCGATAGACACTCCGCTTCTCAGAGGCGAGAACATATTTGAATTAACAGCACCTTTGCCCGCGCCATTGATACGCTGCTTGATGTGTTCCCCGCTGGCACCCCAAATATCGCTGTCCGGGTTGTTTGTTTTATCCGGGCCTCCCATATGTACATAAAGTGCATCCCATTCGCCCTGGATCCACTGGTGATAATATCTGGAAGACCGCACCGGCCCAACATCGAACGAATCGGGCGCATCGGCTTTATGGATAATATCGTTGAATACGCATGTAAAACGCGAATCAATTCCTTCGATATTCGTTTCGTATACTACGTCCGCCGACTGGATTCCTGTTTGCGGGCGTTCGTCCGGTTCGTTGCCAATTTGCACAATGACCGGCTTATAAACCGTGGTCGTATCTGTCAGCCCTGTTGTGGGAGACATATTTTCGGGGATATACCCCTGTTCTTCCGGCTCTTCCGGGATTTCTTCCGCAGGTTCTTCCGCGGGCGCTTCCTCCACGCTGCTTACCTGCGTGGGCGTTTCTTCGGGGGCTTCCTCTTTGTCACTGCAGCCGATAAACAGCGTGAGCGCCATAACAATAGCCAGCACCAGGAACAGTCCTTTTTTCATACCTACTTTCATGCTTACATCCTTTCCAAACATACTCCGCAAAGTCACCAATGCTTTGCGGCAATTACAAGTCCACATTATACCACAAAACGATTCATTTTCAAACGTTTGTATGTAACCATTCTGGCTGCTTCATGTATTTTTAAGTGCCCAAAAACCACGTGCGCACCGCAGTTTAACGCAAGAATCGCTTTTACACATCGTTCTCATTTCTAATGTAAAATAGTTGTTAAAGTTTATCTGTTTTGCTTGGTATTGTTCGGATTAATACTATCTAAAAGCTATTTTAAATTTTTTCCCTGATTATTAACGAGATAAAAAGAGCGGCACATAGTGCCGCTCTTTTACGCTTTTTTGTTGTATAAAAACTATCTTCTTCTTTTTGGCGCCGCTTCCGCTTCTTCGTTCATGTTCATCAGCCCGTTCCAAATACGGTTGACAGACTCCAGACACTCGAAGTACGTTTCGGCAATTACATTGTTTTCTATTCCCAGGATATCGGCGCATTCATTAATCGTACCCCAATCTCCCCGTTCGTATGCGAGCACCATCTTGTACAGCGTTCCGCACCGACCTTCCTGCGTTAGGAGCGCTTGTTTGATATCGTCGGCGATCGCCAGTTTAGACAGCGCCTCTTCCATGGGCACATTCAAAATATAATCCATTGTAGAGAACATACCCATCAGGTATGCTTCCGATTTTATAATGGGCATATCCTTTGCGTACTGCAAAAGCTCGGCACAGAACTGGCCCCTCATAAACGAAAGCTTGATAAACTCTTCGGGCGCATTTTCGTCCTGCCGGAAGCTAAGCAGGTATATCCACTGGCGCAGTTGGTCTATTCCAAGCACAACCATTGCCTGGTGCACAGACTGTACTTTATTCCTGAGCGCAAAAAATGCGGAATTTACTAGTTTCAACAGCGCATATGTCAATGTAACGTCCCGGGCAATCAGCTCTTCGATTTCATCCAGGTTTGGCTCTTTGGCTGTAATTGCGGCCATAAGCTGGAAGAAGTTGCTCTGCAAATGCTCCGGGTTGTTGACCTTTTCGGGCACCATCGTTCCGATGTACTGGCCCTGCATAAAGTCTACACCCAACTCCTTTGCATATTCAAAGGTAGCCCGATCGTCCACGTTAAAGCCGACGGTCTTTTTTCCCAGCTCCTTTGCAATTACGGACACAGCCTCGCTGGAAGAAGAATGGATGCGCATATTGAGCTTGATGATATCCACTTCATCCAAAAGGGAAATATACCGCGAACTAAACTGGAAATCCTGCAACGCGACGCGGTAGCCCATTCTTTTATAGATTTTAATGAGGTTTAAAGCCGGCGTATTCAAAAGAAGCTCGTACTCTATTTGTAAGATAAGCTGGTCTTTCGAAAAAAAACTGGGAATGTCTTTTTTCAGCAGCGCTTCGGTAAATGTAACAAATACATTTTTTCCGTCGAAGAAGTCGCTGTCGTTAAGGCTGGGTAATAAGTTTTCGATTGCACCTGCAGCCAAAGTATCATCCATTTCAACCGTTTCGTCCGAATTGTTCTCTTTATAAAGAACCTCATAACCGAACAAATTGTTGTCCCTGTCGTGGATGGATTGTTTTACAATATACGTTTGCACGGCTCATTCCCCCCTGATAAAAGCTATCTTATTCTATACAATAAACGGATACCTAACAATTACACACATTATTTACTGTTCAGTAGTAAATTGTTACATGAAGTTGCCCCGCTCTTATTATAGCATATTACCTTCTCAAAGAGAAGCAACAATCTCAAAATATACGTAACCAAACTTACCTCGCGGTAACCTGCAAATTTGCTATTAAAACCTTGACCGGTCGGAGAATTTGTTGTTTCCGCCGGTTTTCCGTTCATTTACCGGGCTACGCGGGCTCTCCACCTGCCTGGGAACAATTTCCTCCTCGTCATCATCCAGATCCATATCTTCGCCGCGGCGGCCTGACCCACCGGGTTTTTGCGGCATATTTTTATTCTTTTTGCGTTTGCGCACAACATTCAACACAATAATAACAACGACAACAATTACAACGATTGCAATGATCCCTACCACCAGCGAACTGATTTCGGCGCCCGGAGCTTTGTCAGCGACTTCATCCAGCACGAAAGAAGAGCCTACCTGCCGGAACCGCATATACAACTCCTGCGTGGACGCAGGCGTTTCCACCGTATACCCGCTGTCTGCGGACGACACAATGCTTGTTCGTGCGCCCTGCACAATTTCTATTGGAAGCAGCGTGGCATTTTCCAACCCCGCGCTGACTTCACCCATGCCAAAATAATAGCTTCCAAACCCTGCATTTTTCAGCGTGTGCCGTCCCGAGCTGTTTGTCAGGCTTACATCGCTCATACCCAGCGATTCTGCACCGGCAGCCGGCGTTATAACCACACCCAGCCCAACCATGGTCTCGCCTTCGCTGTCCACATATTCTGCCACGATCGAAAATGCGCCCGTTCCGCTCTGCGCAGAGCCGGATGGAGACGGCGACGCGCTTTCCATTGCTACGGGTTCATTTGTGACCGAGGTAATATTGATGGGTTTTCCTGCCTCAAACAGGATATTGAAATAGATCGTTTCGGCATTTCTTGAAACGGAAATAGAATAATCGCCGCCCGAAGCGCTCAACATCCCCGTGCTGTCTCCACGGCCCATCGAAAGTGTTCCTTTATTTTTGTCGCCATCTTTAGAGATGACCTCTATGCTGTGCGCCTCAACCGTTACGCCGGGAAACGTTCCCGAGCCGTCACTTTTTGCATCCAACGAACTGTTGTCTATTTTCACGCGATAGCCTTCTGCCGGCTTTCCGTCCGCATACACAAAGAAACCGATGTTCACGCTTCCCGCATCTTCCGTCTGTACCGGGGTTTGCTCTGGCGGAGGCGTTTGCGTGGGCGTTTCTGTTGGGTCGGGTGTAGCGGGCGGCTCTGTCTGTGTGGGCGTTTCACTCGGCGGCTCTGTACTCGGCGACTCTGAAGGCGTTTCCGAAGGCTGTGTCTCCTCCGGCGGAGGCGTAATCTCCTCTGATCCATTTTCTGCCAATGCAACGGGTGCATAAAAAGCCATTACTACAATAATTGCTAAAATAACGCCGGTTATCCTGCGTAAGTTTTTCATGTATTTCTCCTCGATTTTGCCCGGTTCATTCAATCAGCACCTTTACTTTAAGCTACTGCCGGACCTGTGTTGTTGCATATCAATATCTTCGGTCAATTTTTTGGGAATATTGCCCGCTTCAAACAGCGTGCTCACAGATTCCCGCTCGTGTACGCGGTATACTGCTTCTGCAAAAAGCGGCGCTACGGATACGGTCAGAAATTTTTTCTGCTCCGCAATAAATGGGTTTTCTACACTATCCGTCGTAATCAGGTATTCGATAACACTTTCGTTTATGGCTCGCACGCCTTTTTCCCGGAGCATGACATGCGCCAGGCAGGCAACAATATGGTTTGCGCCGCGCGCTTTCAGAACGTTTGCAATATCGATCAGCGTACCTCCGCTGATCGTAAAATCGTCAACAATCAGGCAGTTCTTTCCTTCTACATCACCGATGAGCTCGAGCACCTGTGCGTTTTCGTCGTGCCCAATGCGCGTTTTATCTCCAATGGCGACGGGTGTCCGCAAATAATCCGCATATTTTCTTGCAGTTTTTGCAAAACCGGCATCCGGCGATACAACAACCAGATTTTCCGCAATTCCCATCCCTTTGACATATTCGCACAGTACGGGAAGAGACAACAGGTGATCGACCGGTATACGGAAAAAGCCCTGCACCTGCGGGCTGTGAAGATCCATCGTAATGACCCTGTCTGCGCCGGCAAGTTCCACACAATCCGCACACACGCGCGCCCGTATGGATACCCTCGGCTCATCCTTTTTATCGCCCTTGGCATATCCAAAATAAGGAATAATTGCTGTGATGGAGTTTGCGCTTGCGCGCTTGAAAGAATCCAGCCAAAAAAGCAGTTCCATAAATTCGTTGTTTGGGTCGAGACCAATGGGAAGAATGACATATACGTCCTTGTTTCGCACCGTTTCGTTCACACGGACAAAGACGTTCCCGTCCGAGAAATAAATGACCTCCGAGGAGCCAAGCTCCGCCCCCAAATACCGGCACATTTTTTTCGCAAAAGGAACGCCCGACGAACCTGCAAATATCTTGATATCCGACCCACCGCTTTGCATAAAACCTACCTACCTTCTTTCCGCTGAATCCCAGTCTTTAATTCCAAGCACAATTATAACATTGCTTACCGGTCATTACAATCGGTTTACATATTTTGTTCTAAAGAAATTTACACATTCCCGGAGCATTTCTCCATCCCTCCGTTCACTTGCCAGCGCTGTGTGCGGCTTCACCGCGCCATGGTAGTCGCTGCCCTCTGTAACCAATAAGCCGTACTTTTTTGCAAGGCCAACATAGTAGTCCACCTCGGCATCCGTATGCGCAGGGTAATATGCTTCAATTCCTTCTACTCCAATCTCTTTCAGCGTTTTTAACAGCTTCTCGAAATTTTGTGTCCGGATAAATTTTGGGTGCGCAATAACCGGGCACCCCCCCGCCTCCTTAACGGTCGCCACAGCCTGCTCTGCCGTTAGCTTTTTCCGTTGCACATAGCAGGTCCCCCGCTCGCCAAGGTATTTTTCAAACGCTTCCTGCATATCTTGCACATATCCCTTGCCAAGGAGGGCAAGCGCCACATGCGGGCGCCCCATCGTTTCTCCATGCGCTACTTCCGCCACATCCTCAAATGTAATACGAATGTTATTCTCTCCCAGTTTTTCGATGATCCTACCAATCCTGGCCTCGCGCGAGCGGCGCAGCACCTCCATTTCCGCCTTGAGCGCATCGTTTTCTATGTCCACCCCATAGCCCAACAGATGAATCTCTCCTTCGTGTTTCACAGAAAGCTCCAACCCTGTCAGGTATTGCAGCTTGGTTTTTTTCACTTCACGAACAGCGGTATATTGCGAAGCCACCGTGTCATGATCGCAAATCGAACAAAGCTCAAGATTCAGCTTGCGGCATTTTTCAATAATTTTTTCAGGCGTATCCGTTCCGTCCGATGCAGTGGTATGTATGTGCATATCTATCATATTTTGCCGTTGCCTTCCGTAAAAATTAGCGGCCATAGCCGCTAATTTTGTTGTTATTCTTCTTCGCCTTCTACCGGCTGTTCGATCACTTCCGGCTCTTTTTCCGTTTGTTCGCTGTCCTCTTCACTTTCAAACGCATCGCTCTCAATTTTCTGGACCAGTTCCTCGTAAACGACTTCGTTATCTGTTTCCAGCAGTTTGCGGAATTCGCTGCCTGTCAATTTTTCCTGCCGCATCAGCACTTCGCCGATATCCACAAGCTTTTTGAGGTTTTCTGTCAAAAGGTCTGTTGCCCTTTTGTACGCGCCGTCCAGTATTTTGGAAATCTCCTCATCGATTTTGGCCGCCGTTTCATCCGAATATTCCGGCTGGTGGCCAAACTCTTTACCAAGGAAAACCTCCTGGCCGGAGCCCAAAAACATCGGGCCGATTTCGTCGCTCATGCCGTACTTGGTTACCATTTCGCGCGCTATGCCCGTTGCGCGCTGCAAATCGCTGATCGCGCCTGTGGAAACATCCTTAAGCGTCAGCGTCTCTGCAACACGGCCGCCCAGCATCATCGCGATTTCGTCCAGCAGCTTGCTTTTGAGCACATGCTGCTTGTCTTCTTCGGGAAGCGTCATTGTATATCCGGCAGCCTGTCCGCGGGGCACAATGGATACCTCATGCACCGGGTCGCAGCCGGGCAGCTCGTTTGCCAAAATAGCATGGCCGACCTCGTGGTACGCCGTAAGCCGTTTGTCCTCTTCGGTAACCAGTCTGCTCTTTTTTTCCGGCCCTGCAACAACGCGCGTAATCGCCTCTTCTATTTCCGGCATGCCTATTTTCTCTTTTTTGCGGCGTGCCGCCAAAATTGCCGCTTCGTTGAGTACATTCTCTAGGTCCGCCCCAATAAACCCAGGCGTACGGCGCGCAATCACCTTCATGTTGACGTCGCTTTCAAACGGTTTTCCTTTGGCATGCACCCGAAGGATCTCTTCCCGGCCTTTTACATCCGGGTAGTGCACAGTAATCTGCCTGTCGAAACGGCCGGGCCGCAGCAGTGCCGGATCGAGGATATCTTTCCGGTTGGTCGCCGCCATTACAATAATGCCTTCATTTACTTCAAAGCCGTCCATCTCTACCAGCAGCTGGTTGAGCGTCTGTTCGCGCTCGTCGTGGCCGCCGCCGAGACCCGCGCCCCTCTGGCGCCCTACGGCGTCTATCTCGTCTATGAAAATAATACAGGGCGAGTTTTTCTTGGCGTTATCAAACAAGTCCCGCACGCGGGAAGCGCCTACGCCCACAAACATCTCTACAAAGTCCGAACCGCTGATGGAAAAAAACGGCACCTTTGCTTCGCCCGCAACCGCTTTGGCAAGCAGCGTTTTACCGCCGCCCGGAGGCCCCACCAGCAGCACGCCTTTGGGTATGCGCGCGCCCAGCGCCTTGAACCGGTCGGGATGCTTCAAAAACTGGACAATTTCGACCAGCTCTTCTTTTTCTTCATCTGCGCCCGCCACATCGTCAAATGTTTTCTTATTGCTTCCGCCGTCTGTCATGCGCGCCTTGCTTTTGCCAAAGGACATCGCGCTGCCTGCACCGCCCGCCCCCTGCGAACGCCGCATAATCAGCACCCACATTACAATCAGCAATATGATTGGAATGAGGTATGGAAGAAGCGACAGGAACACATTTTGTTCTTCCGGCGGAAGATAATTCAGGCTAAACCCATATTTCTGCGGATTACTATTGCCCGTAACCGCCGCCATATCCTGGTTGAACTGCTCTATCGAAGCAGGAATCGTCGTCGAAAAATCGTATTTCTTCGGGAATTCGGCATCTGTAATTGCTGTGCTCGTTGTTCTTCCCACAAGGTCGCGCCCCAAAATGGAAATATCTTTGACTTTTTTGGCAGCTACCTCATCCAAAAATTCGTCGTAGGTAAGCACGTTTGTTTCCGTCTCGCTCGTGCTTGCCATAAAATTTGCTCCAATGATGATCACAATAAAAATGATGATATATATCAAAGGACCTCTTAAAAATTTGCCCAAATTTCTACCCTCCTTATCAGGCTATTCCAGCACCGCATGAATACATTCGTATCCACAATATAGTCATCGTACCTGTTTTATATTAACTATTCGTAAACTTCCCGCTTCAGCACCCCTACGGAATCATAATTCCTGTATTTCGATGCATAATCCAAGCCATATCCTACCACAAATTCGTCTGGGATATCGAACCCTACATACTTTACGTCAACATCCACTTCCCGCCGGTCCGGCTTGTTCAAAAGGCAACAGATTTCAAAGCTTGCCGGTTTTCTGGCCAGCAGAAGCTTTTTCAGGCTTTTCAGCGTATAGCCGGTATCGATAATGTCTTCCACGATCAGCACATGCTTGTCTTTAATATCGTCTGCCAAATCATATTTAATCTGTACGCTGCCATCCGAAACGCTGCTTGCGCCATAGCTGGAAATTGCCATAAAGTCAATGTTCATGGGCAGCCCGATCTGGCGGATCAGGTCGGCAAAGAACACTACGCTACCGCGGAGTATGCATACAGCGACCAGTTCTTTTCCTTCATAGTCTTTTGTAATCTGTTCGCCCAGCTCGGCTACTTTCTTTTCGATCTGCTTTTTTGTCAGCAGAACACCGCTGATATCGCTTTCCACATAATGCACTTCTACACGTCCTCCGTTCTCTTCGAATAGGTCATCCGCATATACCGCCTTGTTTTTTCGTCTACCCGGTAGCGTTCTCCAATCGCATGGCCAATTGCCCATACAATTTCGTTTCCGGCCGCAACCAGCGGCAGCCTGTCCCGCACCCTTCTCGGCAGCTTTTTATCGATAAAATAATCCTTCAGCTTTTTCTTTCCCGGGCTGCCCAGCGGATGAATTGTATCCCCCGTTTGCCGTGTCCGGCATACAAGCTCGCCCGGAATCTTGTCCATGTCAAAATACTCGGTATACATATCGTCTGCGTCAAACTCGCAGCGCCCTGTTTCACAAACGGTAAGCACCCCGCCATCGGGCAGTGCTGTTTTTCCATCAAGCGCAACGCGCACCGAAAAGCTGTAATCCGTCTGCCGCGCAACATGCCCGACCAGCAGCCTGTCATATTCAACCTCTGCAAACAACCCGCCCGAGAGGTTTGCCCTGCTGCCCGTTTGCGCACATGCCGCCAACCTTAATACAGACTCGATATGCGCGAATTCCACATCCTGCAAAACGCCGAGTTTCCGGCAGGCAAGCCGAATAACTCTTGCGGCAATGGCCTCGTCCAGCTTTTGCAGGCGTGCCAGTTCCAGTTCCACCTGGTCGCCCGTCACGGCCGCACATTCCCCAAACGCCTGCTCTGCGCATTTGTTGAGAAATGCCCCGTCGCGCTCCGCCAATACGCTCAGCCTGTTTAGCGCCGCCGTCGTATCTGTTTTCAAATGCGCGTCTGCCGCCGGCAAAAGCACATTGCGTATATAATTTCTGGTATAGCGGTTATCTGCATTGGTGCTGTCCTCCACATGGGGAATGCCCATGCTTTGTGCGTATTCCAGTATATCTCTTTTTCCTACACACAAAAACGGCCGGATCATTTGCCCCTGCCGCCGCCGGATACCGATAAGACCGTCGATACCCGTACCACGCAAAACATGCATCAGCACGCTTTCAGCAGTGTCTTCTTTATGGTGGGCCGTCGCAATAAGGTCGACCGTTCCATCAGCAACCATTTCCGCAAAGTACGCTTCGCGCGCACGCTTGGCCGCAAGCTCTACAGACACTTTCCATTCTTTGGAAAGCGCCGGCACATCCGCCGCACCCATGTAAAACGGAACTCTCCATTTTTCGCAGTATTCCGCCACAAATTCCGCATCACGCAGGGATTCCTCCCCGCGTATCCCGTGTTCAAAATGCACGCAGACGACCTGTATTTCCAATGCTTCGGATAGATTTTTCAGGCAGGCCATCATCGCCATCGAATCTGCTCCGCCGGAAACGGCTACACCAACCACATTTCCCGCATCTGTCAACCTGTGCGTATTTATAAATTCCAGAACTTGTTTTTCCATGTGTTCTTTCCGGTGCAGCGCCTGCCAAACAGCTATACCATTATATAATATACGCAAACCCCGCCCGTTGCAAGGCTTTCTTCACGCTCAAATATTTAATTTATTGTAAACAACCCCGCCGATATCTACGCACAGAGAAAACAGCTTCTCCGTCAACAAAAAGACGGCCTTGTTACTTTCGGCCGTCGCTCATATCATTTTTAATTTTATCCCGCACAACATACTGCGGCTGCTTGTTAAGGCCCATATAGATTCTGCCAATATATTCGCCTACCAACCCAAGGACAATAAGGATAACGCCCCCAATGCCCACGATGGCCGCCATCAAAGACGCCCAGCCGTCCAGCGCGTTCGAGTTTGTGAAGCGCACAACAAACGCGTAAACAAGCATTCCAAAGCCAATGATGGCAATAATAACGCCCAACACAATCGCTACCCGAAGCGGCTTGGCGGAGAAATTTGTAAATCCGCGAAACCACAATGAAAGCAGCTTTGCCATCGAATACCCCGACTTTCCCGTTTCGCGTTCCTTATGGTTTATGTCAACATTGACGATATCGCCTGTCGTTCGGAGCAACATGCCCGTAATATACGGATAGGGAAAATCGTAGCGGATAAGCTGGTCCAAAATATAGCGCTTCATTGCAAAAAAACTGGACAAAAAAAGGTGCTTGGGCTTGCCTATCATAGATTTTGCCATGCTTTCGTTTAGCTTGCTGCCAATATTTCTGAGAAAGCCATGCTTTTTTTCGGGATAGCGCGCCATTGCAATGTCGTGCCCCGCCGCCACCTCGTCGATCAGCTTGCCCGCCTCTTCCGGGGGCGTCTGCCCGTCGTCGTCCATACAGACGATAATATCTCCGGTCGCTTCGTTCAGCCCCGCCATAATTGCGGAATGCTGTCCGAAATTTTTAGAAAGGTTCAGCCCTGTTACATGCCCGTTTTCTTTGCAAAGCTTTTCGATTGCCGAAAATGTTCCGTCCGGCGAAGCGTCATTCACCAGTATTACTTCGTACCGATCGCTCCCATAGCCGTCCATCAGCTTCCCAATTCCCTCGACAACCTTGGCAATGCTGCTTTCCGAACGGTAGCACGGAATTACAAACGACAGCTTTTGTTCCAATATTCTCTCCATCTTTCAGCCTTTCAGGTACGCCAGCGTATGTTCGATCACACATTCGGCGTCCTTATCTGTCATCCCATAATAGAGCGGCAGCCGCACCAACCGTTCGCTTTCCTTTGTCGTATAGCGGTCTTCGCCGCAAAATCGTCCGTATTTTTTGCCGGCCGGCGCAGAGTGCAGCGGTATATAGTGAAATACGCAGTTTATGCCCTTTTCCTTCATGTATGTAATATATTCCGTCCGGTCTTTGAGATCTTTGAGCTTGATATAAAACATATGCGCATTGTGCACGCACTCTTCGGGAATATGCGGGACATCTGTCCTTCCAGACTTCGCTACGCCGCCAAGCGCATCCATGTACATGTTCCAGACAGCCATGCGCGCATCGTTGATTTTATCGGCAATGTCCAGCTGGCCCAAGAGGTACGCCGCATTGATGTCCGAGGGAAGGTAGCTGGACCCAACATCCTGCCATGTGTATTTGTCCACCTGGCCGCGCCAGAATTTGCTCCGGTCCGTTCCTTTTTCGCGTATGATTTCCGCTTTTTCAAGGTATGCCGTATCGTTGACGATCAGGCAGCCGCCCTCGCCCATCGAATAATTTTTTGTTTCGTGCATGCTGTAGGAACCAAGCGCGCCAATCGCACCCAGGGGCTTTTCTTTATATTTCGCCATCATGCCCTGCGCCGCGTCCTCTATAACAACCAAGCCGTGTTTTTGCGCAATTGCCAGAATAGAATCCATCTCGCAGGCCACTCCCGCATAATGCATCACAAAAATTGCTTTTGTTTTGTTTGTTATGGCTGCTTCCAAGAGCGTTTCGTCCATATTCATCGTATCTGGGCGAATATCCACAAATACGCATACCCCCCCGCGGCTTACAACTGCGTTTGCCGCCGACACAAAGTTATATGACGGTAAAATCACCTCGTCGCCCGGCACAATGCCAATCAGTTGGCACATCATATCGAGCGCGTGGCTGCACGACGTTGTCAGCAGCGTGTTCGACCCTGTCAGCCTGTTCAGCCATGCAGTGACCGCTTTGGTGCATTCTCCATCCCCGCTAATCTTTCGGTTCTGTTCACATACTCTGCGCATATATTCCATCGATTCTGGTGCATACGGCGGTACATTAAAGTCTATCATACAAAACTCCATCCGGCCCAAAGGCCAAAGTGTTTTTATCCGCTTGTAAAACGTTATTATATTAGCACAATTTAAGCTTTATGTAAAATTAATATACCAGCCCTTTTTCTTCTTCTGTTCCCACGGTAGCTTTGCATACAAAAACCGTATCATCAAACGATTGTACGATTTCATATTTGACGGATACCCCATATTTCTGATAAAAAAATTCCGTCAGCATTTCTTCGCCCTTCCAAATTACGATATATACATTTTCATTATCGATAATATCCCGGGGCAGCATATCTACAGAATATTTTTCCAGAGTACCGGTATAAAAAGGCGAACGTGCATTCCATCCTCCCAGATGCAGGCTGTTCGAAAAATAGCCTTGGGGGAACATATGAAAAACTGAATGAGCAAAGCACATTTGCAGCATAATATGGTTTTCTGATGTGCAAACATATAGATGCTCTTTGTCACCGGCAATACTATCATATAATTTATCCTGCGTAATTATTTTTTGTTGATCACCCTTGTCTGCACCTGCCTTGTGCTGCCTAAAAAACATTGTTGCATTCAGTACGCCGGCCACAGACAACAAAAAAGCGCAAAATACCGTTCCCAGCCTTTTATAAAGCGCCTTTGTGTCTGCGCTTGAATCCTTCTTCAAAGCACCGGTATCCACCATTCCCAGCAACATGACAATAGAAAGCAAATAGTGCGGCAATACCATTCGCGTCGGCGCACGTTGCAGCATGATAAACGCAATATGCAGCAAAAACGGAAGCGCAAACAATAGTGCCGCAACAATCTTTTTGCCTGCCGAAAACCACGCGGCAACAAACGCGCCGCATAAAACGACCAGCACGACAACAAACCCCGCAGGGTATTTGTTGTCCGTAAATATCAACAAAAACTGGGAAAGTACCGCTTCCCCGTTCGTTATAATAGGCGAATCTTCTCTCATAGAAGCAACATATTCAAAAGCCTCTGTCGAAAACTCCGGATCATCCGGAAACATATGGAAGCGTACCATTGTAATATCTGCCGGGGTCCACCCCAGTTTTTCGTATTCCTCCGCATGGCCATTGTAGTCAGGTATGCCGAAGTCTACCAAACCTCCCCTGGCTTCGTACCATCTTTTAAATTCGCCTGCTTCCGAATCGTTTTTGTAATATGCCAAATCAGCCGCATAAAATGCGCCCACGACCGCAAAGGAGGCCGCCGCCACTCCAATCAATGCAATTGCCCGTTTTTTGTATCGAATCAGCGCAAATAATACAAATAGTCCACCGTACACAGCGGCCGTTCCAACGGCCTCTTTTCGTATAAATACCGCAAGCAGCTGCAACACCACAAATGAAATATACAAAAACCGCCGAAGCGCCTTATCTTCTGCATAAAAAGCAGAAACCAGGCAGGCCAGCGCCCCAATTAGCAGCGAGTGGGTGATAACTGTAAATGTAAAATACGTCAAAAATGCGCCAAACGTCAAAGGAACCAGCACTAGATAAAGCGGTAGCCCAATCTTGATTCCGAATTTTTTCATCAACAAGCTTCCAACAAACGCCCACGACAATATGAGTGCACACATCATATAGATCGCAAACCAGTTTGCAACCGGAAACGCCTGGTATAGTCCTGCAATTACAGCAGAAAATGCCACGTTGGAAGTGGGAAAATAAAGATAATAGTCCCCAAGCGCCCCGCTGAGCAGGTTTTGCATTGCAAAATCATCGTTTTCCCCGTATATGATGGGGTGCAGCGAGTGCATGACCCAAAAAATCAGGAGGTTTACGAGCAGCAGAAACACCAAATACACCAAATATTTGGGGAGCGCGTTTTCCGGCATCCGAATTCCAAATTTTCTTTTCGCTAATGTTTTCATCTTCTGTGTGTGTCCATTCAATATATCATTGCTTTTTCTTCTTCCGTTCCCGAAACCATCCTGCAAACTATCAGCGAATCGCCAATCGTGTGTACTGTTTCATATTTGACAGGCATGCCATACCGTTGATACAGAAATTCCGTAACAAGTGCGTCATCCGGCAATACGATGTATATGTTTTCGTTGTCGACCACATCCCTTGGCAACGCCGAAATGGAATAGCGCTCAAGAAAAGCGTTGTAGGATGGCGAGCGTACGTCCCACCCGCCCATCAGCCGGCTATTTGAAAAATAGTCCTGCTCAAACGTTTCTAAAATGGAATAACTCTCGCAGGCCGAAATGAGCGGACCGGTCGTCAGGTAAATATAGGCATGCTCTTTATCGTTTTCAAAATACGCAAATGCCTCCCGCCGCAGCGCCGCGGTTCCGTCGGCATTTTTTGTTGCGCCCGCCCAGCTTTGCATCAAAAACTGGTTCACAAAAAGCACACTGGCGATCGCCGTCATCGCCGCGCAAAGAAGCGTGCCCAGCTTTTTTCCTGCTGCTTCGCTCCAGCTTTCCTTCAATTTCGGCACATTGACCAGGCATAAAAGTATTACAATAGAAAGCAGGTAGTGCGGATACACCGTGCGGAATGTAACGCGCCACAGCACCGCAAACAGCAACTGAAACAAAAATGGCAAAGCCAGTAAAATAACAGACAATATTTCCCTTCCACCCGAAAAAAACGCCAGCAGGAATACGCAAAGCAAAATAAACAGCATTGCATAGTTCCCTTCGGTAAACGTCGTCAGAAAGTTGGATAGAAGCGCCGCACCGTCGTCCATATAGCGTATGTTTTCCCGTATGGACGCAGCATAATTGAAGTTTTCGGTTATAAACCTTGGGTCGTCAGGGTACATAAAGTTCTGGAGCATATTCAGTTCAAGCTCTCCCCATCCGATTTGCGCATAGCCCTCCGCATGCAGCTCATAAGCCAGCGGCGCATTGTCTACAAGCGACACGCGCGCTTCATAAAACTCTTTAAATTCGCCCGCTTCCGCGTCGTTTTTGTAGTAGGCCGCATCGGCAGCAAAGCACGCCCCAAAAACCGCAACCGCAGCAACCGCCACGCCCACGCAAGCAACTGCGCGTTTTTTATACTTAAGCAGTAAAAAAAGCACGCACGCGCCGCCATATACAGCCGCAGAAGCCGCTACCTCTACACGAAGCAGCAATGCCACAAGCAGCCATACGCCGGAAAAAATGTACAACAGCCGTTGGGAAACCTTATCCTTCATATAAAAAGCGCAAATCAGGCAGGCCAGCGCAGCCGCCAGCATGGAATATGAAACGACCGTATAGGTAAAATGGGTAAGCAGCAGGCCAAAGGAAAGCGGAACCAGCAGCGCGTACAGCGGCAGCCCCAGCTTAAGCCCAAAATTTTGCATCAGCACGCCGCCCACAAACGCCCACGACAGCATCAGCCCCAGCAGCAAACAGACCCCATACCAGTTTACAGCAGGAACCGCGCCATATAGACCGGCAAGCATGCTTAGCACCGTTACATTGATGTTTGGAAAATAGGTATAATACCCCCCAGCGGAACCGTTGAGCAGGCTTTGCACTGCAAAGTCGTCATTCATTTCGTAATAAATAAAATTGAGCGAATGCATGACCTCAAAAACAACCAGGTTTATGAGAAACGCTATCCCCAAATAAATGAGCAACCGCAAAACAACCTTTTCCGGCAAGCGGATGCTCAACCGTTTGCGTATGACCGGGTTTTCCATTCTAATACCGCCGTTCGCCTCTTTTATACACAACAAATATATAATACCTTGCCAATAATTGCAAATGATATCTGCCCTTTACCAAAAGTGAGCAAAACAAAAAAACCTTTTACCCAAGCAGGCAAAAGGTTCATTTCAAACTGTTTTATTCTTCGGGCGCAGCGGTTTCTTGCTGCTCTTCCCCCACAACTTCACCGATTATTGTCGAGGTCACAACCGCCTCGCTCGGGAACAGGGAATCCAGATCGACCTCCGTCGCCTGCTGGCCATCCTGCGCTTTCACATACTTTATTTCTTTTTCCCCCAGCCAGCCAAACCGCTCACGCGCCTGTTTTTCCACATATTCATCCGTACCGATGTACGAAAGCGTATTCTCGTAATACTCGTACTCCCGTTGAAGCTCTGCCACTGTCTGCTCCAGCTTCTCGTGCTTTTCGGACTGGATCGCAAGCGCGCGCAGCTGGCTTACCAGCGTAATGCCCGCATAAACTGCAACGCCAACCAATATCAGCAGTTTTATTCTGTCCATACTCCATTTGCGCTTATTCTGCTGTTTTTTTTCTTGCATCTCTTCCATGTTTCACCACACCCAGCATAATGTTACAATCTGATTACAATTACGATAACCGTATTATACAACACCAAACACTATTCTTCAAGTATAAAAATCAAAATTTACAAGCGCTTCTTCATTTTACCGGAAAATACGCGGGGATTTCGGCAACAAATTCCATACGTTCCTTTGTAACAGGGTGGATGATGGAAAGCGCCCCCGCCCAAAGGCACATATGACCGTAAGGCCGGCCGCCATAGCGTTTGTCTCCCAAAAGCGGCGCGCCGATATTTGCCAGTTGCACGCGAATCTGGTGCGGTCTGCCCGTTTCCAGGTTGATCTTTAAAAGCGTATATCCGTCTTTTTTCGCCGCTACTTCGTAGGAAAGCACCGCTTTTTTTGCGCCGGGCGTATCCTTGTCTACCACACTGGTTGTGTTGGATTTGCGATCTTTCAACAAGTAGTCTTTGAGTGTTCCTTCTTTGCTGATATCGGCCGTTACAACGGCAAAATATGTTTTGATAAACGCATGTCTTCTCACCTGGTCGGAAAGGCGTTTTGCCGCTTTAGAATTGCGCGCAAACACCATTACGCCGCCCGCCGGCCTGTCCAGCCGATGCACAAGCCCCAGATATACGTTGCCGGTTTTTCCATACTTTTCCTTTACATATTCCTTCGCCTGGGCAAGAAAGCTGGGGTCGCCCGTCGCGTCTGCCTGCGTGGGAACGTTCTCCGGTTTTACGGCAACCAAGATCATGTTGTCTACATACAGAACATTCATCTATACCACCGTGTCGTCGTTCCGCAGGGCAGCCATACATCCTGCCCCTCTATGGGAAGGACAAGGTCCCCTGCTTCATATTTTCCGTCGCCCCTTCCCCTGCTATGCAAGCAAAGGCGCAGGATGTTTTCTGTAACTACGGACGAAAGACCGGTCGTGTACGAATTGATGACAAAAAACAGCGGCTCGTCGGACAAAAGCTCTACCGTTTGGCTCACCAGCTCAAAGATATTGTCTTCCGTCCGGAACACGTTGCCGTCTGCGCCGCGGCCATACGAAGGCGGGTCCATAATCACTGCATCGTACCGGTTTCCCCTGCGCTGCTCCCGCTTTACAAACTTCATGCAGTCGTCCGCCAGTATGCGCACCGGCCGCTCCGCAAGCCCGGAAAGCGCCAGGTTTTCCTTTGCCCAGCCGTTCATGCTTTTTGCCGCGTCGATGTGCACCACGCTTGCGCCCGCCACCGCACACGCCAGCGTTGCGCCGCCCGTATACGCGAACAAATTTAAAACGCGTATGTTTCGTTGAGCAGCGCGTATTTTTTCCATCATAAAATCCCAATTTGCGGCCTGCTCCGGAAAGAGCCCCGTATGCTTAAAGCCCGTCGGCCGCACATAAAAAGAAAGCTCCCTGTAGCGCACAGTCCACCGCTCCGGCACCTTTTTGTGGTATCGCCACTTGCCGCCGCCGCTGCCGCTTCGCTCATACGTTGCATGCGCCTCGCCCCAAAGCTCCGGGCGCTGCTTTTGCCAGATTACCTGCGGGTCGGGCCGGGCAAGGAGCGTTTCGCCCCAGCGCTCCAGCTTCATCCCGCCGCCGGTATCCAGTACTTTATAGTCTGTCCATTTGTCTGCTACAAACATGCTTCCCCCATTTGCCTGCCAATCGATCTATTGAATATATTACCATACCATTGTAATATGCGCTATTGCAGATCAAAACAATTTCGTGCGGCGCGCAGTATGTTGATTTTTAGCGGTAAAGTGATATAATCTGACGTATGATAACCGGACGGTCCTATGCGAAAATCAACCTGTGCCTCGATATTACCGGCACAGCCGAAAATGGTATGCACACCGTAGACATGGTCATGCAAACCGTCTCTTTATATGATGAAATTTTCATCGAGCAGGCGGGCGCCTTTTCCCTGACGGCCGAAAATATCGAGCTGCCCAAAGAAAACACACTGAGCATTGCCGCAGCCCTCTTTTTCACACTTACGGGCCGTGCCCCCCATGTCCATATCCATCTTGTAAAGCACATTCCCGAAAAGGCCGGACTGGGCGGCGGAAGCAGCAACGGCGCGGCCGTATTGCGTATGCTGGACAAATTGTTCGACACACAGCTGGATCAGTCCACGCTGCTGGACATGGCTGCCCTAATCGGCTCGGATGCGCCTTTTTTTCTGGACGGCGGATGTATGCGCGCCACAGGCACCGGAACCGTGCTTTCGCCTGTACACAACCGTTGCAAGCTGGACTATATGCTTCTTATCAAGCCGGAGAGCGGCGTTTCCACCAAGGCGGCATATGAGCTGTACGACACGCTTCCACCCAGCAAGCCGTGTGACAAAAGCACGATCTACGCACTTGAAAGCGGAAAGAATGACGCATATTTTCGCTCTGCAGGCAATGCGCTGCAAACCGCCGGCAGCATCCTTTGTCCGGAAGTCCAGCAAATCATTTCCGAATGCAAAAAAAAAGGCGCAGATCTTGCGCTGATGACAGGCAGCGGAAGCTGCATATTCGCCGTTTTCGGAGACAACGCCGCGCTGGGCGCATCCTGCACACGTTTTAGCAGCCGCTACCCCTTCGCCGTCGAGGTTCGCCCCGTAGACTTCGGATCGGAAATACTGTAGCTATGCCAGTATATGAGCCGCATTTTTTTCAATATACCGTGTAAATATACGCTCGATAAGCGTTTGCCCCTCTTCGTTGGGATGAATGCCGTCTCCGCACACATAATCCCGGTAGTCGGGCATCGCCAAAAATGCCTGGCGCACATCGATTATGCGCGTATCCGTCAGCTTTGCAATTTTATCCACCGTATAAGAATAAGATTCCTGCCACCAATAAATATTTTCCACTCTTTGCAGCCACTTCAATATCCGCTTTTTCCGCACGGCTTCGCCATGGGAAAACCAGTTGAAGTACCCTTCCGCATTCAGCGGCGGCAAGTTCATCAGCACGGGAATCTTCCCCTGTTTTTTCAGGCCGTCGATCATCTGCCGGATATTTTTTTCGTATACGCCCGGCAAAATTTTGGGCAAATGCGTGTCGTCCGGCCGCTCGGCCACGGCGTCCCAGTCGTAGTCGCAGTCATTTCCGCCATATTCGATCAGTACAATATCCGGGTTAATTTCCTGCACCTTCGTCTGCAGGATCTCACTTCCGTGCGAGGTGGTCGTTCCAAATTTGGAAAAATCAAACACACTGGCTGCCAGCTTTTCTGTAAGCCGTTTGATAAAGCCCTGCCTGTAGAACACATATTTCTTTTTTTCCGGGTTTAATACAACGCCCTTTGCCACAGAATCACCCAATACTGCTATCGAGCGCCTGGGCTTTTCGTACGCGTCCATCTGTTTTCCTGCCTTCGCAATTGTCTTCTATAATGTTACCATCTGCAAACCGCTTATTCAAGGTTTTTTTCAGCTTTTGAAAGCGGACGGATACATGCCAAGCAAAGTAACTTCAAATTGTAACCATCTCCCTTTTCGCTGTGCAAGCAACAACAAAAAATGTATAATACTTACAAAGGGGGGCTTGATATGAAAAAGGTCTTGTTCATTCTGCTGTCGTCTATCGTCATATTTTCTTTTTTTTCCTGCAGCAACGCGGGCACGCTTACTTTAGCAGAGTATTCCGCCATCAGCCAGGAAAAAGACGCAGACGGAATCGTTACGGTAACCTGCGACGTCCGTCTTTCAAACAAAACCGCAGAACCCATCCGTTGCCGTATGATCGCCGTGTACAGCGGCACGTTCAACAAGGGCTTGTTTTTAAACGACCAGGCAGTTGCCTGCAAACAAGACTCCCTTGAGGATGAGATATTTACCTTCGAGCCGCATACCGAATACGAGCTGACCGTATATTTCAAGGGAGAATCCGGCGGAACCGAAACCCTTTTTGCAGCGCCGGACGACATCATATTCCACATATTGCCTGCGGAATAATTCCTTGACTTTCGCCTGCCCGAACGATATAATAAACTTCTGTAACATCCTTGCTCTGCTTTATTTGCAGGGCCATTAGACCATGAGGAGGTGAAAATCGTGACGAAGTACGAAACGATGTATGTACTAAAGCCCGATATGGATGAGGAAAAAAAGGACGCGCTCATCAAACGGTTCTCGGATATTATCACCAACAACGGCGGTAATGTAGAGAAGGTTGACGAGTGGGGCAAAAAAAGGCTCGCCTATCCTATCCAGTATATCAATGACGGCTACTACGTACTTGTAAACTTCGAAGCGCCGCCGGCCCTTCCGGCAGAGCTTGAAAGAAATTACAGAATTTCTGACGATGTATTGCGTTTTATCGTAGTCAATCTGGAAAACAATTAAAGGACGGTGCCAAAATGAACAAAGCAATTTTGGTAGGTAATTTAACAAGGGACCCGGAAGCACGCACCACACCAAACGGCGTATCCGTAACTACCTTTACCGTTGCGGTAGGGCGCAAATATAAATCCCAGGATGGGCAACAGCAGACCGATTTTATCCCTGTTGTCACATGGAGGGGGCTGGCGGAAAACTGCGCCAAGTACCTTTCCAAGGGGTCTAAGGTGGGTGTCGCGGGAATGATTCAAACCCGCAACTACGAAGACGCCAACGGTGTGCGGCGGTATGTAACGGAAATCGTTGCAGATGATGTAGAATTTCTGACAAGCAGGCAAAGCGCAGAACGGCAGGGTGAATATGCCCCGCCGCCGCAAGAGCCGCCTGCTGCTTCGGCAGACGAGCTATTTGCCGAAGAGCTTTCCGATTTTCAGCCGCTGGACGATGCAGAGCTTCCTTTCTGACACATATTAAGGAGTGATTAATCATGAGCGAAGAAAGAGCAAGAAGGCCTATGCGCGGACGCCGTCCCCGGAAAAAAGTATGCAATTTCTGTGTGGACAAGGTAACCGACATAGATTATAAAGATATTGGAAAATTAAAGAAATATTTGACCGAGCGCGGAAAGATCATGCCGCGCCGGGCATCCGGAGTATGCGCAAAGCACCAGCGGCAGCTTGCCATTGCAATCAAGCGTGCCCGCATCATGGCGCTAATCCCATACGTTTCCGAATAAGCCATAGCAACAAAAACCGCACAATCCTGTGCGGTTTTTTATTGCATAAAAGGTTTATCCAGTTGCATCTAAATAATGGCTTTGTTGCTCATTTGTTTTCCAGCATCATTTTTTGTTCCTTCAGTTGCTTCTCAAGCTCCCGTTTGTGTGCATACAGCTTAATTACGTTTTGTACACGCCTGTATACGATCGCCTGGTTAAAAGGTTTTTCAATCAAGTCCGATATTCCCATATCGTAACCGTAAATCGCTTTTCCTTCATCGCTTTCCCCTGTCACCAGTATAACCGGTATGGAATCGATCAATCCGCTTTCTGCCATATTCCTCAGCACATCGAACCCCGTCATAACCGGCATAACAACGTCCAGCAATACAACGGCAAGTTCTTCTCTGTACTTGTCTATCAATTTCCAAGCCAAAAACCCGTTTTCTGCTTCCAGTACATCGTATTCGTCCATGAACATATCGTTCAATATAATCCTGTCCAAATCGATATCATCTGCCACCAAAATCTTTTTCCCTGACACTCCCATTTTTTTGTTTCTCCCCCAGCAAACTATTTCATCGGCAATTCCGCTACCTCTGCATTGCGGCTGTTGCCGTGTATACAATCCGGCTGTATGCCGCCTGTTATACCAGCGCATCCTTTTTTTCTATTTCTTCTGCGCTTCCATTCCAACCATACACCTTCGTATCCACATAACCGTTTTCAACGCGCACTCCCTCGGCCTCCAGCAAGTGGCGCTGCTCGTCCAGCCCGCCAAACGCAAAGCCAGGTGCCAGCCGGCCTTCCCGGTTGACGACCCTGTGGCAAGGTGTAACCCCCGGCCGTGGGTTTTGGTGCAGCGCATACCCCACTACCCTTGCAGCGCGCGGGCTTCCCAGCATACGCGCAATCTGTCCATAGCTCGTCACCTTTCCCCGCGGAATACTTTCTACGATTTCATAAACCTTTTCGTAAAAGCTTTTCATGCTTTGCTCGCTGCGTCGGAAGCCGGCAAATCCGCGGTACAGTAAGGACATTTTGTAGCATCGTCCGCAATTTCCATCTTACAGTACGGACAAAGGCGCGCCGGCTTTTCCGGCTCCTCGTCCTTTGGCCGGCGCATTTTGTTGATTCCCTTTATAAACAGGAAAATAATGAGCGCAATGAGGACAAAATTAATGACCGCGCCAATAAACGAACCGTATTTGATGGTCACATCGCCGATCTGGAAAGACAGCGACGAAAAATCGATGCCTCCGGTAATCAAGCCGATAAACGGCATAATGATGTCCTCGACCAGCGAATTTACGATTGCAGTAAAAGCCGCACCGATAATAACGCCTACCGCCAAGTCCATTACGCTTCCGCGGGAAATGAACTCTCTAAATTCTGTAAAAAACCCTTTTTTCGCTTTCTTCATCGCCTTACTACCTTTACAAATCGTTTCTGTATGGTTTCACATTCCTGTTTTGGTAAACATTGAATGTAAAGCTCAGGTTTTCATGTTTTTGGGGCGCGGACCTATGGGTATGCTCCCAGCCTTTGGCCTCGTCCAGGTTACGGATGTATACTTCGGCGTCTTCCTCTTCGTCCACCTTTGTAATATAGGCCTTATGGCAATAGTCCATCAACAGGTCATAGATCATCGCCCCTCCGATAACAAAAATATCGGTGCTGTCGTATTGCTCCAGCTTCCGGAAAAGTTCATCCAGGCTGCAGCACACCTGCGCTCCGTCCGCCGAAAAAGACGTGTTTTCAGTCAGGACAATATTGGTACGCTTTGGCAGCGGCCGTCCCCCCGGGAGCGATTCCAGCGTCCGGCGGCCCATAACCACCACCTTGTCCAGAGTCGTCTCTCTAAAAAATTTCATATCCTCCGGAATGCGGAAAAGCAGGTCGCCATTCTTGCCTATTCCCCAATTGCGGTCTACAGCTGCAATCATGTTCATCGCGCACCTCTTTTTTGTCGTTATACAGCCACAGGGATTTTCATTTCAAATGTATGGTATTTATAATTTTCTAAACGAAAATCGTCAGGCGTAAACGCGTAAAAATCCGTAATGCTCTTATCCATATCAAATTCCGGCGCATCATACGGCGTTTGAGCGATCATTTTTTCCACCAGCGGAACATGCCTGTCGTAAATATGTGCGTCCGCAATCACATGGACCAATTCGCCCGGTGCAAGCCCGCTCACCTGCGCAAACATATGCACCAGCACCGCATACTGGCATACATTCCAGTTGTTTGCCACCAGCATATCCTGCGAGCGCTGGTTCAAAACTGCGTTGAGTTTATCTCCGGTCACGTTGAAGGTCATGGAATAGGCGCACGGATAAAGGTTCATCTCGTGCAGGTCCTGGTGGTTGTATATGTTGGACATAATACGTCTGGATAGCGGATTATGTTTCAGGTCATACAATATCCGGTCTACCTGGTCAAACATCCCCTCCGGATATGCATGTTTTACGCCCAGCTGGTAACCGTATGCCTTACCAATGCTGCCATCCTCATCCGCCCATGCGTTCCAGATATTGCTTTTCAACTCGTTTACATTGCTCGACTTTTTCTGCCAGATCCACAGCAATTCATCGATTGCCGATTTCAGGTATGTCCGCCGCAGCGTCAAGATGGGGAATTCCCGGCTCAAATCGTACCGGTTTACAATGCCGAATTTTTTAATGGTATGGGCTTTTTCGCCCGTATCTTCCCAAACAGGGCGCACATCGTATTTCGTATCCCAAAATCCGTTTTGAATGATATCGGTGCAATTCTTAATAAACACCTGGTCCGCATAGCTCATCGCCTGGCGCCTCCGTTATTTTTTCTATTCTTATATATCCGTTATATCTGCTCACAAACCATTATATCAAAGAAGTGCTCCTGCGCACAAATGTTTGTAAATAAAAAATCCTCCGCAGGCCAAAATGCTTTCGCCTTTTAGTTGCTGTCAAAATTTGCTTTAGAAGCAACCTTCCCTGCTTTTTTGGCATCGCTGTATTGAAAGTATTTTTGCAAAATCCACGAGAAAAATTTCATCAAAACAGGCATCAGCGCCACAATCAGCAATGTGCTGACCAGCGCCCTGCCGTCAATATCGGGGATGTCGAACGGCCCGCGCAAAAACGCAAGGCTGAACGCAAACGCCCCCACCAGGCATACCAGCAATATCTTGCGTGTGCGCGTAAGGGGCACGCTTACAAGGAATACAATCATAATTCCCGCAGCAACCACCAATATAAAAGACATTGCCGGAATCATACCCACCCCGTAACCAACCGGGCCCGCCAGCCGGTCTATCAGCAAAAGCCCCAGAAAAATCGCCAGCCCGCCCGGCAGCGACCGCCTTAAAACGTTTCGCAAAAAGCCGCCCTCTACCCGGCTATAATTGGGTTCCAGAGCAAGTATAAACGAGGGCGCACCAATTACGATAACCGAGATAAACCAAAGCTGGAGAGGCGTAAACGGGTAGCCGTTGCCAAAAATAAACAACGTCGCAATCGAAAGCAGCATCGAATATACCGTTTTGGTAATAAAAAGCGTAGCCGCCCGCTCTACATTGTTGATTACCTTGCGGCCTTCGTTTAGTACAGCCGGAAGCGCGTCAAAATTAGAATCCAGCAGCACCAGGCTGGAGATATTTTTGGCGGCGTCGCTCCCTTCGGCCACCGCAACACTCAAATCCGCCTCTTTTAGCGCCAGTACATCGTTCACGCCATCGCCCATCATGCCGACGGTATGCCCGTTTTCGCGCAACGCTTCCACCATCAGTTGCTTTTGCCCTGGCGAAACACGGCCAAAAAGGTCATATCGCAGCGCAGCTCTTTTTACGTCCTCATCCGTATGCAGGAGGGAGGCGTCGCAAACATCGGTCTTTCCCGAAAAGCCCGCCTTTGCTGCAATGTTTTTTACCGTATATGGGTTGTCCCCCGAAATGATCTTGATTTTTATATCCTGCTTTTCAAAATATGCCAGCGTTTCTTTTGCCTCGTCCCGTATGCTGTCTGCCATTAGCACCAGCGCAACGGGCGTCAGTGTCCGTTCAGTCAGCGGAATTTGCGCATTTCCCTCACTTTTTGCAAGCACAAGCGCACGGCTGCCGTTTTTTGCATGTTTAGCAGCCGTTTCTTTGAGCTTTTCTTCACTTTGGGGAAACAGGAATTCCGCCGCGCCAAAGAAATATGTTCCTTTTTCTTCAAGCTGCACCGCCCCGTACTTTCGCGCGGACGAAAACGGCACAGCCGAAAGCGCGGCATACGCTTGTTGCGGCCGGCAATGCTCTATTAACGCGCACATCGTAGCGTTGTCGTCTTCCGACGCGCTGCAATAGCCTGCCAGCATCTCTTCCGCATCTTCCATGCTACCAAGCAGAGGAATTATCTCCGTCACCCGAAGGTCGCCGTTTGTCAGCGTTCCTGTTTTGTCCAAACACAGTACATCGACCCGCGCAAGCGTTTCCGTGCAATACATATCCTGTACCAGCGTACGTCTTGTAACGGCCAGAATGATTGCGCTGGTCGTCAGCGCCACGCTTACCAAAAGCACCAGCCCTTCGGGGATCATGCCGATTACGGCCGCTACCGTCTTAACAATGGACTGCTCTGCCCCCATCTGCAAAAACAGGTAGTGCTTCACATAAAGCGCAATGCCCACCGGCACAATAAACGCGCTGATTACCTTTAATATGCGGCTGACCGAAGACCGCAGCTCGGAGTGTTTGCGGCGCATCTTCTTTGCACTCATAGAGATCTGGTTGGCGTAATTCTCGCTCCCTACATGGGTCACGCGTGTATACGCGCTTCCTGCCACTACAAAGCTGCCCGAACAAAGCGCATCGCCCGGCTGCTTGACAATGACGTCCGACTCGCCCGTAATCAGCGATTCGTTTACTTCCAGGCGGCCTTCCAATACCACAGCATCGGAGCATACCTGTTCGCCCGATTTGAGCCGCAGCACGTCGTCCAGCACAATTTCGTCGACCGGAATAGACTGCTCTTTTCCGCCGCGCACAACACGCGCCTTTGCCGCCACAATAACTGCCAGGCGGTCCAGCGTTTTTTTGGAGGATATTTCCTGTATGATTCCGATCAGCAGGTTGGCCACAACGATCATCATAAACATCAGATCTTTGTACGCGCCGACGGAAATAAGCATGACGCATAGGATTGCGTTTATAACATTAAAAAACGTGAACAGATTGTCTTTTATTATCTGCCCATAGGTTTTTGTGGTATTGATATTACATTTGTTGATAAGGCCCTTTTGCCTGCGCTCATCCACCTGCTGCGCAGTCAGGCCGCTTAAATGCTCTTCTGCGTTCTTGTTTGTGTCCCGGCCTTCCATTCCGTTCCTTTCCGGTCATTCTTTGATTTTAATATAGGTTTGCGGCGCGCGCGGGTTTTTTGTCGGCCGGTCTTCTATTTCAAAACAGCCTAGCGACGCCACAAAGGGTTTTAATTTATAATGTCCATAATTGCGCGTATCAAAATCCGGATAGCGCCGGTTCATAATATTGGCAACCGTTCCCAAAAATACCCAGCCGTCCTCGTCCGAGCTTTCGGAAACAATTTTTACAATGGCTTTTTTTACCGTTGCCAGCTTTGCCACATCCGCGCTCTTTTTGCGTGCTGTCACCTTTTTTTTCGTTTCGCCCTCTTCTGTCTCCGCCGAAATTTCCTCCAAAACCTCCAGGTATTTGAACACCTCGCACGAGGCAATGAACGGCGCGGGCGTTTTGCGCTCGCCCATTCCCATCACAAACATGCCCGCTTCGCGCAGACGGGAAGCCAGGCGCGTAAAATCGCTGTCGCTCGAAACAATGCAAAAACCGTCTATATTGCCCGAATAAAGAATATCCATCGCGTCTATAATGAGCGCGCTGTCGGTGGAGTTTTTGCCTGTTGTATAGTTGTATTGCTGGATGGGTGTAATGGAATACTCCAGCAGGTTTGCCTTCCACGAAGAAAGCTGGGGCTTTGTCCAGTCTCCATATATCCGCTTGTAAGTCGGCGTCCCCTGGTTGGATATTTCGTCAAATATATAAGTCAAATACTTTTTAGAGACGTTGTCTGCGTCTATCAATACTGCAATTCTTTTATCGCTTTGCATAAATTCCTCTTTTTCTCGTTATTTTATTATTATACCATTTTTATGAAGTTTATGTGTACGAAAAGCCGGGGCGGTTAGTGTCAAGTAAACGTTGGCAAGCAAGAGCCTTTTACAAAAGATATAATGACATTTGTTTTTCGTATCTATGACAACATCATATCACTGAAGCGTCATTGTTGAAAAGGGTTTTTGCGACAA
>JBMNTU010000010.1:0-33209 GCA_050945895.1 Christensenellaceae bacterium | reverse complement strand
CTTTATTGGCTTCGTAGCACTCTAAAGGATAGCAGTTTTAGCTCGGTGCTGAGATGCCCGTTTTATCTCTGGGCATGTGCTGTATTTTTGGTGACCATTTGCTGTATTTTTAGATTAACAAAAACATCAATTCTTATTTTCATCGTTTGTTTATTGCGCATAACAATCAGACGCGCTATTTTTTGCAATACCTGCTTTTGGCGCTTGCTATCAATTCCATATTTGCAATTATATACGCCCAGGTGTCCATTTTGGATTTTTCTGTAGTGGACGATATGATTATCAACAACTATCTTTCCGGCGCATATGGTTTTTCCGATGGGCATGCAGTTTACCTCAACATCCTTCTGGGAAAATTTCTTGCGTTCCTGTATAGCGTACTGCCCGCCATAAACTGGTACGGCGTGTTTTTGCTAGCAATGGTCATTCTTTCCTTTTCGCTGGTTGAGGCGGTTTTGCTGTCCCAGTTTGGAATAAAGTGGGGCCTGCTTATTGTTGCGCTTATCACAGCTACGGCAACCTATTCTATGCTGGAGCATTTTACCTATACCATGATCGCCTACTGTTGTGCGGGCGCGTCGGGCGCATGCCTGTTTTTTGGCTTTGAGACCAAGCATAAATCATTGCGGTGGCTGTGCTATGCGCTTGCTGTTGTCATGCTTCTTTTGTGCTCGTTCATACGCTGGAATGTCGTTCTTACGGCCGCGCTGATATGGGGCGCTTTCTTGCTCATCCAGTTGCTGCGCCGCAAAAAGAGCGCGTGGATTTTGGCAATTACTGTGCTGTGCGGGCTGGTTGGCTGCGCCGGATGCCATGCCGCAGACCAGGCGGCCTATCAAAACGACGAAGAGTGGCGCGAATACACGCGTTTTAACGAGGCACGTACAGATTATGTGGATTTTGGCATGGTCGACTATAGCGACCATGTAGGAGTATACCAGCGCTTCAGCTGGTCGCCCAACGACTATCAGATGGTCAATATGTATGTCCATCCAGACGGAAACAAGTATTCCGCCGAGGTACTGGAGCAGATTGTGGCCGAACGGGGCCACCGCTACGAAAGAACGCCCCTCGCCGTTTTATACAAGCTTGTGGAAGGGTTCCACGACCACGAAGAGCAAACGATGTCCATGATTTTGCTGCTCATTGCCGCGTTTACTGCCGCCATGTTTGCCAACCGCAACAAGCTATTGCCTTTGTTCCTGCTTGCTATGCCGTTTATCATCAATATTGCGTTTATTATTATGCGGCGGCCGCTTTATCGTGTCGTATATCCGCACTATATTATTGCCGCATTGTTAATGCTATGCATAATCGACGTTGGGTGGATTAAAGAGCGGCTTGTGGCCGGCAGCACGGCAAGCCGTGTTCTTACTGCGTTCCTTGCCCTTGTAAGCGGGTTTATGATGTTTGCAAACCTGGTGAGTGCAAACTATTATAAAATCAATAAAGAATTGAGCCTGGACCATGGCGAGCTCGCCAATTACCGGCAATATTGCGCCTACCTCCAAAACCACCCAGAGAACGCCTATCTTATTCCCACGCTCAAAATCGATAACGATATTTTCTTTGTGCCCGAAAAGAATTCTTTGGCCAACACCCTTGTGGTTGGAAGCTGGGGAAGGCATACCACATATGAAAACGCCGTAAAGCGCGCCTATGGGATTGAGCACAATTGCGACAGCCTGCTTACAAACGACAACTACTATATTGTGGACGTAAACCAGCTACACCTTGTCGAAACGTATTTTGCAGAAAACCTGCAGCTGGAGGTAGCATTCGAAACAGTGGACGAAGTAGGCGGCTACCGTATTTGCCGCGCTGTTGTTGTCGGCGGAGAATAGCCTGCCCATTCCTGACGCGGGCCTGCCCTATCCATTCCTTGCACTGCCTCCCCCAAAAAGGCGAACCCTACCAATCCTTTTTCTCTTTTTTTACACCGCGCCGTTTGTCTCGGCGGGGTTGTTTTTTTATCGGGCAGCCAACCTATAAGCATACTAATAAAAAATTCTGCCCGCACAAGCGCTTTACGTCTTTCGGCTTGCACGGGCAGAACAGATATCCTATATTGTGCGCAATGCTCTGTTTACATGCGCCATCCCGTTTCGGTCAGGTATTGTTTGCCGCAACAAATGTATCGACGCCGTTGGCAACCTTAACCGCCAGGTTTTGCTGGTGGGTAGCGTCTATCGCATATGCGCAGTCTTCCGGATTTGTTATAAACCCTGCCTCAATGGTAATGGCGGGTGCAATACTGCCTTTTAAAACATCCGTCCTGTTTCTGCCGGCCATGTTTACCACGGTCTCTTTGCGGTTGCCCACCGTATACCCAAGCTCGGCTATGGATTTATATACCGCATTGCCCAGCGCGCGCGATTTAGCATACACGCCGCCCTGGTCAGAGTCCACCAGTACAAGCATTCCTTTGGCTGTGTTGATGTCTGCAGAGTTGTGGTGTACGGAAATAAACAAGTTCGGCCCAATCGCGTTTGCCGCTGCTACGCGCATACCAATCCCCGTTCCAGGTGTTTCTGCCAAAAGATGCGGCACGCCATCCACAAGTTGGAATGTCGTATATACCTTATACCCCCTTGCTACCAGCTGCTGCACGATTTTGGTCGCAAGCTGCCTGTTCAGGCTTGCTTCGGTTATGCTGCCAACCCGCGCTCCCGGATCTGTACCGCTGCCGCTTACGCCATGCCCTGGATCAATCACGATTTTAATTTGGGTTTGGGGCGGATTGGGCGTGGGCGCTGTTCCCTGGGCAATATTATAGGCCGCACAGATTTTCGCAAATTCCTGAGACATGGTAAACCCGTGAAACAAGTAGTCCTTTCCATACCCCACTGTATTAACCGAATTCAGCCAGGCAGCTTTTCCAGCGGCATCCGGCTCGCGGCCCAAAAACGCGCGGTAACACGCGTCTACAAGCCGTTCGGTAGAAAGCGAGGCTGCTTCCGGGCTATAGAAAAAGCCGGATGCAACATCTACGCCTGTTTTTCCTTCAAGAAGCTGGCTTGTCCAACCATTCAGCCCCGTTGCATCAAATGTCCGGCCCAGGAAATTCTTATACAAACGGCCGACAAACCTGGTCGCATCCATGTTGATATCGCGCGGCTCGCGGTATTTGGAAGCGTCGCCACGTTCGATTCCATAGGATGCGCAAATATTCGTGAATTCGTTGGAATTTGTAAAGCCGAAAAATACACCCGCGCGGCTGCCGCCATCATCGAGTATTTTTTGCCAGGCGGCTTTGCCCCCCGCATCCGCTTCCCGGTTCATAAATGTCCGGTAGCAAATATCCAGAAATTCAGAATCAGAAAGCTTTCTGTTCAGCAGCTCTTCGCTGAAGAAAAAGCCATGCGCAACTTCTGCGCCTGTATTTGCGCGGGATTGCAGCTGATTGATCCACGAGGCTTTGCCGGTTGGGTCGGAAGGACGGTTCAGCGCAACGGTATACAGCCTTTCCACAAATCCGGCTGTGCCGGTTTCGCCCGCCTGCGATTCAAAGGCAGGGGTTTCTGCCGGCGGTAACGGTTCTATTGGAATGGGTATTTGCTCCGTGGGATCAGCCGTATCAGGCGTTAGTTCTATGGGCTTGGGCAGCTGCTCCTCAGCGTCCAGCTCTTCTGCCGGCGCGGCGGGCAATTCCTCTGCGGCGGGCTCTTCTGCCGGAATAAATTCTTCCAGCACACCCGCATCCGTTTCCTGCGCAAAGGCCAGCGAAGGAGCCAGCGTAAACACAAGCACGACTGCAACTATCAATCCTATGGTTCGTTTCACCAAAGTGTCCTCCATTTCTCTATTGCCAAACATAAGTAGAATCTATTTCAAATTCGAAAGTATCATATCATTTTTCGGGCATATTTACAAGTACGCCTGCCCTCCGTCCGCTTCGCCGCGCGCTTTTATAAACCGCATCAGGTTGTCCATCGTAAGGAAAAGATCGTCCTTTGCGCGAAGGCTTGCCTGCGAAAACGGAACCGCAACACGGTTGATCGAAAAAATTCCCGCAACCCCCATATCGTATGCCGCGTCAATATCGCCTCCAATATCTCCAACGATCGCCACAACCGGAACATGATGCTTTTGCGCACGCCGCGCCACACCAATCACCACTTTGCCGCGCAGGCTTTGCGTATCGATGCGGCCTTCGCCCGAAAAAACCATGTCGGCATTTTCAATCAGGGTATCGAATTTTACCGTATCCAGCACCGCCTCGATGCCTGCCCGAAGCTGCGCGCCAAAAAAAGCGGTCATCCCCGCGCCCATTCCACCGGCTGCGCCCGCACCAGCCATGTTCGAGATATCCATGCCCAGTTCAGACCGAACAACGGCCGCCACTTTTTGCAGGTTTTGGTCGAGAAGCTCCACCATCGCCCGGTCTGCGCCCTTTTGCGGCGCAAATACATAGGCCGCCCCATTGGCGCCGCACAGCGGGTTGTCTACATCGCACATGGCGACAATCCGTATGCCTGCCAGTTTCTTTTCCGCCGCCGATACGTCAATTTTCGCAATACGGCCCAACGTTTCGCCCACGGGCACAAACTCGTTTCCGCCACTGTCCATAAACCGGACGCCCGCCGCAGCTGCCGCACCGCAGCCCAGGTCGTTTGTTGCGCTTCCGCCAAGGCCGATAACGATTTCCCTGCACCCGCGCGCCGCCGCAGCCACTATCAACTGCCCGACGCCGTACGTTGTCGCTTTTTCCACGCGGTTTGCTTCGCCTGCCAAAGGAAGGCCGGCCGCTGCCGCCATTTCAATGACTGCCGTTCCGTCGGGCAAAATGCCGTAAAACCCTTCTACGTCCTCCATAGAAGGCCCTTTTACCGGAAGTGTGACTTTTTCTCCGCCAACCGCGGCAAGAAAGCTGTCCACCGTGCCCTCGCCGCCGTCCGCCACCGGTATGGACACAACCTCGCAAGCAGGCGCGTGTTTTTTTATAGCGCGCTCCATAATATGGCATATTTCAAGCGACGACATCGTTCCTTTAAATGAATCGGGCACCAGAAGTACTTTTTTCATCAAGCTTTCCCCAATCGGCTTTGGTTATTTATTGACCACATTAACAGGCGCACCGGCCACAAACTGCCGCAGGTTGTCTACCGCAATATCCATCAGCCGTTGGCGGCTTTCCCTGGCCGCCCAGCTGATATGCGGCGTAATGATGCAGTTTTTCGCCTTAAGCAGCGGGTTGTCTCCCTTAATGGGCTCGCTCGACACCACATCCACGCCCGCAGCATACACCTTTCCGCTGTTTAACGCATCGGCAAGATCCTGCTCCACAATAAGCGGGCCGCGGCTGTTATTTAGGATGATTACGCCGTCCTTCATTTTTGCGATGGAATCTTTATTGACCAGCCCTTCCGTTTCGGGAAGCAGCGGGCAATGCAGCGCTATAACGTCCGACGTTTTAAAAAGCGTATCCATGTCCACATAATCGGCAATGGCTTTGCCTTCTTCGCTTACAAACGTATCGCTGGCAATAACGTTCATTCCCATTGCTTTTGCAATCTTTCCGGTCGCCTGCCCGATACGGCCAAATCCAACAATGCCCATCGTTTTTCCCGCAAGCTCTATTAACGGATAGTCCCAAAAGCAGAAGTCTGGGCAGGTTTCCCATTTTCCGGCGTGCACCTGGCTGTCGTGGTGCCCTACGCGGCTGCAAATTTCCAGCAGCAGCGCAATGGCAAACTGCCCCACCACATTGGTTCCATAGGTTGGAACATTGCAGACGGGTATCCCCTTTTCCTTTGCGGCAGAAATGTCTACCACGTTGTAGCCCGTGGCAAGCACCCCCACAAACCGGATGCCCGGGCAGCGGTCAAACACTTCGCGCGGCAGCGGCGTCTTATTTGTATAAACCGCCTCGGCATCCCCAATGCGGGATACAATCTCGTCCACATCGTCCAGCGGTGTACGGTCGTACACCGTAAGGTCTCCCAGTTTTTCCAAATCTGCCCAGGAAAGGTCTCCGGGGTTTTCGGTATAACCGTCCAATATCACAATCTTCATTTTGCTTATGTCCTCGATTCTTTTAGAATATATTTATTTTGCCTTGTAAAATTCCCTGTTTACAATCGTCGGCGATTCGCCGCCCCGCAGCTGGGCCGCAATTCCACTTAGCGCGTCTATCGCCATTTTTACGCGGCTCTCATGCGTACTTGTACCAATGTGCGGTGTAAGCACCACGTTTTCCATCTCCAAAAGCTCCTGCGTAATCTGCGGCTCCTGTTCAAATACGTCGATGGCAGCACCCAATATCTTTTCTTGCTTAAGTGCGTCTACAAGCGCTTTTTCGTTCATCAGCTTGCCGCGCGCCGCATTGATAAAATAGGCGGTCGGCTTCATCAGTCCAAATTGCTCCGCGTCCATCAGGTGGTGGTTTTCGGGGGTATACATGCAATGGAGCGTAACATAATCGGCTGTTTTAAGCAGCGTTTCGAACGGCGCATATGTTACGTCCAGCTCTTTTTCCGTCTCGGCCGGAAGCCTGTAAACATCGTAATATACAATGTCCATCCCCAGCCCCTTTGCTTTTTTTGCAACGGCCTGGCCGATTTTGCCAAAGCCCACAATACCCAGCGTTTTTCCATGAACGGGCGTGGGCGCAGGGGCGCTGTCAAACGGATAAACAAAATACGAGATTCCGCCGCAGGCGCCTCTTTTCTTCAAAAAACGGTTGAAATTCAATATCCGCCGCGAAAGGCAGAGCAGCAGCGTAATGGTCAGCTCGGCTGTCGGCTCGGTCGTTGCGTTCGGCGCGTTCATGACCCATATGCCCTTCTCTCCGGCATACTGGTAGTCGAAGCCGTCATAGCCGGCTCCAAAGCTGCTTGCAATAACAAGCTTTTCCGCCGCGTCAATCATATCGCGGTTCATCATCAAACCAAGGTAGCCGTCCGCGTCAACAATTTTTTTAATCAACACTTCGGGCGAAAGGACGATGTCTTCTTTGGGGTATTCCAAAATAAACTCATCCCTGAATTTTGCAGCAACTTCTTCGGGCAGAGAAAGCGATGACAATATTTTTTTCATTTTATATTTCTCCTGGGTAGTTTTTTGTTCGTTTGCACCGTTTTTAAAGGCCGTTTTCCGATAGCAGATCCCGCATGCCTTTGCCCTGGTTGTTCCATACCGTTGCAAGGTTCCAGATTTCTCCGCCAACATTAAAGTCCTTGACGCCAAGGTCTATGTAGCGCTTTGCGTCCTCCGGAGAGAAAATTTCGGCACGGGGGCGCACGCCGTGCTTAAGCGCCGCCTTTATGCACTTTTCTTCCGCTTTAGAGATACCGTCGGCATTGTCGCATGCATTGACGCCGCAGCTCATGGAGAAATCCATCGGCCCAAACTGGATCATATCCAGCCCTTCGACCGCGCAAATCTCCTCTATATTGTCTACCGCTTCTTTTTTCTCGATCATAAAGCAACACACGATATCCCGCAGCATTTCCGCAAACTGCGCCTGGTTGAATCCTGCGCTGTAGCCGATCAGGCGGCGGGGCGTAAACCCAAAATGACCGCCGTCCTGCGGGCAGTCTGCACGCAAACATCGAATAGATGCATCAACGTCCTTCGCTTCCCTGTGGTCGGCAAAAAGCACGCCCGAAAACCCGCTGGAAACCGCTTTCTGTGCAACATATGCACGGTTTGCATAATCTACTTTAATAATACTCCCCATGTTGTGGAGCTCGGACGCGCGCACAATATTCTCCATCGCATACTGGTCGATGGGCGCATATTCGGCAAGAAATTCAATATAATCGAATTTTCCGGTATTTCCAACAACTTCGGTAATCAGCGGCCAAGAACTGAATACCCGCGTACCAACCGTGGGCTTGCCGGCTTTAATCAATTCCCTTAGCTTGTTGGGCTTTTTGCCTTCGAACGGAACGCTTTCATAAACTGTTTTTTCAGCCATTTTCTGTATTCTCCTTATTTTTTAATGACAGCACCGGCGTATCGCCGTATTTGAGTGAAATGATTTGTGAATATTATACTATATAATATCTATGTTTTCTAGCGACAAATGACCTATCTGCTTGCAAGGTTTTGCCGCAGATGATAGAATGCTTAAAAAGGCACACATTTTTAAGCGGCAGTTTATTTGCATACTTTGTACATATTTTTTTGGCCGGTCTCGGTAAATATTGCTATCCGGCAAAAACCTGCGCCTGTAGGAGCAATAAATGAATTTTTTGCGTTGCGTATCGGCTGCCCGAACGCTCGCACCGATGGGAAAGGAGTTATACAATATGTTTGTGAAGCTTTCGTACAATATTAACCCAACAGACCCAATTTGGCCGGGAAACCCGCCGTTTTCTGCCGACCCGCATTCGTTGGTTGCAAACGGCGACATGTCCAACACCTACCTTATGCATTTGTTCGGCCATATTGGTACGCATTTCGACGGGCCAAACCATTTTAACGACAAAGGGCCAAAGGTGGCCGAATTGCCTTTGGATGCGTTTATCTACGAAAAGCCTCTTTTGCTGGAAATTCCAAAATCGTTTGGCGAAATGGTGATGCCCGAAGACCTACAGCCGCACCACAGCGCAATAAGCAAGGCCGACCTGCTTATGATTCGCTCGGGCTTCCAGCCCCAGCGCACGCTCGACCCGCACCGCTACGCAAACGAGGGCCCGGCCATCAGCACCGCCGCGTCCAAATATATCCAGGACAACTTCCGCCTCAAGGCAGTCGCCCTGGACTGGATCTCGTGGGGCAGCCCGCTCAATATCGACAACGCCGCAGAATCTCACCGCACCATCCTGGGGGTGTACCACGACCATTATACCTGCATTATCGAAGATTGCAATTTCGAAGATATTGCCGGAAAAACGGTGAAGCGCGTATTCGCGATGCCCCTGTTTATCGACGGCGTAGACAGTTCACCCGTCACCATGTTTGCCGAGCTGTAAAACCGGACAGGCGGGCGTTGCAGCCGGACGCGCCTGCGCTGCACATGCTTTCAATCAAAGACGGCATTTTTGTTTTTGTCGCAAAAATGCCGCCTTTTCCTATAAACGAACTTTTTGTAAACCTTTTCCCGCGCCTGCATATATCGCCGTCCGGCGTTTATCTATAATATAAGAATATGCAGGAAAGGGAGGCGGCAAAAATGACAATCAATTTCGGGCCATATGTGAAGGGTATAGAGCCTTACGCAAACAACGGTGTGCAGCCGGTTTCCCGCGTTTCCCCTGTTGCACGCGTTTTAAACAACACAGAGGCTTCCCAAACAGACGTGTACCTTGTCGAGGATGTCGATCCTGTGTTTGAGGGTGAACCGGGCTACCTGCTCGATGTTTATGCCTGATGCTGCAATATGCCTGCTTTGCATAAGTATACAAAATACCAGTAGAATGAATCGGCGGCGCTTTTGCCGCCTTTTTTATAGCATACAAAACAAGCATTTGCACGAATTTCCGGTTGTTATTGCAATCCTGTAATGATACAATCTATCTATACCAATTTACAAGGAGATGGATTCATGAATACGCAACTAAATGAAGTTTCTCAGGAATTGAAACGGCGCGGCTTTACTGTTGAAATTTTTCCGGATGCAAATACGGTAAAAGAGCATTTGCTGAAGCAGGTTGGCGATTCCAGCGTTGGCTTCGGCGGCTCTATGAGCGTAAAAAATATGCAGCTTTACGAAACGCTCGAGCAAAAGGGAAACGAAGTCTACTGGCATTGGTATACACCGGGCGCAGTCCGGGAAACCGCCGAAAAGGCGAGGCTGGCAGATTATTACATCACCAGCATAAACGCCCTGACCAAAGACGGCCGAATGGTTTCGGTAGACGGGCGGGGCAACCGAATCGCCACTACTTTTTTCGGGCCGCCCAATGTCATTTTTGTTGTGGGACGCAATAAGCTGGTGGAAACACTGGACGACGCTTTTACGCGCCTAAAGACAATCGCCTGCATCCAGAACGCAAAGCGCCTCAACAAAAAGACGCCCTGCGGCGTAAGCGGCGTTTGCACCGATTGCAGAAGCAAGGATCGCTTTTGCTGCGTTACCTCTATACTCGAATACCTGCCGGATGGCGGCGATATTGAAATTTTTGTATATTTGGTCGATGAAGACCTGGGTTATTGACGTTTTTTGTGTATTGCGGCGCAATATTGCATACCGTTAAAAAAACAGCCCTTTGGGCTGTTTTTTACGTTTCTGCAATTCTACAGCAGGCGCGCCGCTGCTTCGTCCAGCATTACCGTAACATTGGAATGCAGCTGCAAAACCGAGGCCGGGCAGGCAGGCGACGGGTCTTTTAGAAGCATATCCCGAATCGCTTGCGCCTTAGACTTTCCGGTAGCCACCAGAAGAACGGAGCGGGCTTTCATAATACTTCCGATTCCCATCGTAACCGCATAGCGCGGCACATCGTCGGCCGAACCGAAAAATCGTTTATTGGCTTCAATCGTACTTTCTGTCAGGGTTGTTTTGTGTGTGGAGAATATATAGGCCTCGCCGGGCTCGTTAAAGCCGATATGACCGTTTATGCCAATTCCCAGGAGCTGCAGGTCTATACCGCCGTCCCTTTCAATTGCCGCATCGTACGCATTGCATTCCGCCTCCACATCTCCAGCCAGCCCGTTTAGCACATGGATATTCGAATGGGGGATATTGATATGCCGGAACAAGTTTTCCATCATAAAGTAATAATAGCTCTGCTCGTGCTCGGGAGATAGCCCGCAATACTCGTCTAGGTTATAGGTGGTAACCTTTGAATAGTCTACCACTCCTTCATTATACAGCTTTACCATATGCTGGTAGACCGGAACAGGCGTAGAGCCTGTAGCCAAGCCTAAGACGCTGGTTTTCTTTTCCAGCACCCGGGAAGAAATAATGGTCGCTGCAGCGCTTCCCATTTCTTCGGCACTTTTGTAAATATAACAGTTCATAAAGCTCCTCTCTACATAATAACGATTCGGCAAATAACATACAGGATCGGTTTCCCATAAAGCCATTTTCTTATGAAATTACAGGAGATTCAGCAACGCAGGCTGCTTTTTTGTGTTTCGCACTTTCTTTGTATGTCAAATCCCCACATAAAATAAAAATGCTTCATTGCGCCTTTGGCGCATTGACGCTTTTGTGGAGCTAACGGGGGGATTTGAACCCCCGACCTGCTGATTACGAATCAGCTGCGCTACCGACTGTGCCACGTTAGCAGAAATATTGATTTCTAGGTCATTATAGTGGAAAAACCACTCGCTGTCAATGGAATATTGCCCAGCAGAATGATCTGAACGGCAGGCGGCAGCTCATTGCTTTTATCCGGAAAAAGCAATGCTAAAAATAATCACTTTTCCCCGTCCCTTCCCATATCCAGATAGTAATCCAGCTTGGTAAAGAACACGTCCATGTCGATCGGTTTTCCAATATGGTCGTTCATTCCTGCCGCGAGGCATCTTTCAACATCTTCTTTAAAAACATTTGCCGTCATTGCAACAATGGGCACTTTTTTTGCCCACTCGTAAGGCATCGCGCGGATTTTTCTGGTTGCTTCGTACCCGTCCATATCCGGCATATGGATGTCCATAAACACAATATCGTAACGGTCGGGGAATGCATCAAACATTTCTACTGCCTGCACGCCGTTTTCCGCACATTCCACAATAAGCCCTGTATCTTCAAGCATAGCCAAAACAATTTCACGGTTGATTTCAATATCCTCTGCTAAAAGAACATGTTTTTTTACATGCCGGCTTGGTTCCGCCGTATTCTCCTCTGCTCCGGCTTCGGGCAAGACCACCGCTTTGCTTGCCATCTGGTTTGTGATTGCATCTATTACCTGGAACGAAAACAGCGGCTTTGAAATATAGCCGTCCGCGCCTGCCTCTTTTGCACCCGTTTCCAGCTTGGCCCGCTCTAGGGCCGTGGCCATGAATACGACCCGGCTTTGGGCAGCGCGGCTTTTGACCTGCCTTGCAAATTCCAGTCCATCCATTCCGGGTATATGCCCATCCACAAAGACAATATCGTACGGCTTTGACTGGTTAACCATCCGAAGCGCCTCATTGCCATTTGCTGCCGTGCGGCATGTGAACCCCGCCGCATCGGACAGCTTTTTGAAAAATGCATGCGTGGCGGCTTCGTCGTCTACCGCTAATATCTGCATGTTTTTCCAGTCAAGCGCCGGAAGGGCCGGACGTGCTTCGCTTCCCCGTTTTGCTTCAAACGTAAATATAAACCGGGAGCCTTCCCCCAATTCCGACTCTACCCAAATTTTACCGCCCATCAGCCGGATGATGTTTTTGGAAATGACCAGCCCCAGCCCCGTTCCGCCAAACTTACGCGAAATTCCGCCATCTGCTTGCTCGAACGACCGGAACAGCCGCTTTTGCTGTTCCTTGGAAATACCAATCCCGCTATCGCTCACCTCAATCTGCAGAATAAGCTCGTCTGCTTTTTCCGATATTTTGCTGGCTTTGAGGCCAACTACGCCTCCTTCCGGTGTAAATTTGACCGCGTTGGAGAGCAGGTTGGTTATAACCTGCGCCAGCCTTTGCTCGTCCGTAATAATAGAATATGGAATATCGTCCGCCAGTTCGACCGAAAACCGCAAGTCCTTTTCTTCCACGCGGAAGCTGATGATGTTGGAGACCTTTGAAATCATCTGCTCGAAAGAGAACTCTATACACGAAAGCGTGAATTTATTCGCCTCGATTTTTGACATATCCAAAATATCGTTGATTACGCCCAAAAGATGGGTGGACGCCTCGTCGATCTTGCCCAGGCAATAGTCCTTCCTTTCCACATCCTCTGCAGAACGCGCCATATTGGTCATCCCGATAATTGCGTTCATGGGCGTCCGCATTTCGTGGCTCATCCGCGACAAGAAGTCGCTCTTTGCGCGGTTGGACGCATCTGCCTGTTTTTTCGCTTCAATAAGCTCTCGCTGCATCTTCCGCTCTTCCGTTACGTCTGATGCAATGGCCCCAATGCCCATGGCAGACTTTGGCCTGAACGATGAAAAGGCCATGATGCGCACCCTGCCGTCTTTGGTATTGATCGGGACTTCGAATTTGTAGGAGCCCTTTGCAATAACCGTAGGGATAATGTGTTAATATACCATATCTACCGTCTCTTTGTCGAACAGTATATCGATCCCCTGCCCCATCATTTCTTCTTCTGTGTACCCGGTCGCCGCCATCGCGCCCGGATTGACATACTCGTACTTGCCATCCAGCGTAATGTAGGATACAAATGCGGGAGAGCTTTCCACAATGGACGACATCCGGGTAAGCGCGTCTTCTGTCCGGCTGCGCTGTATTACCCCGGAAATCACACTGCCAATTAGCGTGAAGAGGTGGATATCACTTTCGTCCCATGCCCTTGGGCGTGCGCATTCATGCACCCCCAGCGTGCCCCAGAACTCGCCGGACACGGTCAGCGGAATATAAATAAACGATTTTACCCCATGCATCGATAGGAACGAATATGCTTCGTCGTGTTCAACATCGTTACATGCCACATATTCTACTTTTTCGTTGATATATTTTTCATAAAGCTCCAGCCCTTCGTGGAACGGTACCCTTTGCCCCAAAAGATCGGTTACATTTTTTTGGCCCGGGTTCAGCCATTGATAAGAAAATTCCGTTTCCTGTGCTTCTTTGTCGTATATACCGATAATGAGCCTGCTTGCATCGATAAAGACGCCCGCCAGGCTTAACGCTTTGTTGATTAGCACGCCTGTTTCTTCCGCAGACAGGAAGTTTCGGCTTATTTCTGACATCAGCTCCTGCTGCTTTAGTCTTTGCTTCAGGCGCTCCGCAGCCTTCTTTTCGTCCGTTATATCGATGCTCTGCTGAAGGTGCGCCTTCTTTTTGTTTTTCCATTCAATCAGCCGGGACGTATTCCTGTAATACCGTTCTGTTACCGTGCTGTAAAGCTCCCACGATACTGCAGTGTCCTCCGTATCTTCAAGACGTTTTACCGGACAGAAGGAGCAGCGCTTTTCCATATTGGACTGCAGCACCTTCCAGCAGGTTTTGCCGATTACAGAGTCGTCAAAGCCATAGTGTTTTTTCATACTGTTGTTCATAAAAACAAGCTGGTCTGTTCCCGGGTCTGTTACATATACATAAGCGTCTATTGCATCCAGTATATTTCCCACCGTTTCCAGCGATATGTTTGATTCTTCAAGCCGACCGAGCATTCCGTTGATAGAACTGCTCAGCGCAAAAAACTCGCGGGTGCCTTCAAACCGCTTTGTATCCAGGCGTTTTTCCTCTCCTATCCGCCCAATCCCTTTATTTAAATCTTCCACCGGGCGCAGCAGTACTTTGATGACAGCAAAGTACAGTATGAGCATGAATCCGGCAATCACTGCAAAAATGCCAATAGAAGAGGCGATGAGCACACTACGGCCATATTGGTATGTGGTCCGGCCTTCCAGCATTGTGAGCGATATGCTGTTGCCGTCTATGTCTGTAAGCAATATGCTGGACGAGACTGTTTCGTCGCCCTGCCGGTTGATGACATATTCCGCATTGGGTTCTTCTGCTGAAGGCGTAAGGTAAAAGTCTGTTTGGTTCAGGCGCGTTTCCATTTTAAGATACTGGTTGCTTAAAACAATGCCGGTAATAACCGTTCCAACGGCTTCCTCTCCTGGAGCAAACGCTGTAACCGGCATAATGGAAATATAATACGGAACGCTGTTGAAAAAGTAGATTCCGTCTTTACTGATCTCGTCTTCCATAAACGAAGTGTTTTGGGACGGCTGATAAGAGTCCAGCACCTCCTGCGCCAGCCCGGACAGGCTATCGGAAAGGCGGCTGGGCATTTCCATATATTTTTCGCTGGCAACAGAATAGAATTCTGCGTAATGGTCTTCCCCCTGGCGGTTTTTAATAATGAGCAGGTCGCACTTATAGCCTTCCAGTATCCCGCTGCCCGGCCAGTTGTTTGATATAAAGTCCGGATTTTTGCCTTCTACAAACCGAACCGTTTCATCCCAAAAGGCAACATCCCGCGCCATTACCCGAGTGGTGCCCTTCACCCGCTCTATTGCACCCAATACATATTCCCGCTCTTCCTCCAGGTAGCGCGTTTCCGTATTAAGCAGCATGGCGGACATCGAAGTAGTGAAAACTGTAAAAAACACAATGCAAAACGCAGCAAAAACAAGACATACGATTAGTATGACCGTAAACCTTAATGAAAGCCGTTTTCTGCTGTTTGCCATTCTGCGAACCATCCCCCAGTAACAACACCGAAGCACCCACGTCTGCCTCATATAGTGCCCGGCACTATTATTACACTAATACCACATTATCATACCACGAAAACAATGTTTGCTTCAATAGCGGCGTACTACTGCAAAGGTAACCAAAACGACCGTTTACAGAACCATTGGGCTTGTTGATATGGCGAAACATATGATATACTGGGCATGTTTGTAATAACTTACCGCTACCTCGCCAAAACACACTTTGGTAGTTTTACACCTGGAACAGCAGGTGTTTTGGCGCGGCATGTTAAACATTAAGGAGAAAAATATGTCCGCTACGCATGCCAATGTCCTGCATACGCCAACCGTCGCTTTAAGCAAAAGCAGCGACGCCGTCGTTATTATCGACCAAACAAAACTTCCTGCTGAGCTTGTCACTAAAGAGCTGCGGACAAAGGAGGAACTTTTTCAGGCGATTTACCGCCTAGAGGTGCGCGGCGCGCCTGCAATCGGCGTATGTGCTGCGCTTGGCTTATATGTCTTGGCGCGCAATATGCCCACCTCCTCGTTCGATTCCTTTTACGGCGAACTCAAAAAAACGGCAGATTATATCAACTCTTCCCGCCCTACGGCCGTCAACCTGTCGTGGGCGCTTGAACGAATGACACAAAAAGCGCAGCAAAGCAAGTCGCTGCCCGTTTTGAAAATCGTGGACACGCTTAAAGAAGAAGCGACTGCCATTATGGAAGAGGATACCCGCATGTGCCGAAAGATCGGCGAACATGCTTTGCTGCTTTTAAACCCGGGCATGGGGCTTTTGACGCACTGCAATGCCGGACAGCTTGCCACTTCCAAATATGGCACGGCTACTTCCGTCATGTACCTCGGCCAGGAAAACGGATATGGATTTAAGGTCTACTGTGACGAAACCCGCCCGCTGCTGCAAGGCGCGCGCCTGACGGCATACGAGCTGATGGCGGCAGGCATCGACACGACGCTTATTTGTGACAATATGGCCGCGCTGCTGATGAAGCAGGGAAAAATCGACGCGGTTTTTGTCGGCTGCGACCGCGTGGCCGCAAACGGGGACGCTGCTAACAAAATTGGCACGTCGTACGTTGCAATCGCGGCAAAGTATTACGGCATCCCGTTTTATGTGTGTGCTCCGTCATCCACGCTGGATATGGCGTGCCCCACCGGAGACGATATTATTATCGAGCAGCGCCCTGCAGAAGAAGTCACGGAGATGTGGTATGAAAAACGCATGGCCCCGGACGGGGTCAAGGTTTTTAACCCCAGCTTCGATGTGACGGAAAGCGCCAACATCACCGCAATCATTACTGAACATGGCGTGGCGTACCCACCCTATACGGATTCCCTCGCCAAAATCATGAACCTGTCCAGGTAAATCACTACAGAAACTTTTGAGGTATAGCATGAACCAGGCCGCAAACAGCCCGAATCAAAACCCGCTTGCCACCGAACCCGTCGGCAAGCTGATATTAAAGTTTTCTGTTCCTTCTATTATCAGCATGATCGTCAATGCGCTGTATAATATGATCGACCAGATATTTATCGGCCAGGGAATTGGTATGCTGGGCAACGCCGCAACAAATGTTGCATTCCCCTTAACTACAATTTCTACTGCTATTGCGCTGTTGGTGGGAATCGGTTCCGCTTCCAATTTTAATTTGCGGCTGGGTGCCGGCCGGAAAAAACAGGCCGCCCGGTTTATGGCGTCGGGGCTTTCGCTTTCCATTCTTTTCGGCACGGTGCTTGCCGTTATTGTCGCTATCTTTATGGAGCCGTTGCTCTATGCGTTCGGCGCAACCGAGGCGGTTATGCCGTACGCTCACCCTTATACTTCTATCATTACGCTTGGCATTCCGTTTCTGGTGTTTTCTACCGCGGCCAGCAATTTGATCCGCGCGGCAGGCAGCCCAAAATACGCAATGGCATGTATTATTTCGGGTGCTATTTTCAATATTATTTTCGACCCCATATTCATGTTTGGGCTGGATATGGGCATTGAGGGAATTGCCTGGGCAACAACGCTTGGCCAGGTACTGTCTACAGGAATTGCGGTCGCGTACTTCATCCGCCTTAAGGCTATACGGTTTAAGAGGAAGTATTTCCTGCCGCACAAAGCATTTACTTCAAAGATTATGGCGCTTGGGTCCGCCTCCTGTTTCAACCAGCTTGCCATTACTGTCGTGCAAATTGCCCTCAATAATACATTGACGTATTATGGCGGCATGTCTGCATATGGCAGCGAGGCACCGCTTGCAGCGGCGGGCGTCATTACAAAAATCAATATGATCTTCCTGTCGTTTGCCATTGGCGTTGCGCAGGGGTGCCAGCCCATAAACGGGTTCAATTATGGCGCAAAAAACTATGCGCGCGTGCGCGAGACGATTAAAAAAGCGACAATTGCCGTTTTGGTCATCGGCTGCATTGCGTTCGCATGCTTCCAGCTTTTCCCCCGCCAGATCACCCTGATCTTCGGGGAGGGCAGCGACGAGTATTTTACTTTTGCCGAACGATTTCTCCGTATTTTTATGATGATGACATTTGTAAACGGCATACAGCCCGTGGCTGCTAATTTCTTTACGTCTATCGGAAAAGCGCGAAAGGGTATTTTTATCTCTTTAACACGCCAGATTATTTTCCTGCTGCCGCTCGTTCTTATCCTGCCCGTTTTTATGGGCGTAGAGGGCATTGTATACGCTGGGCCGATTGCCGACGGTGTTTCGGCCATGCTGGCTATTTTGTTTATATACCGCGAAACAAAAGAGCTGCGCGCGCTGGAAGAAGGCCGCCTGGCGGCGCCTTTGTCGTAATCATTACAGATTGGCACATAAAAAAGAAGCCTCCGTTATGCGGCAAGGCTTCTTTTATTGTAGTCTTGCAAATGGATGATAGACGCTTTATCCATGACGTTTATGCAGCGACAAAGGCCATCCACCGTACATATTTCCGCTATTTTCCTACGCGCAGGTACGTCCGCTTCACTTTTCCTGCAATAATGTCTTGCAGGCTGTTTTTTGCATTGGCGATAATGACCGTCGTTCCGCCTTTTAACGCTTCTTTGGCATATTTCAGCTTGGCCGCTGCACCGTTTGCGCCAATGCGCGACGCTCCCTCACAGCTTTTCATCATCTCGTCGATTTGCATTTCCACTTCTTCATAGGTTTTGCCCGTAACCGTTTCGATAATGGTCGACGGATCGTTGATGTCCATATAAATACCGTCTATGCTGGACAAGATCACCAGCAGCTTGGCGTTGACAAGCCGCGTAATGACGGCGGCTGTTTCGTCGTTGTCAATACACTCGACCACCTCATCGCTTTGCTCTTTCAAATCCATCAGCTCCAGCTTCATGTTTTCCGTATCAGACACTGCATCGTTGTAATTGATGATGGGGATCGCGTTTTGGTTGGCGGCGGAAAAAAGCAGCTCTTTGATATGCTCCACTTTTTGCGGGTTGTTGAAATGGCTGTGCTCTATCAGCATCTGGCGCACAGAATAGCGCGGTTTAACAAAGCGGCGGTACAGCTCCATCAAAATGGGCTGCCCCTGCGCTGCATAAGAGGCTTTTATGGAGTTCAGGTCTCCTTTGAGCTCCACGCCGCCGTTCCGCTGCATATAATCGATCCGCCCGATTTCCGTCGCGCCCGACGATACCAGAATGTACCCCGGTTTAAGCTCTCGCGCCAGCCGTGCAAAAATATTATAGTCAAGATCGTTGTCCTTTTTCCGGATCAGCGCCATAGATCCAATCTTTACCACTACGTCAAAATCAAAATTTGCCATTTTCTTTCCCTGCCTATATTCAAACTTTTATTGTCTACAAATACCAATTATGTATTATACGCAATTCCGGCACATCCGTAAAGCAATAATAATTTCCCGCTATTGCTTGTAAACAGAACGCCCCGGAAACCGGGGCGTTCTGCTATACAAAACCAACTTTAAAATTTATTCCTGTCTCCGTATTTTGTTTGTCCGGTTGTTTTTGTATTTCTTACGCTTGTACTGGTTTTCGTTTGTTCCCGCGGGGGCGCGGCCGGCCTTTTAGGCTCCGGCTCTATGCGCGGCTCCGGTCTTTCCCTCTGCGGCATCGGGCGGCTTTGCTGCTCGCGAACCTGCTGCCTCGGCCTTTCGTACGCATCATTTTTGGGCGGCGTTTGCCCGCCTTGTTTGCTCTTACGGATAAAAATGACCAGCACGACTGCAACAACAGCAATCGCAATAATGATAATAATCAACACGATCTGCCCGGTCTCCATGCCGCCTTCCGATTCCACAGTAATTTCCACCGGCTGCGTACTGAGCTCGATAATCGTCCCGTCCGAAAGCTCGCCGCTTGCCGTAATGATATATTCACCCGTTTCGTCTACCTCCAAGATGGTAGACCAGTCTTTTTTCTCTCCCGCTTCCAGCTGGGCAATCGCCTCTGTCTTTCCTGTGTTTTCTTCCTTCAAAAGGATATTTTTTATAATATCGTCCGTCAGGTTTGTCACCGTTACGGTAAGGTCCACATCATCCGGCTTTTGGAGCTGCGTGCGGCTAACCATTGCTTCCAACAGCAAATAGTCGTGCGGGTTTACACTGCTTTCCGGGGTCGGTTCGGCATCGCCGACCGTAATGGAAAGCGCTACAGACTGTGCGTTGACATTTTCACTTTCAGGATTTTTTGCAGCAGCACGAAATACATAATTCCCGCTTCGCGAAATATCGATTTTGGCCTGCCCCGTTGCCGATTCTCCCGCGGCCAGGCTTGTTTTGTTCATCGAAACCTTGTTGCCGTCAAAATCCGTCACTTCCAGCGCAGACAGGTCGGCCATTCCAACATTCCGCACAGTAACGTCAAACGTCACCTCGTCGCCAGCCGCAACATTGAGCTTGTCTGCACTGACAGAAATACTCATTTCTGCCACCTTGGGCTGGTCTACCGTAATATTCAGCGTGTCCAGCCGCAGCGTACCCTCTCCCTGCTGCCCTTCTGTTGTATATGTAAATACCGGCGTTATAGCAATGGTTTCGGACGCGGTCAACGTGAATTCCACATTTCTTGAGCTGCCTGCTTCTACCGTAAACGGTTCGCTGTTGATTGCCGCGCCGTCTTTTATCGGCGGTGCCTTCAAAACAACGTTCGTCAGCGGAACATTGCCTTCGTTTCTGATATTGAACGAAAGGTCTACCTTGTCGCCCGCCGAAACATGCGTGTCGCTGGCGCTGGCGCTGCCCGTAACGCGCACTTCCACAGTCTTTCTGGTAATGGGCACCGAATCCGTTAGCCCCGAATAGGTATTGCCGTCACTGGATGTCCACGTCACTGTAAACTTCAGGTCCGTATTCAGCATCTCTTCCGAAATAGCCCACTGCGTGTTTGTGTGGTCCTTGCTTTCGCCTGTTGCAAAATCCCCCATAGACATAACGTCTGTCGATGGCGCCGGATAGGCGAGCTTTACGTCTGAAATGGGGTCTCCGTTGTTGTGGATCGTCACTGTTACGGATACCGTTCCCGCCCCTGTAAGCGAGCTGGGGCTTACACGGATTTCTGTAGTAACAGAGTCTGCCGCACCCGCCGCGCCGGCAAAAGACAGGCAGAACACCAATGTAAATATGCTTACAAGAATAAAGCTTTTAATTCTCTTCAATCGCGTTTCCTCCCAAAATCACCGGATCGATCGGCCGTTTCCATGACGTCTCGCTGCTGCATGCCAAAATCCGTTTTTCAATATAAATCCCTGCTCAGACCCTCTCGACCCAGCCATATTTATCCATATCGTCACTATATTGGATGCCCGTTAGTGTATCGTAGAATTTCTGCGACATTGCCCCCATTTCTCCTCCGGCCACAACAACCGATTCATTTCCATACAAAAATTCCCCGACCGGCGAAACGACTGCAGCCGTACCCGTGCCAAACGCTTCTGTCATATCTCCCGCTTTTGCGGTTTCAATTACTTCTTCTATGGAAATGGCGCGTTCTTCCACCTCAATCCCCTGGTTGCGCGCAATTTTTATGACGGAATCGCGCGTGATGCCGGGCAGGATGGTTCCGTCGAGCGGCGGGGTAACCAGCCGATTGTTGATGACGAAAAACATGTTCATGGAGCCCACTTCCTCTACATATTTACGGTCTTTCGCATCCAGCCACAGCACTTGGTCACACCCTTTTTCCTGCGCCTCTTTACCCGCCATCAGGCTGGCCGCATAGTTGCCGCCCGTTTTGGCAAAGCCCGTGCCCCCGCGCGACGAACGCGTATATTCCTTTTCCACCAATATTTTGATGGGTGCAAGCCCGTTTGCGTAATACGCGCCTACCGGGCTCATGATGATATAGAAAATATAGTCGTGCGCCGCACGCACTCCAATAAACGGGTCTACACCGATATATGTCGGCCGTATGTAGAGCGACGTCGCTTCTGCTCCGGGAACCCACTCTTTATCGATTCGCACAAGCTCCTTCAATGCATCGTGCACAAACTTTTCATCAAAATCCGGCATTGCCAAACGAAGCGACGAATTGCTCATACGCTTAAAATTGTCTGCCGCGCGAAACAGGTTGATATTTCCGCTTTTTGTGCGGTATGCCTTCAGGCCCTCAAAAACCTCCTGCGCATAGTGGAGCACTGTCGCCGCAGGCGAAATACTGAAATATTCGTACGGCTTAATTTGGGCATCGTACCAACCCTTGCCTTCCGAATAACGCATCACGAACATATAATCCGTGAAAATTTGTCCAAAGCCAAGCTTTGTTTCATCCTTTGGCTTGTTTTTCAATTCTGCTGCCTGCGTAAACTTAATTTCCATACTTCACTCACCTTATATTTTTATATTATTATAGTCTATAACCAAATTTTGATGTATTTTTCCGCCGTTTTGGAAAAAACGTCTTCCCCCATAAAAGCCTCTGCGGCTTTTTTTAAAAAAAACTGCGTTTTGTCTGCCCGGATGGTAACATCCACCGTTACCTTTTCTTCGAAGTCTCCCTCCATGGTTGCGCCAAATTCCGATGCAACCGTCTGCAACTTGCCATAGTCCTTATAGTCGATTTGGAACGTATAAACGTCCGCCGGTATGTTCTGTATTGTTTTTGCGGACAGCAGCGCTTCTTTCACGCTATCTGTGTATGCCCGCTTGAGCCCGCCCGTGCCCAGCAGCGTTCCGCCAAAATAGCGCGTTACGACCGCGAGAATGTTTGTCAGGCCGCTGCCCTTTAGCACTTCCAGCATGGGCAGCCCGGCTGTACCCTGCGGTTCGCCGTCGTCGGACATTTTGACAAAGCTCCTGTCCGCGCCAATAATCATTGCACTGCAATGGTGCCGCGCGCTGTGGTGTGTTTTTTTGATGCGGCCAATTTCGCTTGCCGCCTTCCCCTCGTTTTCCACATAGAGCAGGTCACAGATAAAGCGCGACTTTTTAACGCTGATCTCCGCACATATATTCTCTGCGAGGGAGATATACTCCGTGCGTCCGCTCACTTCAAAACGACCCTGTGAAACACTTTTTTGCCTTTTTTAATCATCAGCTCTCCATCCGGGAAATCTGCTTCGGTAAGCTCCAGCCATTCGTCTGTTGCCTTTTCGCCATTGACGAGTACGCCGCCGCCCGCAACGAGCCGCCGGCCTTCCCCGCGGGATTTTGTCAAAGAGCAGAAAATCATCAGGTCAATCAGCTTGCTGTTTTCCGCAAACTCCGCTTTGGTAATTTCCGTCGTTGGAATGCTGCCGCCGCTGCCGCCGCCACCAAAGAGCGCCGCCGCCGCTTCCTCCGCTTTTTTGGCTTCCTCCTCGCCGTGTACCTGCTTGGTCACTTCGTAGGCGAGCACTTTTTTCGCCTCGTTAATCTGGCTGTCCTGCAAAGCCCCCAGGCGGTTTACCTCCTCCATAGGCAGGAAGGTAAGAAGCGCCAGGCAGTTTTTAACGTCCGCGTCCGCAATATTGCGGAAGTACTGGTAAAACTCATAAGGAGACGTTTTGTCTTTGTCCAGCCACAGCGCGCCGCCAACCGTCTTGCCCATTTTCTCGCCGTCGCTTTTGAGCAGCAGCGTGATGGTAAGCCCAAAGGCCTCGCCCTGTTCCTTGCGGCGGATGAGGTCCGCCCCCGCAAGGATGTTGGACCACTGGTCGTCCCCGCCCATTTGCAGCTTGATGCCGTACTTTCTGTAAAGATATAGGAAATCATATGCCTGCATCAGCATATAGTTGAACTCAAAGAATGTCAGCCCTTTTTCCAGGCGCTTTTTATAGCAGTCCGCCGTCAGCATACGGTTGACCGAAAAGCTGGAGCCAACCTCGCGCAGAAAGTCCACGTAATTGAGGTCTAGCAGCCAGTCGGCGTTGTCCACCATCATTGCTTTTCCGTCGGAAAAATCCAAAAAACGGCTGATCTGTTCGCGGAAGCGGTCTGCGTTGTATTGGACGGTTTCGCGCGTCATCATCTTACGCATGTCCGTTTTGCCCGACGGGTCGCCGATCATCGTCGTCCCGCCGCCGATCAGTACATAGGGCACATGGCCCGCGCGCTGCATATGCGCCATGGCCATCAACATAACGAAGTGCCCCACGTGCAGGCTGTCCGCCGTTGCGTCAAACCCGGTATAGAACTTCACGCTTTCCTTCGCGAGCATTTCGCGCAGGCCTTCGTGTGTCACCTGCTTTAAAAAACCACGTTCCTTTAAACTATCATAAACGTTTTGTGTTTCCATTGATATCCTCTTCCTGTAAAAATTCCCTGAATATTCCGTTACACTTTTTTAATAATTTGCGACACGGTGCCGCCCCGGTCGGGCCGGGAGCCATCTCCGCATCATTGCCATGCGGGTAGCTTTGCTTTGTTTTCCACGGTGCATTGCCGCGCACTCGCCCTTTCGCACCAACGTCCCGCCGCCAGCTATCGCCAATTTCTTTCACTTCCCTTTTTCAACCCACCAGCCCCGGAGCGCGGTAGCCGTACCGGGCGGGGAACTGCCCGCCGCAGGCGACACTCATCCACTACAATCAACAGGTCGCCCGACCGCTAATCGTACGCCCGAATAATTTTACCCATGCGCTCTATTCCCGTTTCGATTTTTTCGATGCTGGACATCGAGAAGTTCAGGCGCAGCTTGCTGTCGTGCCCTTCCTCCGTGTAAAACGGCTGGCCGGGTACAAACGCGACCTTTTCCTTGGCGCATATTTCAAACAGCGTTTGCGCGCTCATCCCATTCGGCAGCGTCGCCCATATAAATAGGCCGCCCTGCGGGTGTGTCCACGACACCTCCGCCGGGAAATACTTTTCAAGTGCGGATAGCATGGCATCCCTCTGTTTTTTATATTCGGTGCAAAGCATTGCCACATGCTTTTCGTAATAGCCCTGCTTAATAAACTCGCCCACCATGGCCTGCGTCAGGTTGGACGTATGCACATCCTGCCCCTGCTTTAGCAGGTTGAAGCGGTGGAGGATTTCTTCATGCGCAATGGCGTAGCCCACGCGGATGCCCGGCGAAATGGTTTTGGAAAAGCTTCCCAGTTTGCACACCAGCCCGCAGTCGTCGAAGGACTTGATGCTTTTTTGCACGTTTCCCTCGTAACGGAGCTCTGCATATGGGTCGTCCTCTAAAATCATCACACCGTATTTTTTGCAGATTTGGTATACCTGCTCCCGTTTTTCCTCTCCTGTCGTCAGCCCGGACGGGTTTTGGAACGTAGGGATCGTATAGAAAATTTTCGGATGGGTAGCCTTTATTTTCTGCTCCAGGTCGGCGGTGTCTATACCGTCTTCGTTCAGCGCGACCGGCACAATGTTTGCCTGTGCGATTTTGAACGTTTGCAGCGCGCCCAAAAACGTAGGCGCTTCCACCAGCATGGTGTCTCCCGGGTTTAAAAATGTCCGCGTAAAAAGCTCGATCCCCTGCGAGGAGCCGGACAGCATAATGATCGTATCCGTTTCCTTCATAATTTCTTTGTTGCGCTCCTTAAGCAGCGCGCGAACCTCGTGCACGCCGTATGTGCCGCCGTATTGCAGCACGGTAGCGCCATGCTTTTCGATCAGCTCGCTGCTGATTTTCGAAAGCGTTTCGCTTGGAAAAAGCGCTGGGTTGGGGTTTCCTCCTGCAAAGGAAATCATTTCGGGGTCGGACAACAGCGAAAAGATTTTCCGAATCGCCGATCCCTCCACGCCGTTGAAACAATTTGCAAACTCTTGCATCATACCTCTCCAATATTCATAATCACTATGCATTATATAGTTTTTGCCTTTTAAATTCAAGTTCACGCATAAAAAAGCGCACCGAATCTTTACAAAACCACTTTCTTGCCATATAATGGCAGAATAAGCTTTGAAGCAAGCGACAGCTTTTGAAGGAAAAATATGAAACCTGCGAAATTAACCGTTTTTGTTTTGTCTGTCCTCCTTGCCCTTTCGGTATTGGTATCCTGCGGCACGAAGGACGATATTATAAAGGTTGGCAACGACGAAATTCCATCGCTATACTCCGTTGTGGGCGAACGAAGCGCGAACGGCGTATCGGCCGGCATCGAAGACGGTGTTGCGTATCATGAGAAGCGATATGCATTTGGCGAGGTCTCGCTGGAAGACGCAGAGGCATACATTCGTGTATTGCTTGAGGACGAAGGCTTTGCGCGAATTATGGATACGCAGGAAAACAGCACGCTTGTCATCAACAAATTTGCTCGCAAGTCTGTTGACGAAGGTAAGATTGTTGTAATCGATTTTCAGCTTGATACGGCCGGCCAGAGCATACTGCGCTACAGCGTGGGCGAAGGAACGCTGGAGCTGTATTAAAGCAAGCGGCGCTTTTGCCGATAATAATTGAATAGGGAATATTCAGCATTTGGACCGACAAACGTCACTATAAGTGGCCCAACCAGCGAGTGGGGGACGGTGAGAGCCCCGCGGCAACGCTTATTCTGATTATCACGCGTCCTTAAAAGTGCTGCGCAGTCCGCGCGTTATGCGGAAAAGAGTGCCGGAAGAAAGCTTTTCCGGAAAACAGGTGGTACCGCGGTAAAGATTATTATCGCCCTGGCAAATATGCCGGGGCGTTGTTATTTTTATGGATGAGCCTGCGCACCGGAGCAATGAAAAAAGAAAGAAAATTAAGGAAGAGGAAAAACAATGTATCAGAAAGTACCCACAGATTTAAAATTCAGCGAACGGGAGCTTGATATTCTCAAATACTGGAAGGACAATAAAATATTTGAGCAAAGTATGGCGCTCAACAAAGGCAAAGATGAATTTACATTCTACGACGGCCCGCCGACCGCCAACGGAAAGCCGCACATCGGCCATATTTTAACGCGCAGCATCAAAGACCTGTTTCCGAGGTATAAAACCATGCAGGGGTACAATGTGCTGCGCATTGCAGGGTGGGACACGCACGGCCTGCCCGTGGAGCTTGAGGTGGAAAAATCGCTGGGCCTTGACGGCAAAGAGCAGATTGAAGAGTACGGCGTGCAGCCGTTTATTTCCGAATGCAAGCAAAGCGTTTGGAATTATAAGGGCGAGTGGGAAAGAATGTCTGACCGCGTGGGCTTTTGGGCGGACATGGAAAACCCGTACGTCACATACGAGAATGAATATATTGAGTCTGTGTGGTGGAGCCTCAAGCAGATTTTTGACCGGGATTTACTGTATAAAGGGCACAAGATTGTGCCCTATTGTCCGCGCTGTGGCACGGCGCTTTCCTCGCACGAGGTTGCGCAGGGATACAAGGACGTCAAGGAAACCTCTATCTTTGTGCGCTTCTGTGTGCCGGAGGAGGAAAACACCTATTTCCTTGTGTGGACGACCACGCCGTGGACGCTTCCCTCAAACGTTGCGCTGTGCGTGAACCCGGACGAAGAATATGTGCTGGCCGAAGGCCCGGACGGAAACAAATACTACCTTGCGCACGCGTTGATGGAAGGGCTGCTTGGCGAAGACGCAACCGTACTGAAAACGTTTAAAGGGAAAGAACTGGAATATAAAAAATACACGCCTCTGTTTCAGTTTGTTGAAACGGACAAAGACGCGTGGTTTATTACCTGCGACGATTACGTTACGCTGACGGACGGCAGCGGCATTGTGCACATTGCGCCCGCGTTTGGTGAAGACGACTCGCGCATCGGCAAAAATTACGATCTGCCGCTGGTGCAGCTTGTGAGGCCGGACGGCACGTTTGCGGAAGAAACGGACTGGGCGGGCATGTTTGTAAAAGACGCGGATAAAAAAATCATACAGACGCTTTCGGAGCGCGGGCTGCTGTTTTCGGAGGTGGAATACGAGCACAGCTATCCGTTCTGCTGGCGGTGCGACACGCCCCTCATTTATTACGCGCGCAGCACATGGTTTATTGAAATGACAAAGCTGCGGGACAATTTGCTTGCAAACAGCAACAGTGTAAACTGGCTGCCCGAAAGCATCAAAAGCGGCCGCATGGGCAACTTTATAGAGAACGTTGTGGACTGGGGCATCTCGCGTGAGCGTTATTGGGGCACGCCGCTTCCTATCTGGGTGTGCGACTGCGGGCACAAGCACGCCATCGGCTCCATCGCCGAGCTGAAAAGCATGGCGGATGTGCCGGTTGCGGACGATATTGAGCTGCACAAACCGTTTGTGGACGCCATCACGCTCAAATGCGAAAAGTGCAGCGGCAGTATGCACCGCGTGCCCGAGGTCATCGATTGCTGGTACGACTCCGGCTCTATGCCGTTTGCGCAGTGGCATTACCCCTTTGAAAACAAGGAAGAGTTTGAAAAGCATTTTCCCGCGCAGTTCATCAGCGAGGCGGTTGACCAGACGCGCGGATGGTTCTATACGCTGCTTGCGATCGGCACGCTCATTTTTGACCAGGCACCGTTCCAAAACTGTATTGTGCTGGGGCATGTGCAGGATAAAAACGGACAGAAGATGAGCAAGCACAAGGGCAACGTCGTAGACCCGTGGGATGTTTTAAACAAGCAGGGCGCGGACGCTGTGCGCTGGTATTTCTATACTTCGAGCGCGCCGTGGCTGCCCTCACGCTTTTACGACGAAGCGGTGTCCGAAATGCAGCGCAAGTTTATGGGCACGTTGTGGAACACGTATGCGTTCTACATCCTCTATGCGGATATCGACCAGTTTGACCCGACGCAGCATAGCTTGAAAACCGAAAACCTGACGGTTATGGACAAATGGGTGCTGTCCAAGCTGAACACATTGGTACAGGACGTTTCCACCGGCCTTGACGAGTATAAAATCGTCGAGCCTGCGAGGGAAATTGCGAAGTTTGTGGACGAGCTTTCCAACTGGTATGTGCGCCGCTGCCGCGACCGTTACTGGGCAGGCGGTATGGATGCGGACAAAGAAAGCGCGTTCATGACGCTTTATACAGTGCTGGAAACGCTTTGCCGCGTGCTTGCGCCGTATACGCCGTTTATGACGGAGAGCATTTATCAAAACCTCGTCTTAACCGTGGATAAAAACGCGCCCAAGTCTATTCACCTGTGCCCGTTCCCGGAAGCGGATGAAGCGATGATCGACAAAAAGCTGGAGCAGGACATGGACGCCGTGCAAAGCGTTGTAACGCTGGGGCGTGCGGCGCGTAATACGGCAAACATCAAAAACCGCCAGCCTATCGGCAAAATTTATGTGGGCGGCGTGGACAGTTTGGACGAAATGTATCTTGACGTTATCCGTGGAGAGCTGAACGTCAAGGAAATTGAGCTGGGCGCGGCGGCAAGCGAGTATATCACCTACAACATCAAGCCGCAGCTAAAAACGGTGGGGCCCAAATACGGCAAGCTGCTTGGCGGCATCCGCGAACACCTTGGCAATGCAGACGGCATGAAAATCTATCAAACGGTTAATGCCGGGGAAAACTATGTGTTTACCGTGAGTGGTGAAGAAGTGTCGCTTTCGGTCGACGACGTGCTCATAGAGCCTGCGCAGCGTGAGGGGTACATTGCCGAAACATCGGGGGATTTTGCGGTTATCATAGACACTGCGCTTACGCCGGAACTGATCGAAGAAGGCTACATGCGCGAAATGGTTTCCAAAATACAGACGATGCGCAAGGAAGCCGGGTTTGAGGTGACGGACAAAATATCGCTTTCCATTTCCGGAAACGAAACGCTTGAAAAAGTTGCCGGAAGATATGCAGAGCAAATCCAAAAAGACGTTATGGCGGACAAGCTGGGATTTGAACCCATGGAGGGTTATACCAAGGAATGGAATATAAACGGTGAAACGGCTATGTTTACTGTAGCAAAAAAGTAATATATACTATTAAAACACAACAAAAAGACGCCGGAAATCCGGCGTCTTTTTTTAATCTGTACTTAGCTGTCTGAATTACTCAGCAGCCTCTTCTTCTCCGGCAGCATCGTCAGTTGCAGCGTCGGCGGGAAGGTAGTCCGCAACGTTGTCTTTGTCAACGATAAAGCACTCTACGATGAGGTCCTTCTCGGGAAGGGTCTCGCCGCGCAGCAGCGCCATTGCTGTGTCGATTGCAAGTACTGCCGTGCCGTATGTGTTCGGGTTTACTGTTGCTGTCATCCGGCCGTCAGCGATTGCCTGCAGTCCGTCCGGAACTGCGTCTACGCCGTATGTGAATACGGAATCGTTCAGGTTCATGTCCTCAAGCGCCTTAATTGCTCCAAGCGCCATCGGGTCGTTTTGGCATACAAATGCTTTTACGTCGGAGTCTGTCTGCAGCCAGTTCTCTGCCAGCTTCAGCGCGTCTTCCGTCGTCCACAGCGCTTCGTCCTCGCGTACAACTTCTACGTCCGGATAGTTTGCCAGTACTTCTTCGTATCCAGCGGAACGGCCGATTTGGCTGTCAGAACCCATGGGGCCTGTCAGAACAGCGATCTTGCCTTCGCCGCCGATATCGTCCATTGCGCGCTGCATTTCCAGGCGGCCAATATCTTCGTTACTATTGCCTACATATGCGTCGTACATTTCAGGGTCGGAGACCTTCTGAACAACCATGATCGTAACGATGCCTGCATCCTTCAGCTGCTGAAGCGCCGGGCCGATTCCATCGATTGCAACAGACTCGATGAATACTACGTCAAAGCCTTCTGTAATTGCCGACTCGATCTGGCTTACCTGTGTGTTGATGTCTTTCTCACCGCTTCTTACTTCCAGGTCGATGCCAACCTCGGCAGCATAGCTTTCCATGCTGTTAGACATGTCTACCGCCCATGCGTTGGACATATGGCCAATTGCAAACAGATACTTCGCCGTCATGGGGTCTTTGCCCTCGGCAACAGGTTCTTCACTTGCTTCCTCGCTCGGAGCTTCTTCGCTGGGAGCTTCACTCGGAGCTTCGCTTGCCGCTTCACTCGGAGCTGCTTCGCTCGGTGTTTCCGCTGCGGGCTGCGAGCATGCCGCAAATACAGCTACAACCATTACAAGTGCGAGCATTAGAGTCAATACCTTTTTCATTTTGTTTCCTCCATATATTCTATTTTTTAAAACGGCTATGCCGTTTTAAAGCTAAATAATTTTCAAGGTGCCAAGCAAATAAATCCACATCTACATCTATAAACATTTTTTAAAAGAATAAACAATTTTTTATTGTTTTGCTTTGCTGCGAATATCCAGCAGCACGGCAGTAATAATAATTGCTCCTTTTATCAAGTACTGATAATACGTCGAAACGCGTAAAATGTCAAGCCCGTTTGCAATTACCGCCAAAATCAGCGCACCAATGAGCGTTCCCCACCATTTTCCAGAGCCGCCCGTCATGGAAAATCCGCCGATAACAACAGCAGCGATTGCATCCAGCTCGTATCCTTCACCAACAACAGGGGAGCCCGAAACTGTACGGGAGGCGGACAGCATGCCTGCAACGCCTGCCATAAGGCCGCAAATACCGAAAACAGAAAGTGTCAGCGCTTTTGTATTAATACCCGATACCTTGGCTGCCGTTTCGTTTCCGCCCAGCGCATATACGCGCCGACCATACACCGTTTTTGTTAGCACAAACCCGGTGACAAGCACAATCGCAATATAGTAGATGACCAGCATGGGAATAATGCCGACATTTGTTCCGGCGATTGCCTCATAATCTTTACTTAGGTTAAAGATCGGCTTACCGCCGGACAGCAGGTAAGCACAACCGCGGACAATTGTTTGCGTACCCAGTGTAACGATAAACGAAGGGATGCCCGCATAGGCTACCAGCGCGCCGTTGCCAAGGCCAATGCCAAGTCCTGTCAGTATTGCCAACACAACGGGAACAATGACCGGAGTGGTGGTATCTTTTTGTGCCAGGTGCGCGGCAACAATACCGACAATCGCTACAATCGCGCCAACAGAAAGGTCAATTCCGCCGATGAGGATGACAAACATCATACCCGTCGCCAATATTCCGTTGATTGCCGCCTGCTTGAAAATATTGATCAGGTTGGCTGGCTGGCGGAACGACTCAGACATCACCGCCAATACAATAATCAACCCGATCAAAATAAGCAGGATTCCGATATCCCGAAAATTGAATTTTTTTCTACTGCTCAGTTCTTTTGCTCCTGTACTCATTAGGCTGCACCTCCAAATTTCGCTGCTAATCTTAAAATCGTTTCTTGGTCAAACTCTTCGCGTCCAACAAACCCCGCAAGCTGTCCGCCCGACAAAACCATAATTCTGTCGCTCATGCCCATTACCTCGGGCATTTCCGAAGAGATCATGATAACCGCTTTTCCCTGTTTTACCATTTCCCCCATAAGCAGGTAAATATCGCGCTTTGCGCCTACGTCTATACCGCGCGTGGGCTCGTCCATGATGATGATATCCGGCTCTGTAACAAGCCATTTTGCCACAACCACTTTTTGCTGGTTTCCGCCCGAGAGCGATTTTACAAGCGTATCCTTCGAAAATGTTTTGATGCGCATTTTGTCGATGTAATCGTCTACCACCGCCAGTTCCTTTTTCCGGTTGACAATGCCGTTTTGCGCAAAATCACTAATGGAAACAATGCTCACATTGTCCCTCACAGAGCCTTCCAGGTTTAGTCCGGTAAATTTCCGGTCTTCCGTTATTAAGGCGATTTTATGCTTAATCGCGTCCTTGGGATGCTTGATGTGGACATTCTGCCCGTTAATGAACACCGTTCCGGAGTCCGCCTTCGTTATTCCGAAAATGCACTCCACAAGCTCTGTACGGCCCGCTCCTACAAGACCGGCCACACCCAGTATTTCGCCGGAATGGAGCTCAAACGAAATATCCTCGAATTTTCCTTCCTGCGTGAGGTCTTTGACCTCCATAACGACATTGCCAATGGGCACTTTTTCTTTGGGATAAATATCCGAAATGTCGCGCCCAACCATCATCGAAATCAACTTGTCTTTATCCAGCGTCTCCGACGTTTCGCAGCCGATGTATTTTCCATCACGCAATACGGTAATTCTGTCGGCGATTCTGAATATTTCATCCATTTTATGGGAAATATAGATGATTCCCACGCCATTATCCCTCAGCCGCCGTATTTGCTCGAACAGGATCTCTACTTCGTTTTCTGCGATGGCAGAAGTTGGCTCGTCCATAATCACAACTTTTGCATTCATCGAAATTGCTTTAACGATTTCAATGAGCTGGAACTGCGCCACCGTCAGGCTTCGCATAATTGTTCGAGGATCTACATGAATATCCAGCTGTTGCATGAGCTCGCGCGCTTCTGTAATCATGCTTTTTTTATCTACTACGCTTAACGCGCCCAGTTTATTCTTGCGTTTTTCCCTGCCAACAAAAATATTTTCTGCAACAGAAAGATCCAGGATTGGGTTGAGCTCCTGGTGTATCATCGATATTCCGCTTCGTATCGATTGCATAGGCGAAGTAAACTCTACCTTCTGCCCCTCCAGAAAAACCTCGCCTTCATCCTTGGAATAGATGCCCGTAAGAATTTTCATCAATGTAGATTTTCCTGCGCCGTTTTCCCCCATCAACGCATGTACTTCCCCTGGCTTCAGGTTGAACTGAACATCGTCAAGCACAGCAATTCCGGAGAATTTTTTGACAATGTTTTTCATTTCCACTACATATTCC
>JBMNTU010000009.1:0-34893 GCA_050945895.1 Christensenellaceae bacterium | reverse complement strand
CTTTATTGGCTTCGTAGCACTCTAAAGGATAGCAGTTTTAGCTCGGTGCTGAGATGCCCGTTTTATCTCTGGGCATGTGCTGTATTTTTGGTGACCATTTGCTGTATTTTTAGATTAACAAAAACAAATATTGTAGCAAAATACGAAAAGAATAATTTTCGATAACCAGATTCAAAACAAAGGAGCGAGAAGTGTGCAAAATGTAAAGCATGGAAAAGTTCGCGAAATCATAAGGAAATTAGGGTTGATATGGGCGCTGCTTATAATTGTCGCGGTTTTTGCCCTGTGGAATCCAACTTTCCTGTCGGGAGCGAACATCATACTGGTGCTTCGTCAGGTCACGATTGTAGGCATTATTGCTTGCGGCATGACGCTTGTCATCATTGGGGGGAACTTTGACCTTTCGGTTGGGTCGCTGATGTCGCTCACGGCGGCCATAGCAATCAGCCAGCACAACGTTGGCGGCCCGCTTATGGCAGTTATCATGGCAATTATTGCGGGTGCGCTTTCCGGACTTGCATCCGGATTTCTGGTAGGCAAGCTAAAACTCAATTCTATGATTGTAACGCTTGGGATGATGAGCGTATTGCAGGCGTTGACGCTTATTTATACCTCGGGTTCGTTTATCGATCTTTTGGATAAAACGACGTGGTTTGCGTTTATCGGCGGCGGCATGGTGGGGGCCATTCCGTTCCCTGTCATCCTGTACGCAATCGTAATCATCATCTTCACGATTTTGCTGGACAAAACGACCTTTGGGCGCAAGGTCCGTGCAGTAGGCTCCAATAATACCGCAGCCAATTTTTCGGGCATCAGCTCTGGAAATATCGTCCTCCTTACATATGTGTTGACCGGCATTCTTGCCGCGGTAGCGGGCATACTGATCAGCTCGCGCGTATTGGGATTCCAGAACACGATGGGGCAGGGATACGAATTCCAGGTTATTACTGCTGTTATTCTAGGCGGAACAAGCCTGAACGGCGGCGAGGGAAGCGTGTGGAAAACGGCGATAGGCGGGCTTATTGTTGGGTTCCTGTTCAACGGATTTATTATGATCGGGCTTCCGTATTACTTCCAGTGGGTAGCGCAATGGTTCATCATCGTTGGCGTAGTAATGTTGGATATCCTGTCCACAAAGAGGAGGTCAGTCAATGCGTAACGAGAAAACAGGACAAAATACGTTAAGCAGGGACAAATTTACCCTGTTTATGAAAAATTATACCATCGTACCTATTCTGATCGGGCTTGTACTCCTCCTCTCCATTATTGCGGACGGGTTCCTGAATGTTGACAACCTTGGGAACCTGCTCGATCAGAATGCGATTAACGGCGTATTGGCCGTAGGAATGACCTTCCTTATCATTAACGGTTATTACGACCTTTCGGTTGCCATGGTCATGTGCCTTTCTGCAAACCTGTCGGTAGGGCTGCAGTCCTACGGCATGCCTGTCGCACTGCTTTGCGGGATTGCGGTAGGCGTACTGATTGGCGCGATCAATGGCGTGCTGGTTGCAAAGGTGAAAATGAACGCGTTTGTAGTAACGCTTGCTTCTATGATGGGTACACGCGGGTTTGTATACATATTCAGCGGCGAGACCTCGATTATGGGCACAAACGAAGCATTTGCAGAGTTTGGACAGGCGCAGTTTCTGGGAGTGTCCGCGCTTGCCTGGATATTCATCATCGCGCTTGTTGTAGGAGAGTTCATTTTACGAAGGACGCGGCACGGCCGCAACACCTACGCAACGGGCGGCAACGAGGAAGTAGCAAGGAACGCCGGCATCAATACAGAAAAAACGACGTTTATCAACTTTGTGATCTGCGGCGCCATGGCAGGCCTTGCCGGTATTTTGCAAGCGGCCAAGCTGAATTCGGCAACGCCTACGCTCGGCTATCCGGATTTGCAGATGACAATTATCACCTGTGTTGTTTTGGGCGGCTCTAAGCTGGCCGGCGGCTTTGGCAGCATGTGGCATACGCTGGGCGGTGTTATGGCGATTGGTATTATCAATAATGGAATGAACGTAATGGGCTTGCAGGTGTATTTCAGAACACTGGTGTTGGGCCTTGTCCTGATAGGCATCATTGTACTGGACAAGTATCTTTCGGAAAACAAACGGAAGGTGACATCCTGAAAAGCAGATAGGGAGTATTTTTGAAACGTTTGCAAACGATGTGTCGAGGCATCGTTTCCAATAGAAAAACATGTGATAAAGGAGAAAAAAACATGTCGAAAAAAATGATTGCAAGATTCGCTCTGTTGTTGCTGTGTGTATGCTTTATATTTACAGCCTGCAGTACGCCGGCGCCGGAAGCGTCCGCAGAACCAAGCGAGAGTGCTGCGCCTGAAGCACCTTCGGAGGAAGCACCCTCTGAAGCGCCTTCTGAAGCAGCGTCCGAAGAACCCTCTGAGGAAGCGCCCAAAGACACAGGCGGTGCGGATTCTGGTGCAGAAGACATGACAGCCAATATCTTTGAAGGTCAAGACCTGAGCGATATTACGGTTGGCATGACGTATGCCCATGTTTCCATCGACAACTACCAGTCGGCAAGCTACAACGAATTCAACCGCTATGCAGAAGAGCTCGGTATCAAAGTGACCGTGCTGGATGCTTTGATGGACGCAAACCAGCAATCCAACCAGGTAGATGACCTGATTGCACAAAAAGTAGACGTTATCATTGTATGGGCGGTCAACGGCGATACAATCGTGCCTGCGCTTAAGCGTGCGTACGATGCCGGCATTCCTGTTGTAGTCGGCGACTCGCCGGTTTCGGAAGAAGGCTACGATTATATTGTTGGCTACGGCGGCACAGATAATATACAGCAGGGCATCAACGCTGCGGAAATGTGCATCGAAGGCCTGGGCGGCAAAGGAAAAGTTGTTGAACTGATGGGAACACCTGGATATGTAAACGCGGAAGACCGTTCTACAGGCGTTAAGCAGACGCTGGAAGCGGCAGCACCGGGAATCGAATATCTGGAAACGCAGCCCACAGACTGGTCTCGCGAGAAAGCGCAGTCAGTCATGGAAAACCTGCTTACAAAATATCCTGAAATCAACGGCGTAGTATGCTGCAATGACAACGTTGCCATCGGCGCAATCAACGCCTTGCAGGCGCTGGGAAGAATGGACGGCACGATTGTAACAGCATGCAACAACTATGCTGAAGGCTATGAGCTGATCAAACAGGGCATCCTGTATGGATCGGAAGAACAATCCCCGCAGAAAGAGACTCGCCTGTTCATGAACATGGCTGTTAAAGCCGCGCTTGGCGAGCCGGTAGAATTCTTCACATACCTGCCCACACCCAAAATTACGCTGGATAACATCGATGAAATGCCTCCTCCGGAGTTCTAGAGGATGGGTATGAACCAGTACTATTTAGTAGTTCGGTAATCAAACATTTTGCCCGCCACCTCCAAAGGGCGGTGGCGGGCAAAAACATAAGACATGAGGTGTAATATGGATACAAATAACAAAACTCCCATTATGCAAATCAGGGGCGTATCAAAAACTTTTCCGGGTGTTAAGGCGTTGAATAAGGTAGATATGGACCTTTATGCCGGTGAAGTCCTCGCTATATGCGGCGAAAATGGCGCAGGGAAATCTACGCTTATGAAGTGTATTGCCGGCATTCAGCCCGTGGATAAGGGAGAAGGGGAGTATTTGTATCAGGGAAAGCAGGTAAACTTTACAAACCCGCTGGAAGCAAGGGACGAAGGAATCGTCCTGATTTTCCAGGAATTATCCCTTGTTCCGGACCTTTCCGTGGCAGAAAATATTTTCCTGGGCAGCCTTCCGCATAAAAAGAGCGGACTGATCGATACAAAAACGATGCATGCCAAAGCCAGGGATATCCTGACGCAGATCCAGTGTGACGTAAGCACCAAAGAGCCGGTCAAAAACCTTCCTATTGCGCAGCAGCAAATGGTTGAAATTGCGCGGGCGCTTGCGTTTAATGCAAAGGTCGTTATTTTTGACGAGCCGACCTCGTCGCTTACAGATAAGGAAAAGGATGTGCTTTTTGAAAACATCCGCCGCTTAAAGGCAAATAATGTCGGAATTATTTATATCACCCACAAAATGGACGAAGTATTTGAAATCAGCGATCGCATAACCGTATTCCGCGACGGCTCCAAAACGGGCGATTTGGTTACGGACGAAGCGACGATCGACGATATTACACAGCTGATGATCGGGCGAAAGCTAGATGCGTTTTTCCACAAAAGCCATGCCGAAATTACCGATGATAAAGTATTGGAAGTGGAAAACCTGACGATTGACGGAATATTTAAAGATATTTCGTTCTCTATCCGGAAGGGCGAAATCGTTGGCCTGTATGGCCTGGTGGGCGCGGGCCGCTCGGAAATCGCAGAGAGCATCTTTGGTGTACGCAAGCTGGATCGCGGTCATGTGAAAATGAACGGAAAGCAGGTGCATATCCGGTCGAGCGCAGATGCGGTAAAGCACGGGATTGGCCTTGTACCCGAAAACCGAAAGGAGCAGGGGCTGGTGTTGCGCATGAATTGCACACAGAACATCAGCATGCCGCAGTTGAAGAATATGACCAAACGGGCGTTTTTAGACCCGGCAAAAGAAAACAGGCTTTTTGAGGAATACAGGGAAAAGCTGTCAATTATGACGCCGGGAGGCTACCAGAAGTGCGTGTTTTTATCCGGCGGAAACCAGCAAAAGGTTATCATCGGAAAGTGGATTGCAACGCACCCCAAGCTGCTCATTTTGGATGAGCCGACAAAGGGGATCGACGTTGGCTCTAAAGCAGAAATCCACAAGTTGATTGCAACCATGGCTGAAGATGGCCTCGCGATACTCGTTATTTCCAGTGAAATGCCGGAGATTATGGGCGTTTCCAACCGGATATTGACGATGTCGAACGGACAGATCAACGGGGCGTTCGAGCGGGACGAAATCACCGAAGAAAACCTGATTAAGGCCATTACACAGGTAAGCACCGGGCTCAGTTAAAAAGCCCGCTACCGATACGAAGGCATATTACAGATAGCATCATGTGCTATTTGCCAATCATATAGCAACCAGTAAAAAGTTAAGGAGTACAGTATGAGCAAAAAATTTGATCCGTTCCTGCTATCGGTATTATCCAGCAGGATCGACGCAATCACGCAGGATATGATCAACACGGTCATCCGCACTGCGAGGTCACAGGTGTTGAATTTTGCGCGTGACTTTTCGACGGCACTTTTCGACCGGTATGGAAAGGTCATCGCGGCGCCGCACGGAATACCCATTCACTGCGGAAATATGGGGCTGATGGCAGAATACCTGTTCAGCCATCCGGAAGGAATCCACGAGGGAGATCTATTCCTCAACAACTCACCCTACCACGGAAACTCGCATGCAGCAGACTATACGTTTATTGCGCCCGTTTTCAACGACGGCGAGCTGATGTTTTTCTCTGTCATCAAAGCGCACCAGGCAGATTGCGGGAACTCCATCCCCACGACGTATAATGCGTGGGCAACGGACGTATACAACGAGGGCGCAATCATCTTTCCCTGCGTAAAAATACAGGAAAATTACGAAGACGTTTTCGATATCGTCAATATTGCTAAAATGCGCATCCGCGTGCCCGAACTCTGGTATGGCGATTTCCTTGCTGCACAGGGTTCGACACGCACGGCCGAGCGGCAGCTCAAAAGCATGTGCAAGGAATACGGCAATGATACGATCAAGCAGTTTTGCACGGCCTATACCGATTATGCAGAGCGCCTGATGCTGGAGGAGATCCAGAAGCTTGAAGATAAAAAAGTGATCCATGAATTCAAATTTGATGAGGTTCCCGGATTTTCGGACGACATCCTCATCCATTTGGAGGCATGGGTAGATAAAGAGGCGGGCGATATCATCATCGATGTTACAAAGAATATTGATACGCTTGCGTGGGGGCTGAATCTTTGCGAATCTACAACCGTTGCGGCCTGCCGGTCGGGCGTTATGTATCATATGCCGGACATTCCTGCAATAGACGGCGCGATGGACCATATCAAGGTAATTATGCGCAAGGGCTGTTTGCTTGGAAAAGCGGAGCATCCAAAGTCTTATTCCGCATGTACGACAAACCTTGCATCGCGGACGGCGGGCAATGTGGGCGTGTTGTTTAATAAATTGAAAAAGGAAACGGGCATGGCAGAGCCAAACTGCAATGTATCTGTTTCGCAGGGCGTGTATTCCGGACTGGACTATCGCAAAAACAACGACCCGTATGTCAACCAGTTTATTCTTGGCGCAACAGGCGGCCCGGCAGTAAAAGGGCACGATGGCTGGATCAACTTCTGTGATGCCGGAAATTCTGGAGCATGCAAATGGAATTCTGTTGAGCTTTTAGAGCAGCAATACCCGGTGCTCATCGTGCAGGAAGAAATTATTCCCGATACGATCGGGTCGGGGCAGTGGGATTCGGCTCCGGGCGTTGTCTTTGAGTGTGCCGCCAGGGAAGCGCCGTACACAGCAACCTATGCATGCGATGGCGGAAAGAACGCGCCCAAGGGAATAGCGGGCGGCCTGGATGGGCATGTAAACAGGGCATTCCGCTATAAGCTGGCCGAAGGCAGGGAAAGCCGCGTACCGCGGCCGGTCTATTCTTCCGAGGTGCTGGAGCCAGGCGACGTAATGGTTGGCGAGTGCTGCGTGGCAGGCGGATATGGAAACCCGCTCGACCGCGACCCGGAAATGGTATGCCTGCGGGTGCGCGAAGGCTGGATTACAGAAGACTATGCCAAGCAGACCTACGGTGTAGTGCTGGATACTTCCCAAGAGCTGTTTAAAGTGAAGGAAAACGAAACAAAAGAGCTGCGTGAGCAAATGCGAAACGCTGGCTGATTGGTTCTATATAAAGAAAAAGGAGAAAACCCTATGGCTAAATTTGCATGTGTTGACATTGGCGGCACATTTACCGATGCGGCAATCCTGGATGAAACAGGCTGCATTCAAATATTTAAATCCCCCACGACCCCGCACGACTATGCGGAGGGGATGCTTGGGGCGTTGAAAAATGCCGCGGAGTTTTACGATATTTCACTGGAACAGCTTCTTAAAGATATCAGTGTAAAAAATGGCGGTAGGCTGACGCATGGTTCTACGATCGCCACAAATGCGATCCTTGAAAAAAAAGCGGGCAAAGTGGGAATGATTACAACGAAAGGTTTCCGCGATGTATTGCTTTTCAGGGAAGGCCCGCCCAAAAACCCGCACGACCTCTATCTCGATTTTCCCGAGCCGTTTGTACCGCGGTACCTGACATTTGGCGTGGAAGAACGCATCAATTCCGAGGGTGGCGTGGAAGTTCCGCTCAATGAGGACGAAGTGATTGCGGCGGCAAAGCAGCTTGCAGAGTATAATGTAGAAGCCATTGCCGTGTGCTTTCTCTGGTCGCCGGTAAACGCGGCGCACGAACGGCGGGCAAAGGAAATCATTAAGGAAGAGTTCCCGGATATACCCGTTGTTATCAGCGCGGACGTCAATCCGCAGATCAACGAGTACCGTCGGTTTGTTTCAACGGCGATGGACGCGTCCTTAAGAAGGCTGGTTTCTATCTATTCCAAAAATCTGAATAAAAACCTGAACGACCAGGGTTATATTGGCGAAGTGGGTATGCTAAACGCATACGGCGGTGTAATGAGCCCCATCGAAATATCCGAATCGCCGCTGCTGTCTATCGATTCCGGCCCGGCTATGGCACCTGTTTCGGGCAGGGAATACGTCAATATGGATGCGAACGACAAGAATGCCGTTGTTATGGACATGGGCGGCACTACATTCGACGTCAGCTGCGTAATCGATAACCATATCGGCATTTCGAGGGAAACAGTCATTGGTGACGAAGTGCCTGGCATCGCACGCGTAGGCGTGCACAGCATCGGTGCGGGCGGCGGAAGCATCGCCTGGGTAGACGCGGGCGGAATGCTGCGTGTAGGGCCGCAAAGCGCGGGGTCTGTTCCCGGGCCGGCGTGTTATTGCCGCGGCGGAAAGCTTCCCACCGTTACGGACGCAAATGTAATTTTAGGCTACCTCAATCCGGCCAATTTCAATAACGGGAAAATGACGCTTGATGTACAGTGCGCATGGGATGCAATCGAAGAGCACGTTGCCAAAAAGCTGGATATGGACGTATACGAAGCTGCTTACGCAATTTGGGGCACGGTCAACGCAAATATGGTAAAGGCAATCAAAGACGTTACAGTTTGGCAGGGTGTAGACCCGCGCGGATATGTAATGGTTGCGGGCGGCGGCGCATGCGGTACACATGCCATTCCGCTTTCGGTCGGCCTGGAAATGAAAAAGCTGATCATTCCCAAAACAGCGGGCGGCCTTAGTGCCGCAGGCGGACTGTTTTCCGACCTGACGAAGGAATTTTCCATCACGCTGTATCAGGAAACACGTATGTTCGACTATGCGATGGTCACGCAGCGCGTGCGCGAGCTGCAAAGCCAGGCAGAGGAATTTTTGGAGCGCAACAACATCGCGCCCGAAAACCGGAAGATCGAGCTGTATATGGAAGGTCGTTACCCGTCGCAGGCGTGGGATTTGAGTGTATTGGCGCACGAAAACCTTTTCCACGGCTTTACGTTTACGGAGGACTTTGTAAAAGAGCTGGAAGAAGCGTTCCACACCGAGCATTTCCGCCAGTTTGCCGTAAAGGACAACAGCTATGTCAACTGCTTTGTATGGCGTGTGCGTGCTGTGGGCAAAGTGGACGAGGGAGCAAAGCTGCGGGAGCTTGCAGACACGCCGGATAAAACGCCGCCTGTTATGGAAGAAACGCGCAAAATGTACTTCAAGGAGTTGGGCGGGGTTGTGGATGCACCGGCATACAATGGCGTAAAGCTGAAATATGGCCAAGTCGTGCACGGCCCGGCAGTTGTGGAAGAGCCGACAACCACCATTACCGTATTGCCAAAATATACGCTTGAAGTAACAAAATATGGAGACTACTACTTCGATATCGATGTTTAGACAGATTGGTGGTATGCAAGGGTTAACCATATATTCTATAGTGTAATTCCGCAAACTTAAAAGAGGTGCAAACGCACCTCTTTTAAGCGTTTTGACATATTGGGCATAAGTGATATAATACTTTTTTAGATAATAATTTATAACGATTATGGAAAGAAAGGGGACGTCGATTATGGCAAAAAAGCAATTTAAAGCCGAATCCAAGCGGCTGCTGGATTTGATGATCAACTCCATCTATACGCATAAGGAAATATTCCTGCGCGAAATCATTTCCAATGCGAGCGATGCAATCGATAAGCTTTGCTACACGGCGCTTACGGACAGCGGCACAGGCCTTGCGCGTGGCGATTTTTTTATCCGCATAGACCGCGACGAGAAAAAACGCATATTAACCGTAACAGATAACGGTATCGGTATGAGCAAAGAAGACCTGGAGTCCAACCTGGGTGTAATTGCGCGAAGCGGTTCGCTCCAGTTCAAAAACGAAATGGAAAATACGGCGGAGGATATCGATATCATCGGCCAGTTTGGCGTTGGGTTTTATTCCGCATTCATGGTCAGCGACAAAATTACGGTAATCACCCGAAAATACGGCTCGGAGGAAGCGTGGAAATGGCAGTCGTCCGGCGCGGACGGGTATACCATTACCGCTTGCGAAAAGGAAACGCAGGGTACGGAAATCATCATGGAAATTAAAGCAGATACGGAGGACGAAAGCTACAGCCGTTTTTTGGAGGAGTACAATCTGGTGTCGCTGGTCAAAAAGTATTCCGACTATATTCGTTACCCCGTGCAAATGGAACGGGAGCGCCGCCGCAACCTGAACGAGGGGCAGGAAGGCAAAGAGCCGGAGTGGGAAACGTATTACGAGCTGGAAACGCTGAACAGCATGGTCCCCATCTGGCAACGCAATAAGAACGAGGTTTCGGACGAGGACCTCAACCAGTTTTATAAAGAGAAATTCTTTGATTTTGAAGACCCGCTGAAAGCCATTCATGTGGATGCGGAGGGAACGGTCAGCTATAAGGCGCTGCTGTTTATTCCCCAAAAAGCAAGCTACGATTATTATACGAAGGAATATAAAAGAGGCTTGCAGCTTTATTCGAGCGGCGTGCTCATTATGGACCATTGCGAAGAGCTGGTTCCGGAGCACTTCCGGTTTGTGCGCGGGGTGGTGGACACGCCGGATATTTCGCTCAATATCTCGCGTGAGATGCTCCAGCATACACGGCAGCTAAAAGTTGTTGCCTCCAATATAGAAAAGAAGGTAAAGAGCGAGCTTTTGAAAATGCTCAAAAATGAACGGGAAACATACGAGACCTTTTTCGATGCGTTTGGCAGGCAGTTGAAATACGGCGTGCTTTCCGAATACGGCATGCATAAAGACCAGCTCAAAGACTTGCTGCTGTACAGCTCCTCCGCGGGAGACGAAAAAACGACGCTGGAAGAATATGTGGGCCGCATGAAGGAAGATCAAAAATCCATCTATTATGCGGCAGGGCAAAGCATACCGCTCATTGCCACGCTTCCGCAGGCCGAGCGAATCCGCGAAAAAGGATATGAAATACTGTATTTTACGGAGGAAGTGGACGAATTTGTTGCGCAAACACTCCAAAGTTACGACGAAAAACCCATCCGTTCCATAAGTGCAGATGATCCGGACCTGGAAACAGAGGAGGAAAAGCAGGAGCATAAAAAGCAGCAGGACGATAGCAAAGACCTGCTGGAGTTTATGAAGGGCGTATTGGGGGATGCGGTAAAGGAAGTGAAAATTTCGCAGAAGCTGCGCAATACCCCCGCCTGCCTGACGGCGGAAGGACCGGTTTCGTTCGAAATGGAGAAATATTTAAACCAGGTACAGCCGGACGGAAATGCGCGTGCAGAGCGCGTGCTGGAAATAAACTTAAAAAGCCCCGTGCTGGAAAAACTGTGCGAACTGCAAAACACGGATAATGAAAAAGCGGAGCAATATACAAAAATTCTATTCTACCAGGCAGAGATGATGGCGGGGCTTCCGGTTTCTGACCCGGCAGCCTATTCTGAACTGGTATTTGGACTTATGTAGATAATATGAATAGGAAGTGAAAAACAGGGCGGCAAAATTGCCGCCCTGTTTTTTTGCCGAAAGCCGGCAACGATGGCAGGAATGTGCAAATCGCAATATTTATTTATAAAAAATTGCATTTTATGAAAGAAAGCTATTGTGTTTCCATTCCATATGTATTAAAATATACTGAATATATCGTTTGTAGATACTGTGTTTTCTGGTGAAATCGGAGTATTGATAAAAATGCATAAAAACGATTTGGAGGCAGAAAAATGCAACTTTCGAGAAAAGCAATTGCAATATCGCCGTCGCTCACATTAAAGATTACAGCGATGGCAAAGGAGATGAAAGCACAAGGGCTGGATGTGGTTGGCTTTGGCGCGGGCGAACCGGATTTCGATACGCCGCAGCATATAAAGGACGCGGCAATAGAGGCGCTGCGCATTGGCCTGACAAAATATACGCCGGCTTCGGGTACGGTAGAGCTGAAGCAGGCGGTTTGCAAATCCCAGAAAAAAAAGAACGGTCTGCGCTATGAGCCGGAGCAAATCGTGGTATCGAACGGCGCAAAGCATTCGCTGTTCAATATTTTCCAAACCATTCTAAACCCGGGAGATGAGGTAATGATTGTCAGCCCATACTGGCTGACTTACCCCGAATTGGTAAAAATGGCGGACGGCGTACCGGTGTTTGTGCAGGCAAGAGAAGAAAACGGATTTGTTCCCACAGAGCAGGACATCCGCGCCGCCGTTACAGAAAAAACCAAAGCGATTATCGTAAACAGCCCGTCTAACCCATGCGGCTGTATTTACGATGCGGAAGCGCTAAAGCGCATTGCCCGCATTGCCAAAGAGCATGACTTTTTTATTATTTCGGACGAAATTTACGACGAGCTGGTGTATGACGGCAACGAGGCGACGAGCATTGCAACACTGAGCGACGACGCATATAGCCGGACGATACTGGTAAACGGGCTTTCCAAAACATATTCTATGACGGGCTGGCGCATCGGCTATACGGCCAGCACGGTGGAAGTGGCCAAAGTGATGGGAAGCTACCAAAGCCACGCAACCTCCAATCCTTGCTCCATTGCGCAATATGCAGGCGTGGAAGCGCTGCTGGGGCCGCAGGAAGAGATCGCGTTTATGCGCAACGAGTTTGACAGCCGCAGGCTACTGATGGTAGGGATGATTAACGAGATAGACGGCCTTTCGTGCATTATGCCCGAGGGTGCGTTTTATGTGATGATGAATATTTCCCAATTAAAAGGATGCGAACTGGGAGGAAAAACGATTACTTCTTCTATCGATTTTTCGGAAATACTTTTGAAAGAAAAGCTGACGGCCGTCGTACCGGGCGCCGCCTTTGGCGCAGATGATTTTGTGCGGCTATCTTACGCTACTTCCAGAAAAAATATTGAAAAGGGTTTGAAGCGCATCGGGGAATTTGCTAAAATGTTGTATTGTAAGTAAGTAACCGGAGCGGAGGAAAAAATGAAACGGGATTTACGGCTGGAAATATTGGATATATTGGAAGACGACGCAAGGACGACGCCTGAGGAAATCGCCCTGATGCTGGGGGCCGACACCAAAGCCATAGAGGCTGAAGTGAACAAGCTGGAGGAAGAAAAAGTCATTGTAAAATATGCCGCCATCGTAAACCGGCAAAAGCTCTTGCATGATGATATTGTAGAGGCGCTGGTGGAGGTCAATATTACGCCGCAGCGAGACTATGGCTACGACGACCTCGCGCGCCGCATTTATAAATATGACGAAGTTCGCTCCGTCAACCTGATGGCAGGCAGCTACGACCTTTCGGTGCGCCTGCGCGCCCGCAGCATGCAGGAGATATCCAAATTTGTTTTTGAAAAGCTGGCAGTAATTGACGGCGTCACAAGCACGGTGACGCTGTTTATTATGCGCAAATACAAATCGGCGGGTGTTGTGTTGGTGGAAGACGAGAGCGACGAAAGACTGGTGGTTTCGCCATGAGCACAGAACGGTTTGTCGCCAAAAAGATTTTGGATGCGCCGCCCTCGGGTATACGCAAGTTTTTTGATATCGCAAGCGAAATGAAGGATGCGATTTCGCTTGGTGTGGGAGAGCCGGATTTTGTGACGCCGTGGAACATTCGTGAAATGGCGATATTTTCTATGGAACGCGGCTATACGCATTACACCTCCAACCACGGCAATGTAGGGCTTCGGAAGTTGGTGGCGGAGTACTTGGACGAGCGTTACGGGCTTTGCTATACGCCGCTAGAAGAAATTGTAATAACAGTTGGTGCCAGTGAAGCGCTGGACCTGGTATTCCGGGCGACCATCGAGGAAGGCGACGAAGTGCTGGTTCCTGCGCCGTCTTATGTTTCCTACATGCCGGGCGTAACATTTGCGGGAGGCGTGCCCGTGCCCATCGAAACGAGGGAAGAGGACAACTTTATTTTGACAGAGGAACAGATTGAAAAGGCTGTTACAAGCAAAACGAAAGCAATTGTGATCCCTTACCCCAACAACCCGACGGGGGCAATTATGACGCGCGAACAGCTGAAGGATATCGTTCGGGTGGTTGTAAAGCACGACCTGCTGGTAATTTCTGACGAAATATATTCCGAATTGACTTACGGCGGAAGCCATACATCTATTGCGTCTTTTGAGGAGATTTTCCCGCGGTGTGTGGTAATAAACGGGTTTTCCAAAGCATTTGCCATGACAGGGTTCCGTCTGGGGTATGCGGCGGGGCCAAAGCCGCTTATAGACGCCATGGTTAAAATCCATCAATATTCCATGCTGTGTGCGCCCACGGCCAGCCAGTATGCGGGAGAAGAAGCGCTAAAGCAGGAAATGGCAAGCGGCTTTGCGCAGGTCGGTAAAATGGTGAGAAGCTACGATATGCGCAGAAGGTTTGTCTATAACGGATTCAGGCAAATGGGGTTGGATTGCTTCGAGCCCAAGGGGGCGTTCTACATTTTCCCTTGTATTCAGTCTTCGGGAATGACGTCGGATGAATTTTGTTTGAAGTTATTGGAAAAAAAGAAGGTGGCTTGCGTTCCCGGAACGGCGTTTGGCCAGGCAGGCGAGGGCTTTATGCGTTGTTCTTATGCTTCGTCGATGGACAACCTCAAAGAAGCGCTGAAACGAATTGGAGAATTTTTGGCAGAATGCAGGAAATAAAGCTGATTGTATCGGACATCGACAATACGCTGGTACATGCGTTAAGCAAGGAGCCGACGCGGGAAAACCTGGAAGCGGTAAAGCGTGTGCAGGACAGGGGAATCCGCTTTACGCTTGCAACGGGGAGAGCGCTTGCGACTACGCGGCGGTTTATCAAGCTGTTTGGCGTAAAGATGCCCGTTATTACCTGCAACGGGGCGGAAATTGCCAATCAGGAAGAGACGTTTTACAGCGAGCGCTTTCCCAAACGGTTGGTTTTGCGCATCATGGATATGCTTTCGGATATGAATGTTCGGCATTTTTTATATAGCGGCAGAAAGGTGTATTGCCTGAAGGGAGATATGGACGAGCGGCTGCGCGAAGCATGGAAAGGCGGCGGAATGCACAGCGGCGACCTCGTATACCTTGAAACAAGGGAAGAGATTGCAGATGCTGCTGCCGGAAACACACAAAAAATACTTGGATGGGCAGACAGCGATGAAATGCACAAAGAATTGCTTTCGATGCAAAGCCAGTTTGCGGAGGTCGATGTCGTCAATACGCTTGGCATGAATGCGGAATTTATCCGCAAAGACGTCAATAAAGGCTCTGCACTAAAGTGGTTGTGTGAGCTGTACGATATTCCCAGCGACTGTGTACTGGCGCTGGGGGACGCGGGAAACGATGTAGAAATGTTGCAATTTGCAGGTGTTGGGGTCGCTGTTTCGAATGGACAGCCCGAGGCGGCCGCGGCAGCGGACCACATTGTCGATAATTCCAACGGAACGGGCGTTGCGGAAGCAATCGGGCGCTTTGTGTTGAATGTGTAGCTATGGTGCATGTAAAAACCCTCATCTGCAAAAGATGAGGGTTTTTGGTATGTACAAAATTATTTTTGTGTTTTGGAAGTGATTTTATTGTCCGCTTCGTCGACTTTGCTTCTAATTTTGTTGGATGCAATTCGGGCGGCGCTTTTTGTTTTATCTCCTGCTGTGTGGGCAGCGTGGGTGACTTTTTCTTTTGCCTTTTCGCCGAACTCATCCATTTTTTTACCTATTTTTTCCATCGTACCTATTTCTTTGCTCATAGCTTTTTCGCCTCCTTAAATATTTAGAATAATTTTGTTTGGTTATATTCATGTATACACGGTTTTGTGAAAGTTAAACACAGTAAAAACGCACGCGAGCCCACAAGCCCGGTGCGTTTTATAATAGGTAGCGGTATTTTAAGCGATGCCTTTTTTCATTTTTTCCATGTCCGGCAGGGAGTCGAAGCCAACCTGAAGCTCTGCATCTGTAGGAGTATGATCGGACATTTTTCCGTTGTTGTATGCATCGTATGCAGTCATATCAAAATAGCCGGTTCCGGTAAGGCCGAAAAGGATTGTTTTGGCTTCGCCCGATTCCTTACATTTGAGCGCCTCCTGAACAGCACCGTAAATAGCATGCGCAGACTCGGGCGCAGGCAAAATTGTTTCCAGCTTGGCAAACTGTACAGCGGATTCAAACACCTTTGTTTGCTCGGCGGCAATGGCCTCCATATAACCATCGTGATACAGCTTGGAAAGAATGGGACTCATGCCGTGGTATCGCAGGCCGCCTGCGTGGTTGGCCGAAGGCATATATCCGCAGCCAAGCGTATACATTTTTGCCAGCGGGGTAATGCGCCCGGTGTCGCAGAAATCGTACGCATACCTGCCGCGCGTCAGGCTGGGGCAACTGGCGGGTTCCACTCCTACGATGCGGGGAGAGGCCTTGCCTGTCAGCTTGTCCTGCATAAAAGGCGCAATCAGCCCGCCGAGGTTGGAGCCGCCGCCTGTGCAGCCCACAACAACATCCGGATATTTGTCCAGCATCTCCAGTGCGATTTTGCTTTCCAGCCCGATGATAGACTGGTGCAGTAGCACCTGGTTGAGCACCGAACCAAGCACATATTTGTAGCCCTCTGTAGAAACGGCTTTTTCCACTGCTTCCGAAATAGCGCAGCCAAGGCTGCCACCTGTTCCGGGGTTTTCCGCTAAAATTTGTTTTCCAACATTTGTTGTGTTAGATGGACTGGGAATGACCTGAGCGTCAAACGTTTCCATCACGGCTTTGCGGAACGGCTTTTGTTCGTAAGACACCTTAACCATATAAACGGTCAGCGGGAGATGAAAGAACGAGCAGGCCTCCGCGAGGGCGGTGCCCCACTGGCCGGCGCCTGTTTCGGTTGTCAGGCCTGCAAGGCCCTGCTCCTTGGCGTAATATGCCTGTGCGATGGCGCTGTTTAGCTTGTGGCTGCCCGATGTATTGTTGCCCTCAAACTTAAAGTAAATTTTTGCGGGCGTATCCAGCGCTTTTTCCAGATTGAACGCGCGGATTAGCGGGGAGGGCCGGTACATTTTGTACATTTCCTGGACTTCCTCCGGTATATCGACATACCGTGTTTCGTTGTCAAGCTCCTGCTTTGCAAGCTCCTTGCAAAATACAGGGTAAAGATCCTCTGCTTTTGCTGGTTGCATGGTTCCGGGATTGATGATGGGGTCCGGCTTTTCCTTCATATCGGCGCGCATGTTGTACCACTGCTTGGGCATCTGCTCCTCTGTTAAGTACAATCTGTGCGGAATCTTTTTCATTGTTCTTTTCTCCTTTCGTTTTTTAAATCAAAAAAGACTTTTATCCCAGTATTCTTCCGGGACAAAAGCCTTACTATGCTTCTGCGGTGCCACCCAAATTGGTATATTTCTATACCCACTCTTTTCTGTGTACGATCATCTACCAGGACGACGATACACGCCTCATTTTTACGGGGGAGGTTCCCGTCAGGTATTACTAACGGCTTTGCCGCGTTCTCCCTGCCCTCATGGGGCCATTCAGCACAGGTTCACTGCCACCTTTCCACCACCGGCGGCTCTCTATCAGTGAAGGGGCTATGCCTACTCTTCCCATTCAACGGTTTGGTCGGTATTCAATTTTCAAGACTTATCATAAAACAGCCAAGGGCAGTTTGTCAACATATTTTTTTTAGTGCAGTCAATATGCGCGTATAGGCGGGATATCGAGCAGCCGGAGGACATTCCGCGCTTGCGTATTGAGGTGCGCCATAACCATCATGGAAACCTGCGAAAGGATGCTGTAGCGGATGAGGTTTGTCATTTCCTGGGCAATATCCACATCTCGGATACGGCTTTCGGCAGCCTGCAGGTTTTCTGCAGTATTTTTCAGGTTGTTGATTTTGTACTGCAGGCGGTTTTGCATTGCGCCGAGCGTCGAACGACTGTCCGACACCTTTGAGACCGCGGACTTAACAGCTGTTATAGCGCGGCCGGCGCTGTCCTGGTCGTTGAGGTTTATATTGTCCAGCCCCAGCGCTGCAGTGTTCATGCAGGGGATATTGACGGAAAGCTGTTCTCCTTCAAGCGCACCAACCTGTATCCGGTAGGGTGTTCCCGAGCTGCCTGCTTTTATGGCAGAGGTGAACTCCACAGATACTTCGCCGGCAATAACAAGGGAATGGCCTTTGCGTTCTACATTATTTGAGAAGCCCATACGGGCATAAATATCCCCCATCGTATCGCCGGTTTGGTATGTGTAGTAATGGTGGGTAGTGCGGCCTTTTTCGTCTATAATCGAAAGGTGGATCCGGTCTCCCTCTACCAGGCGGAACGGGTCGATTTCAACGACCGACTGCGTGAATGTTTTCCCGTCCTTTGTAACTTCTTCCGAGCTGGTATGGATACCCGCAGTCGCCGCGCTGCGGTGCATTCCGTAAATAGAGTTGGAGCCATCCAAAAGCTTCTGGCCGTTGAAGGTGGTTTGCTGGCTGATGTCATTCAGTTCGCGCTTCAGCTGCTCAAATTCCTTGGAAATTATATTTCGGTCACCATCGTCCAGCGTTCCGGTCGCGGCTTGCACGGCAAGCTCGTTCATACGCTGGAGGATATCGTGCGCGGATTGCAGGGCGCCCTCTGCGGTTTGAATCATGGAACGGGCGTCTTGCGTATTGCGCGCCGCCATATTGAGCCCGCGGATCTGCGAACGCATTTTTTCGGAAATAGCAAGCCCGGCAGGGTCGTCTGCCGCGCTGTTTATCCGGTAGCCGGAAGCCAGCCGCAGGGCAGATTTCTGCATAAGCGCCAAGTTATTGGAATAGTGGCGGTACGCCGTCATGGCGGCTATGTTGTTCATGATCCGCATGAGCAAAACCATCCTTTTATAGGATATAGATACTATTATTTATTATCGTGAAAAAACACAAAAAATTTAGCAGAAAAATGTTTCCAGTAACAACTTTATAACATTGACACTGTATGATAAAATCATAGTAATAAAGATTTGTCATAGGATACAGAAAAACCGTTTCCGAATTTATGGGAATACGATGAGGAGAAGTGTATGGCAAAAATACTGATTGTTGAAGACGAAAAGCCAATTAACGAGCTGATAAAGCGAAACCTGCGCCTTGTGGGGCATGAGTGCGAACAAGCGTTCGACGGGATAACGGCAGTCGAAATGGCGCAAAACGCAAACTTTGACCTGGTGATATTGGACATCATGCTGCCTGGGCTTTCGGGCTTTGAGGTAATTGGAGACCTGAATGGAATGCCGGTCATTTTCCTGACGGCAAAGGACGGCGTGGAAGATAGAGTAAAGGGGCTGGACCTTGGCGCGGACGACTATATTGTTAAACCGTTTGATGCGTTGGAGCTCATTGCGCGCGTAAACGCGGTGCTGCGGCGAACGTCTAAAAGCACGCCGACGTTTGAGCTGGACGACGCCAGGGTAGACTTTGAAGGGCGGATCGTCTACTACAAAAATGAGCCGATTGAGCTGACACCCAAGGAGTTTGAGCTGCTGGAAGAGTTGATCGTAAACCGCAACATTGCGCTCTCGCGCGATAAACTGCTGGAAAATGTATGGGGGTACGATTTTTTGGGCGATACCCGCACCATTGACGTACATATACAAAAGCTTCGAAAAAAACTGGGCTGGGAAGACAGGATCAAAACGGTATATAAACTGGGCTACCGGCTGGAGACCGATTCATGAAATTTTGGCAAAAAACATTCCTTGCCACGCTGGCGTTGTTTTTGATTGCATTTGACGCCGGTCTTTTTATGCTTGCCGATATGTCTTACCGGAACAATATGGAAAGCGAACAGCAAAAGTGCCTGGGGGAGCATTATTTTATTACTGCGGCTATTGCAAAGGATATGGACGCTATTTCAAGCAGGGAGGGGAGGTATGACGGCCCAGAGGAGATTTCGGCGGCGTACCGGTCTTTGCTTGAGACGTATGGAAATTATTACAACCGCCAAAAGGTGCACCTGGAAGTGCTTAAGGATGGTGCGGTGCTGTATTCGAACCTGCCGTCGTACGAAGGGGAGCGGCCGGAGTTGTCTCTGCGGGATGGAGAACGAAACACCGTCATGCGCGATATTTCGGGCATGCAGTTTTTTTATGTGGCGGGCTATTTGCCGATTGCCAAAGGAACGGCTATTTTAGTGTATGCGAAGGACCTTTCATCGGTCGTTTCCGCACAGCAAGCACTGGAAGAACAGTTGATTTTAACCAGCATTATTATTTCGGCAGGTCTGGCGATTGCGCTGTACCTTCTGCTTAGCAGCATGTCCCGCCCCATCCGCAAGCTGGCGGACATGACCAGCCGCTTTGCGCAGGGGAATTATGATGCCCGCGTTGTAATTGGCGGGAAGGATGAATTTGCCGAACTGGGGCAACACTTCAACGACATGGCGGCAGAGATAGAGACCCAGATGCACGACCTGGAAAAAGCCGCGACGCAAAAGCAGCAGTTTATCGATAACCTTGCGCATGAAATCCGAACACCGCTTACGACGATTTATGGCTATGCCGAATACATTAAAGGCGCTGCAATCGAAGAGGAAGAGCGGCTTATATCGGCGGAGTATATTATGTCGGAAAGCTCGAGGCTGAAGGAGGTTGCGTTTAAGCTGCTGGACCTGGCGCTGCTTAAAAACACCGGGATCGAAAAAGAAGAAGTGGATATTGATTCGCTTGTGGAAAAAACGGCAATGACAATATACCCCAAAACGAAAGAGCGAAATATACAACTTAAAACAAAGATAGAGCCCATCCGGCTGTATGGAGACAGCGCATTACTGGAAAGCCTGCTGATCAACTTTTTGGACAATGCGATTAAAGCGACGGATGACGGGGGCGCAGTGATGCTGCGGAGCTTTCCGGAGGAAGATAACCCGGTCAATTCTGTGATAGAGATTATGGATAATGGACGCGGTATGACACCCGAGCAGCTCGAACATGTAGAACAACCGTTCTACAGGGTGGATAAAGCGCGCAGCCGAGAGCAAGGCGGCGCGGGACTGGGGATTTCGCTGTGTGCACAAATTGCACGGGCGCACAATGCGCAGCTTAAAATCTATTCCAAGCCAGATACCGGAACAGTTGTTCGAATTACGTTTTTAAACGATGGAACGTCTGCTGAGGATGACGATAACCAACTTGGCTTTCAAGAGGAAGAAGAATGAAAAGGGCAGAAGCGGTAAAATTGGTGATCACCTTTGCTGTGGCCTCGGCGATTGTGGTTGCAGCGGTATTTCTACTTTCGTATGCGTTTACAACGCGCCGCGCCACGGTGCAAAACAAGGTGCAGGCCGTGGAAACGGAGCAGGAGCTGCCCATTTCCCTTCCGGTGGAAGAACGCCAGCCGCTGCCGGAATATACGCTGGTTTTGGGGGATTTGTATGTCGATTTACAAAACGAAGATATGGACATGGAAGAAGCAGGGGAGATTTGCGTTCGCGAAATGATAGAACTATCCGGACAGGATTTTGGAGGCGGGACTGGTTTTGCACATTTTTCTGCAAAGGACAACCGGCGGCAGTGGACGATCTTTTTTCAGCCAAAACAGGATCAATTTAGCTTTCGGGAATACATGATGAGCGTGGATACAGTCAATGGGAATATATACACCTATACCATATATAATGACGGAATGGAGTATGACGACGCGTATTACGAGTGGTTGGAAACTCCTTTTGCATATGAGGACTATGTTGCGTTTGAGAAAGAGTGTGTGAAAAAAGCGGAGGAGGTTTTATTGCGAAATGCCTCTGTGGGCCAGGAAACCATTGGGATAGAGAATAATTCATGGCAGGTTGTTGAACAAAATTGGATTGTAGAAGCAATAGCCGAGCTGTACATTAGCCTTTCGGATGGTTCGGCCTACCGTTTTGTTTTTTTCAATCGGCCGGAAGGAGTTATGCTGCAGGAATATTCTTATCATCCGGCAGCTATGGTGGATGGCGCGGGCAGTGTGCCGGCGGCAGCCGAAGAGATCGAAGTTGAAAAGGCCGGATGGTGACCATGGACAAGGCGAAACGTTTTGTAAAAAAGGTTTGGGTGTTTTGCGTTGCGGCAGCGCTGATCCTTGTAGGGGCGCTGGTTTTGCTTTCTGCTATGTCGGCAACCCGCGAAAATTCATTCGGAAAAGTAGCCGCGGTTGCCTATGCTGCAGACAGCGCTGGAAGCGAGGCGGCTGACACGGAGCTTCCATTGCCTGCCGAGGAGAAGAAAGCGGTGCCATTGCCGGATTATACAATCGAGTGGGACGGGGAGATTTCTTCCGAAGATTCAAAACAGATTGGGGATATGGTGCTCACGCTATTGATACAGATGTTTGATGCGGATTTTGAGGACGTATACGGTTGGGCATATGCGGAAGACTATTACTATACGGAAGAAGCGCAAAGGCAGTGGGAGATTTACCTGGCGCCCAATGACGGAGTGGAGGAATACCAGTGCCGGGTAGATGCGGAAAGCAAAACGGTGGTTTCCATCAATCGAACAGAGTATGCGATGGATATGGATGTTTATATAGATGAGCCGGAAAACCAAATGACGTTTGCTGCGTACAAACGGTATGAGCAGGAGTGCCTCGATAAAACGCTCGATTTGATGGACGTTTGTTTTGGAAATATGGACCAGGCGCTTTCGGCATATAACGAGGTTATGCTGTATGACTACGATATGCGGGAAGACCGGGGGGAAGAATATACCTATTACCCCGTTCACATTATGGTAGAAATGGCGGATGGGGCAAAATACGAGTTTTACTATTCGAATGCAGGGGGCAGGCTTCATTCCTTTCAATACCAAGGACCGCAAATAACGACCGAGATATGGCAATAACTCTCCGTATATTTAAAAAAACAGCCAATATTGGGGAAAATACAGCTTTTTCTTTTTGAGATGCTTTTTTTGGTGTATTATTATATATACGCAATAATGGAACAACCAAATAATAATCGGGGGTCTGGCCGGGGCGTGTTCTCACGCTTTGCGCCGGACGCAAGCAGATGAGGACGAGAAGAAGCCAAACACAAAAGCATATAGCTTCTGAGCGGGAATTGGGAGAGCATTATATTTTTTCCATTCTGAAAAAGGGACTGGCAGCGGCGATCCCTTTTATTATGACGGGGTCGATTGTGCTGATTCTCAACTCGTTCCCGCTGGAAGCGTACCAGACATGGCTGGAAGGCGCGTGGGACGGCCACCTTCGGGAGCTTTTTTTAACCATTTATGATGGGTCTTTGGGCATACTTTCGCTGGTGCTTTTGCTTTCTATGGGCTATTACTATGGCCGCTACAAAGACCAGCGGCGGTTGGGCATTTACCCCATACTGGCAGTATGCTCGTATGTTGCTTTTGTAGGCTGGCAGGCAGATGAAGGCCCGGCGGTCATTTTTGGGCATTCGTGGATATTTATTGCTATTTGTGTTGCGCTTCTGTCGGGGGTGTTTTTTCGTTTTCTGGCAACGCGTGGCCGGAGACTTTTTAAGCAATATTCGGCTGGTGCGGACGCAGATTTCAATGTTATTATTGACTGCGTCGTGCCTGCGGCCATCGTCATTGCAACCTTTGGCGCCGCGCACATGCTTCTTACGCTGGCATTGGGGGATGTCAGCCTGAACGAGGCGGCGTCCTTGCTGTTTGAAGCGCTGTTTGCAAACCTGGGCGCAAACCTTGGCAGCGCATTGCTGTTTGTTACATTTGTGGACGGGCTGTGGTTTATGGGGCTGCACGGCAGCAATATGCTCGACCAGGTGGCGTTTGGAACGTTTGAAAGCGGTATGGAAATCAACCAGGTGCTGGTTGCCGCGGGCGAAGCGCCGACCGAAATTTTCACCAAAACATTTTTGGATTCCTTTGTTATGATGGGCGGGTGCGGAACGGTGCTTTGCCTTGTGATTGCTGTTTTGATCGGCGCAAAAATGAAAAACAACCGCAAGCTTGTCAAGCTGGGGGCGCTTCCGGCAATATTCAACATTAACGAAATGATCCTGTTTGGCCTGCCTGTTATTTTCAACCGGTATTTATTGATTCCGTTTATACTGGTTCCCGTTGTGCTGACGCTGACAAGCGGTCTTGCGACAATGGCGGGATGGGTTCCCATAGCCGTCAATACGGTTGGCTGGACGACGCCACCCATTTTCAGCGGTTATGTTGCAACGGGGTCTTATGCGGGGAGCATTTTGCAGGCGGTCAACATTGCAATTGGCGTGCTGCTCTATCTTCCGTTTATCCGCATGAGCGAGCGGCACCAGATGAAATCGCTCAAAAAGAACATTGCCGGCCTTACAAGGCTTTTGATGGAGCATGAGGAATATGGAAACACCCGCAGCCTGATAAACGATTCCGGCCCGCATGCCTCCATTGCACGCAGCCTTGCGCTGGACCTTCGGAATGCAATTGCAAATGACGAGCTGGAAATGTTTTACCAGGTGCAGGTGCGCTACGATAACACGATTTATGGCGCGGAGGCACTTTTGCGCTGGAACCACCCGACGGGCGGATACATTTATCCGCCGCTGATCATCCGCCTGGCGCAGGAGGATGGCTTTTTGGATGAGCTGGACAATTGGATTTTTGACCAGGTATGCAAGGACGCGCAAGCGCTGGGCAAGAAGTATGAGCAGCCGATGGAGATATCGGTCAATATGCTGCCCAGCCAGCTGGAAAACCCTGATTTTTACGACAATATAAAGCAAATATACGAAAAATATTCTTATGGGAATGTGAAGCTTGCACTGGAAATGACCGAACAGGTCGCGCTGGTTGTAACGCCTATGATGCAGCAAACGCTGGATAAGATCGAAGCGTTGGGAATGGACCTGATTATGGACGATTTTGGTATGGGGCACAGCTCTATGACATATATGCAGGCGCACGACCTGGCAGCGATTAAGCTGGATGGAAAACTGGTTTCGGATATATTGAAAAACCAGCGCTCCAGCGATATTGTAAGTTCTATCAGCAGCCTGACGGCAAAAATGGGAGTAAAGCTCTTTGCAGAGTATGTGGAAACGGAGGAACAAAAGGAGCGGCTGGCGGAGCTGGGGTGCTTTATTTACCAGGGATACCTATTTTCCAAACCGCTTCCGTTCGAAGAGTTTGTGGAATACCTGAACGGGCATGGCGTCCGTTGATTGGCAGAGGTAAGAGCATGGTGCATATTTACTATGGTGATGGGAAAGGCAAGACGACAGCGGCGTTTGGGCTTGCGGTGCGGGCGCTTGGTGCGGGGCTGCGCGTGCTTGCCGTACAGTTTTTTAAAACACAGGAAACAGGCGAAGTCTCTTTTTTGGATAATGTGGAAAATGCAACGGTGATGCGTCCGGAAGCTGGCGGCGGGTTTACCGTAACGATGGATGAACAGGATTTTTTGCAGACAAAGGAAGAACACGACAGGATGCTTGCTTATGCGGCGGAAGGCGCAAATTCGGGCCGCTATGATTTGATCGTTTTAGACGAAGCGCTGGACGCATACGAGTGGGAGCTGATGTCAAAATCCGTGCTGCAAGCGCTTCTGTGCGATGCGCCGGAGGGTGTGGAAATCGTCCTGACGGGCAGAAAACCATGCGGCCTGGAAGAATATGCGGATTATATAACAGAGCTTAAAAAGGTAAAACACCCGTACGATGCAGGCCAGCTTGCCCGCAGGGGAATCGAATACTAAGCGTTTGGAGGTGTGTGTATGGACAAATATCTCGAAAAAATGCGCGAAATCAAGGATTTTACGATGGCGACAACAGACCGCAAGGGGCGCCCGGATACACGGATCATCGACATTATGCTGGCGAATGACGAAGGCGTGTTTTTTTTAACTGCACGCGGAAAAAATTTCTACCGGCAGCTTTCGCGGCAGAAATATGTTTCGATGACCGGGCTTTCTAAAAACTGGGAGATGGTATCGCTTCGGGGCAGAGTAAAGCAAGTGGGGCAGGAATATTTGGAGCCGATTTTCAGTGAAAACCCATCGATGCACGAAATGTACCCCGGAAAAAGCAGGGAAATACTGGAAGTGTTTTGTTTGTATGAAGGCCAGGGGGAGTTTTTCGATTTGTCCAAAGTGCCTATTTTTCGTGAGACATTTTTTATTGGCGCGCCGGAGGAGGAAAAAAAGGGCTATTACATCTTGGAGCAGGCGTGTACAGAGTGCGGAGCTTGCAGCCAAAGCTGCCCGCAGGATTGCATAAAAGAGGAGCCTTACTGCATTATTGAAAGCCGGTGTTTGCACTGCGGCTTGTGCGCGGAGGTGTGCCCGGCGAATGCGGTGGAAAGGTATGGTGAGGAATGAGCGGTAAGCTGGAAATCATCAAAGGCGATATTACAAAACAGCGGGTGGATGCAATTGTAAATGCGGCAAACACATCTCTTTTGGGCGGCGGTGGTGTAGACGGCGCCATCCACCGCGCAGCGGGGCCAAAGCTGCTGGAAGAATGCAGCAAACTGCACGGCTGCGAGACGGGCCAGGCAAAAATAACGGGGGCCTATGGCCTGCCTGCAAAATATGTGGTGCATACGCCCGGGCCTATCTGGCGCGGCGGCAGCCACCATGAGGAAGCATTGCTGGAAAACAGCTATCAAAACAGCCTGTTGCTGGCGTATGGGAAAGGTGCTCGAACGGTGGCGTTTCCATCCATCAGTACAGGGATATATCGTTTTCCGCTGGACCGCGCGGCGGAAATTGCAATAGAAACGATTTGCAAATTTCTGGAGGCGCACCCGGATATGCAAAAAGTATACATGGTCTGTTTTGATGACAAAACAAAAGAAGCATACGACAGGGCGCTAAAGGCGCGTTGAAATACAGAAAACAAGGAGGTTTGTATGGGAAAGAAAATTTTGGTGATAACAGGGAGCTACAGAAAGAACGGCAATAGCGACCGCATGGCGGACGCATTTATAAAAGGCGCGGAGCAAAATGGGCATACGGCGGTCAAATTTGAAGCGGCGCACAAAACCATCCAGGGCTGCCGCGCGTGCGACCGATGCTGGAGCACGGGGGAAGCCTGTTGCGTCAACGATGACTTTCGCGAGCTGGCGCGCCTGCTTGAGTCGTCGGACGTGCTGGTGCTGGCCGCGCCGCTTTACTGGTTTTCTTTCCCCGCGCCTGTGAAGGCGGCCATAGACAAGCTGTATGCATATGGCGGCGCAGGCGGGCTGCGGCCGCTGGGCATAAAGGAGAGCGTGTTGTTGCTGTGCGGAGAAGGGCCGGACAACGGTGCTTACGACGGCGCTGTAGAAATGTACAAAGGAAGCTTTGGGTTTTTGGGAATCGAAGACAGGGGCGTTGTGGTAACCGGCGGCGTTGGCGGGGCCGGCGACATTGAAAAAACAGATGGGCTGAAGAAGGCCGAGCAATTGGGGAGCAAGATTTAATACAGACAATGGAAGAGAAAAAGATTGTGGGTAAAAATAGAAAAATCATTATACTGCTGTTGGTGTTGGCAGCGGTTGTCATTGGTATTGGTATTGGAATAAGCAATATGAACAGGCAGGAGCCGGAAGCGGAAGCGCCGCCTCCGCCTGCGCCCACGGCGACACCTACGCCTACACCTACACCTACGCCCACGCCGGCACCCACTCCAACGCCCACGCCTACACCGCTTGTTGACGGGTTGCGCCCGCCGGACAGGGAGATCGATTTTGAGATACTCAGGCAACGGAACGAGGATATAATAGGGTGGATTACCGTGCCCGGAACGGACGTAGACCATGCCGTGTTAAAAAGTGAGGATAATATTGATTATTTACACTTGAACGAAGACGGCGAAGAAGACGCCAACGGGGCGGTATTCATCGACATGGAAAACGGGCCGGAGTTTTCGGACAGGCTTACCGTTGTATACGGGCATAATATGAAGGACGGGTCTATGTTTGCCACGCTGCACCGGTTTGAGGATGAAGCGTTTTTTGACAAGCACCGCATCATAAAAGTATATACGCCGAAGGGTATGCGCATATACGATATTTTTGCAGCCTATATTACGGACGACCGGTGGATATTTTACGAGCGCGATTTTTCGGACGACGACATCTATATGGCATACCTCGATTCGATATTTGTGGATAGCGAAGAGGAAGGCTTTGCGCGAGATGTGGAACTGCAGGCGCAAAGCAAGATTGTAACGCTGTCTACCTGCGTAACGGACAGGGGCAACAACCGTTACCTGGTACAGGCGGTATTGAACGAAAGTAACAGTTATAGCGAAGAATGAACGGATTGACGGGGGCCGGCACTTTGACTGGGGATAGGCGTCGAAATAATATGCCCGGTTTCGCAATATTTACCCCCAAAGTTTCTATAAATCAAATTTTAAACTGGGGGCATTTTCTGATACTGTATATGAGCTGGCTTTCCAAAGAGAGCAATATTGCACAAATGAGCGAACGGCTGGTTTTTGAAATATAACCCCAAATGGTTGGGAAAGGGCTTTCTCGAACGCCGCAAGCAGTGTATGGGAAAACAACAGGGTTGTTTGGAAAAAAGCACCATGTGTATTTTGCGGAAGATATTTTATTTGCTCGTGACAGCTGGCATGGGCGCATTATGGCCTGCCGGGGCGTGCGCTTCGCCGATGGGCGAAAAACAGCTTCTGTCATTCGAAAGAGAGTATAGATAAATGCCGGGAAATTTTTCCGAAAGCTTTGCTATTCCGCACTGTATCGATATGCTCAATTTGGTAAAAATCGGAAGCCCGGTCATTTAGTTGTTTATTATGGCTGCCGGTGATTATTAAAAAGCCAGAGATTTTTTTGAAAGGAGCACAAATGGAATGAAAGCAGAGATAGACAGAGACGGGTGCATTGGCTGCGGGGTATGTGCAGAAACATGCCCGGAAGTTTTTGCAATGGCGGAGGACGGGCTTGCCGAAGTGATTGGAGAAGTTACGCCCGGAAATTTGGAAATGGCAAATGAAGCTGCCCAAGGCTGCCCGGTAAGCGTAATAGAGATAGAAGAATAACAAACAAAAAAGCTTCGCCTTTTGCTTGGGCGAAGCTTTTTTTGTGTAATTTTATGCAGGCAAAGCTATTTTGCCCATTCCCAGCCCTCTTGGCCTGCGCCTGCTTCAAAATGATATTTGGCGATGCCAAGATCTACCTTTGTGTAAAACCCTGTGCCGGGCTGCGCAACGACCTGGTTTCCGGCCAGCTTAAAATGAAATTTCTGCTGGTTCATGGCTGTGGGAGCCAGCATAGCGGCCTGTACGCCGCTTATAAACCAATCGGGAACATTGCCGTTTGCCTGGTAGAATTTTTCGGCAGGCTTTGTTTTGCGCGGAGTTCCGGAATTGGTTCCATAGCCGATGGAGATGACCATCAGCAGTTTTTCGTTCGGCTGGACGGTGGCGGCGCTTTTGCCTTTGCTGTAGCTTGCGGCAACCCAGCAGGTGCGAAGCCCGAGTTGCTGGGCAAACAATACGATCTTTTCGCCGTAGTAGCCGCAGGTTTCATCTAGCGCGGGGCCTTTTTTGCCCACCAGTGCAACATAATTGCGTACATTGGTAAAGCGCCCGTAGCGCGCCATCATTCCGGAGAATGCTGCCGGTTCATTCAGACACAACTGAATATGCAGCCCGCTTTGCCGGTTGCACTCGTCGATAAACTGCCGGAGCTGCTCTAAAACTTCCCCTTCGATTGCTTTGTCTGTATAGCTGCGCACCGAGTGGCGCTCTTTTATTGCTTCTAATAAATCCATCGTAAAATCCTGTTTGCTATAGCTTTTTTTACAGCTCGGCGCGAAGCACTGGCTTTCGGGCGGCTTGTACTTCGTCTACCCGGCGGACCTGCATGGCCACCGGGGCGGCCTTCAACGAATCCGGGTCGCTGTAGGCCTTTTCAAAAATTTCCTCGAATGCATGGATCGCCTCGCTGAGGGTATCGATACTTTCCGTTTCCGTCGGTTCAACCATCAGCGCTTCGTGCACGATAAGCGGGAAGTACATAGTGGGCGGGTGGATGCCGCGGTCCATCAGCGCTTTTGCTACATCTGCCGCCGTTACACCCGTTTTGTTTTTGAGCGTTTCCAGCGACAGGACAAATTCGTGCATGCATGGGGCGGCGTACTTTAGGTCGGAATACTTCTCCAGCGCCCGCAGCATATAATTCGCGTTCAAAACTGCATTTTCGGAGGCTTCGCGCAGGCCTTTTCCGCCCAAAGCGTAAATATAGGAATATGCCTTAAGGAATACAAGGAAATTGCCATAAAAGTTTTTGGTTTTTCCGATGCTTTTTGGGCGATCGAAATTAAGCCCATACGAATGATCGTTTTTTTGCACAATGGGAACGGGCAGGAAATCTGCCAGAAAGCTTTTTACGCCCACCGGCCCGCTGCCCGGCCCGCCGCCGCCATGCGGGGTGGAAAACGTTTTATGCAAATTCAGGTGAATTACATCGAAGCCCATGTCGCCCGGGCGGCAAATACCCATGACCGCATTGAGGTTGGCTCCGTCGTAGTAGAGCAGTCCGCCTGCGTCATGCACGATTTTGGAGATTTCGGTAATATCCTTTTCAAATAGCCCAAGCGTGTTTGGGTTTGTGAGCATAAGCGCAGCGGTTTGCCTGTCGGCAGCCTGGCGCAATGCGTCGAGATTGACGGTGCCGTCTGGATTGGATGCAATATTGATAACGTTAAACCCGGCCATCGAAGCGCTGGCGGGGTTGGTTCCGTGCGCCGAATCGGGAACGATGATATTCGTTCGCTCGCTGTTACCACGGTCTTGGTGGTATGCCTTAATAAGGTTGAGCCCCAGCCACTCGCCCTGCGCTCCGGCTGCGCATTGCAGGCTGCATGCGTCCATACCGGTAATTTCGCACAGCATTCGCTCCAGGTCGTACATCACCTGCAGGCAGCCCTGTGCAGTTTCTTCCGGCTGAAGCGGATGGATATCCGAAAAGCCCGGCAATGCCGCGATTTCCTCGTTTACGGCAGGGTTGTATTTCATCGTACACGAGCCCAGCGGATAAAAAAGATTATCGACACCGTAGGCGCGCCGGGAAAGCCCCATATAATGGCGGACCAGGTCTACCTCCGCAACTTCGGGCAAGCGGGCCGGTTGTTTTCTATGAAATTTTTCGGGCAGGCTAAATTTTGTGTCTACACCGGAAGCAGGCGGCGTGGTGCATTTTCTTCCGGAACGGCTTTTTTCGAAAATAAGCTTCATTTTACCGCCTCCTTTATAATTGCAATGGCCTTGTCGAGCTCGTCTTTTGTATTGAGCTCTGTCGTGCACCACAGGATGTCGCGCTCGTTTAGCGGCAGCCCGCCTAAAATGCCCTGTGCATCCAGCGCAGATAAAATAATGTTGGAATCAGTATCTGACTGCGTAACGAATTCATGGAAAAAATCGCCGGTATAGCGCAGCGTTACTCCGGCTATGCTGCACAGCTCCTGTGCGAAATAGTGGGCGTTTTTGTAGCAGCTTTGGGCAACTTCAACAAGGCCCTGCCTGCCGAGCGCGCCCATGTAGATACTGGCGGTAAGCGCGCAAAGCGCCTGGTTGGAACAGATATTGCTGCCCGCCCGCTCCCGTTTGATATGCTGCTCGCGTGCCTGAAGCGTCAGCACAAAAGCGCGCCGGCCCTCCGTATCGGTCGTCTGGCCGACGATACGCCCGGGAAGCTTGCGCGCGTTTTTGGTGGTGGTTGCCATAAAACCAAGATATGGCCCGCCGAAGGAAAGCGGCAGACCAAGCGGCTGTCCTTCGCCCACGGCGGCGTCGGCGCCCATTTCGCCCGCGCTGGCCAGCACCGTCGCGGCAATGGGGTTAATGTCCATAATGTATTTTGCGCCCGCATCGTGCGCCAAGCGGCAGGCCTCCATAGCGTCCTCTATTTGGCCTGTATAGCTCAACTGGCTGGTCAGCACACAGGCGGTATTGTCGTCCAGCATTTCCGCCAGTGCCGCCATGTCGGTTTTACCGTCCTTTTGCGGAACAAGCGCAAAATCCATGTCGGCGGCGGTTAGATATGTCCGTATAACGGCAAGCGTGCCGGGATTTATGGCGGAAGAGACGAGCGCTTTGCCCCGGCCTCTTTCCCTAAACATCAGCAGGCTTTCGGCAGCGGCGGTAGCGCCGTCGTATACGGAGGCGTTGGACGCCTCCAGCCCCGTCAGCTCACAGATCATGGTTTGGAATTCAAAAATAGCCTGCAGTATCCCCTGGCTCATTTCCGGCTGGTAAGGGGTGTAGGCGGTAACAAATTCCCCGCGCGAAGAAAGCCGCCGGACAACAGGGGGAATAAAATGCCGGTAAGCGCCCGCACCACGAAGCACCGTCGGGTAGGCACGGTTTTTTTGGGAAAGGGACCGCGCGTGGCAAAGAAGCGCATACTCATCTGCGCAGCCCTGTAAGGGGCCGGGGCCCTGCTGGCGGACTTCTTCTGGAATATGGTCAAGCAAGTCTTCCATAGATGCGCAGCCAATGGAAGAAAGCATTTGCTGCCGTTCATCCTTGGTGTTTGGAATATACGAGATCACGCACCGGCCTCCTCTTCAAGGAAGGCTTCGTATTCGTCGGCCGTCAAAAGCTCGTCGTGGTTTGTTACTTCCGAAAATTCCACAAGCCAGGCTTCGTACGCATCCTCGTTGATGGCCTCGGGAGCGTCTTCCAGCATTTCGTTGACCCTTTTAACAATGCCTTCCACCGGCGAAAAGATGTCGGAAGAGGCTTTGACGGATTCGATATCGGCAAACACTTCGCCGCAGGCAAACGTATCCTTCACATGCGGCAGGTTGACATAGACGATATCGCCCAGAGAATCCTGAGCATAATCGGTAATGCCTACAAGGGCGGTTTTGCCTGTCATATCGATCCATTCGTGTGATTTTGTGTACATCAGGTTTTTAGGAATATTCATCATCATGTCCTCCGAATATTAAATTGAATTTTGGATTGGGAATCCGTCATAATAAACAGAAAATGAAACGTTAGTCGGACTTCCGCTTATAAAACGGAAGCGGAACAACCTCTGCCCGAAGCTCGCGCCCCCGCTGGGAAACGGCCAGAACATCGCCGGGCTGCGGAAAGGGCGGGGCGACCCTGGCAAGCGCAATGGGGTAGCCCAAAGTGGGTGATTGCGTGCCCGAGGTAATGGTGCCGATCGGCTTGCCGTTGTGCATGACTTCTGCTTCCGGCCGGGCAATGCCGCGGTCCAGTATCTTGAGGCCGACCAGCTTATGCGCGTCGTCTTTTTTTTGCAGCAGCGCATTTTTGCCAATAAAATCCTTCTTGTCTGCGTTTACAAAATAACCGATATTCGCCTCGTAAGGAGGGACGGTTTCATCCATTTCGTGTCCGTAAAGGGGCATGGCTGCCTCCAGCCGGAGCGTATCGCGCGCACCCAGGCCGCAAGGTGTGGCCCCGGCATTTTTAAGCGCCATAAAAATACCAGGGGCGTCTTCGTTTTTGAGGTAAATTTCAAAGCCGTCCTCGCCGGTATAACCGGTGCGCGAAATAAGCGCGCTTTTGCCGTCTATAACAGCGTTCTCGATAAACGTATAATACTTATCGGGTATGCCATTGGTAAACTTTCGGAGTATGGCGGCAGACTTTGGCCCCTGTAATGCAATCTGAGATACATTGCACGAGATATTTTCCATTTTCGTATTGCCGGTGAGGTGGCTGTTCACCCAGTCGGCGTCTTTTTCCATATTTGCTGCATTGACGACCAGCAAAAACCGGCCATCCGCAAGTTTATAGACCAATACGTCATCTATTACGCCGCCGTCTTCATTGCAGAGAGGGCTATAAGCGATTTTGCCCGCCGCCAGGCCGGATATGTCCCGCGTCAGCAGGTTTTGGAGGGTGGCAAGTGCGTCTGTGCCGCTTAAAACAAGCTCGCCCATATGGGAAACGTCAAAAATTCCGGCGGATTGCCGGGTGGCGTTGTGCTCCGCCAAAATACTTTCGTATTGTATGGGCAGCAGGTATCCCGCAAAATCGACCATGCGGCCGTTTAGCGCGGTATGTACATCGAACAGGGCAGTTTTCTTTTCCATGCGTATATTCTCCATAATGAATTGGATAAGGTGTACATTATTGTAGCACATTTTTGGCGGGTATGCCTACCGAAAATAAAAAAGGCCAAGGAATTATTTCAGGCATAAAAGCGCATTTGCAATGCGCCCTGCGCCCTGCCCGTCCACAAGCGCGCGGCCCTTATCTGAGAGCGACTCGCGCAGCCGGGCGTCTTCCAGCAGGATCTTTGCATGCTTGGCCATGCCGCTCAGGCACTGTTCCGGGTTTAGGCGATAATTTCCCGCAAGGAGCATAATACCCGCATCTGCCATTGCGCGGACCATATCGTCCTGGTTGTCTACAAAGCTGAAAACAATGCTGGGGATGCCGCAGGCACACAGCTCGTATACGGTAGAGCCGCCCGCGGATATGGCAATGTCACAATCTTGCATAAGGTTGGACATCATACGTATATTTTCGTGGCAAATTACGTTTTTGGCATGCGCCGCAGTTTCGCGGACTTCGTTTTTATGGATGTTCAGCCCGCCGATGACGACCTGGAGCGTCACGGAGTCAAACGCAGGCATAGCGCGCAGCAAGCGGATGATTGCGGACGTAATATTCAGCGGATCGGTGCCGCCGGTTGTAATGAGCAAAGAACGGACGCGCTCGAACTGGCGCGGCGGCTGCGGCAGCGAAAATTCCTGCCGGAGCGGCACATATGCAAGTCCAAGCAGCGTTTTTATATCCGAGGGATATTGGTAATTTGCATAGCTGATATTATAATTTATAAGCAGGTCGACAGGCAGGCATGCATTTCCAAAATCGAAAATACAGGCAGTTTGAATATCTTCCGGCAGGCGTTTGTAATAGGCTGCGTCCGCAAAATAGGTATCCACAAGGAGCGTATGGATATTTTCCCGGCGCAGCAGGGGAAGGAGCTGTTCGTTTACAAGGCTGCTATAAACACCGTCTATGTGGATACAACGGAAGCCTTGCTGCTCTGGCAGGCCGTTTTTATCGACCGATATAAACACGGGAGCATGCCCCCTGCCGCGCAATGCCTCCGCAATGGAAAGACAGCGCATAACATGGCCGGTACCGATTTTCTTGTTGCCATCCACTCTGATTCCAATCATAATAGGATTATAGCACCTTGTACGGTATTTACCAAGATAAAAACATGACCAGTTTGAAGCGCTGGTTGTTTATGACTTGACGAATAGAAGGGCATTAGGTAAAATGGAAGTGATTTCACAAGAACAACCAGAAGTGACCACTGTGCGACCTAACAAATGATTCATGGATATTGGGCGGTTAAGCTGTGTTTGTCAACTGAAAAGTACAGCGTTTGGTCACGAAAATATACAGCACCCTCAATCACCGAAGTTAATTAAGAATTCCGTTGTGGAAGGGGGCAC
>JBMNTU010000008.1:0-36562 GCA_050945895.1 Christensenellaceae bacterium | reverse complement strand
GGCGTCGTTCAGGCACATAAAGCCCAAAATTTCCCCTTCAAAGATATTAAAGGAGAAATCGCTCAAAAGACGCGCGCCATGAACGGTTTTATTGACGTACTCCATGCGGAGGATTTCGTGTTTCATCGTTTTCTCCGTTGTAGTGTACGGGTAGGGTCACCTCAACATCTGTGCCTGTTCCCTCTACACTCCGAATAACAAGCCCATATTCCCGGCCAAAATACAGCTTGATCCGCTGGTGGACATTGGGAAGTGCAATGCCTGTTCCGCGGTCCCCGGAATCTGCCCGGCCGGATACGCCGCTGCTTAAAGCGTCGTTCAGCCGGGTAAGCTGCTCTTCGTCCATACCGCTTCCGTTGTCCGAAATAATGATGATGATTCGGGAATGCGTCCGGGTGATGCGGATTTCGATCCGGCCTTCGGTCATTTTGGTCTCCAGGCCGTGGTAAATACTGTTTTCAATAATCGGCTGAATGGTAAGCTTGGGAATCATGCAGTCCAGCACGCTTTCGTCGTCATCCTCCAGCACAATGTCCAGGCTGAATTTGTTGTCAAACCGGTATTGCTGGATCATAAAATAGTTGGAAACGTTTTTCAGCTCGTCCGCAATGCTGACAAGGGCGCGCTTGGTGTCGATGCTGTACCGGAAAAACATAGCAAGCGATTTAGCCATCTGCGCAACGTCCGGCACCTCGTTTACAAGGCACTGGCTCCTGATCGCTTCCAGTGTATTATATAAAAAATGAGGGTTAATCTGGCTTTGCAGTTCAGAAATTTCCGCCTGCTTTTTAAGGTACTCGGCCTCGTGTTCCCGCACGGAGGATTCAATAAACTTGGTAATTAGCCCGGTGGCCTTTTGTACAAACGGATAAGGCCTGCTGGAGTACCGGCCAAGGTCTTCCACGTTTTCCGCCATATCGATAGACTGGTCGACGATTAAGGAAGGAACCACAATAAAAACAATCATAAAGCTAAAGGTTGCCAGCGTGGCAATAAAAAGCGAGACCAGCAGGGGAAACAGATCCGAATAATTTCGGCTGTGGGAAATACCCATGACAAAAAGAAGAAGGGTAATGCTGACCGCGGCAAGGATGGTGCAGATGATAACGGAAGTTTTTAATGAAAACCCGGAAAATTTCTTTTTTGGCATGAGGCGCATCAATAGAGGCTACGGTAACGGGAAGGCGTGACCCCAACCTCCTTTTTAAACAGTTTTGCAAAATGTTTGGTATCGCTGTATCCTACCATATTTGCCACATCTGCAATATTTGTCTTTGTCTCTTTTAACAAGCGCTTGGCTTCTTTGATTCTTGTACATACCAGGTAGTCGGAAAAGGATTTGCCTGTTTCCTGCTTAAACAGAACAGAAAAATAGGAAGGGTTGAAGCTGACCTCGCATGCGACATCCTCCAGCTTTACGGGCTCGTTGTAGTGCTCTGCAATGTAACGCTTGGCAGTCGTAATGGTTTTGGTTGTGCCCACGCTGCGTTTTTCATAGATTTCTCCGGAAATACGGATCATGCTTTCCGAAAGGAAGGAAAAGATATCCGGAATACTTTTTGCATGATACACGCCCATGTGTAGGTCATCGCTTATTTTAGGCTGGTTTTGCTTGGTATTGCCCATATCTGCGCATGCCTGCATAAAACAGCGAATAATTTCTTCGCACACAAAATCGAGGTCGCCCAAGTCAAAAGATGGCATTTCCGAAATCTTCTGCTGCACAGTAGAGATTAGCTCAAGTATTTTTTCGTGGTTGTTTGTTTCGATGTAGCTTTCCAGCTTTCCTAACGTTTCGATAAACGAAACCGCATGCTCGCTTTTTTCTTTATCTGTACCCGCGCTATATGTGACGATTTTACCAGTGCCCAGGAAAACGCGGTTTTTAATTGCCATTACGGCGTTTTGGAAGGCAGAAGGAAGCGCATGCGTAGAATGGGCAATATTACTCATACCAATGGTAATAGATGCGGAAGGAAAGGTGGCGGCGCAATCGAATGCCTGATAAAATATATCCTTAATTCTTTTGTTTAGCAGCGGTTCGATTTCCGGATGGTAATTGATGACGCATGTCAAATCGTAGGAGGTAATATCCGAGACTACCTCGTATACGTTGTCTGCATCATCGAAAAAGCGGGGAAGGCCATCCATGATTTTTTTAAGCAGAATGACGTTTTGCTCGAAGGAAGCAGGCGGAAGGTCTTCGTCGCATTTGATGATCAATACTTTATAGGCGCCATCCCTGAAAAGCAACCGATAATACTGGTCGATTTCATCGGTGCTGCTGCGGTCGAAAATAGACGGGTCGTATAAAAGCGCAGAAAAGAAATTGCGCCGCAGGCTGATGCGGCTTTGGGAAAGCTCCATTTTAATCAGGTTCTGTTTGCTGATAAAGTCCATGCGGCTGATCAGTTTTTCGTGTATTTTTTGTAGTGCGGAAATAAGCTCGTCTTCTTCAATGGGCTTTAGCAGGTAGTGCTCGATGTTAAACTTCATTGCATTGTGTGCGTATTCGAAATACTTGAAGCCGCTGATGATGATAAATTCGGTACCCGGGCTGACTTCCTGTGCTTGTTCAATCAGCTCGATACCAGTAAGGCCGGGCATCCGGATATCTGTAATGACAACGTCCGGCTTGTGCTCAGAAATGAGATGAAGCGCGTCCGTTCCAGATTGCGCAAGCGCAATGACCTGAAAACCAAGCGCTTCCCAATCGATGCTGTTTTGGATCAACTGGCATAGCTTATACTCGTCATCGGCAATAATAACACTAAACAACTATATTCCTCCCAATCTTTATTGCAGCTTCCCGAATGACTGTCCCGTAATACCCTATGGAAAACGGCCATGCAGCGCAAGATTTTATCTATACGCCGTTATGCATTCATGTTTAAGATAAATCGTTCTGTAGATGTAGGTTTGGCTTGTCCGGAAAACCGGCCCGTTTTTAGGAAATTTCCAATGAAAACCACCCAAAATCCAAAAAACACCACCTATTTCAGCCGTCATCCGGAAGTTCTGTACTGGGAAATTCCGGTAATTACAAATCATATCCCCCAAAAAACAAATTGATGTACCCTTGTTTAACAAAAAGTGCCCTGCTAAAATAATACTATAATTTTTTTGGGGATTCAATAGCTACCATGTATTTCATATAGCTACAGCTGTTCGTTTGCATGTAAAAAACGAATAGCGTGTTCGCTTGGATTCAATATAAACCGTTAATATTTGGTTTTACATTAGTCTTATGTTGTGCTGTGTCATTAGAGAAAGGGGGAACATAATGGGCGAATATATTTTGGAAATGAAAAATATTTCTAAAAGCTTTTTTGGCGTACAGGTTCTGGAAAATGTACACCTTGAAGTAAAGCCCGGAGAGGTACATGTTATTCTTGGAGAGAACGGTGCAGGCAAATCTACCCTAATCAAAATCCTTTCAGCAGCTTATCGGAAGGAAGAGGGCAGCATTCTTTTGGATGGTGAGGAATTTGGGGCCAAAAATCCGAAAGAAGCGCTGGATCATGGTATTGGGGTAATTTATCAGGAGTTTAACCTAAACCCGTATGTATCGATCTACGAGAATATCTATCTGGGAAAAGAGTTTATGAAGGGCGTTAAGGTCGACAAGAGGACGGCCATACGGAATGCACGAACATATATGGATATGATCGGGCTGTATGTAGACCCGCGCACGCTTGTCCGCGATTTGAGCGTTGCGCAAAAGCAGATGGTAGAAATTGCAAAGTCCATATCCGCAAATGTAAAGGTGCTTATTTTAGATGAGCCCACGGCGGCCATTACCGACAAGGAAACAGAACGGCTGTTTGATATTATACGCGACCTGAAAAAGAAGGGGATCGGCATTATCTATATTTCCCACAGGATGCAGGAACTCTTTGAAATCGGTGACCGCTGTACCGTTATGCGCGATGGGCAGACCATTAAGACGCTGGCGCTTTCCGAAACGAATGTGGATGACCTGACAACGCTGATGGTAGGACGTGAAGTCACGTTCGATAAGGTGGAAAACCCGCACATCAGCGACAAGGAAATTGCGCTGGAGGTACAGGGCCTTTCGTATGGAAAGCTGCTCAAAGATATTAGCTTCAAACTGAAAAGAGGCCAAATACTGGGGTTTGCCGGGCTGGTTGGCTCGGGCCGTACGGAGGTTGCGAAATGCGTTATTGGTGCGTATAAGCGCTCGGGCGGCAAGGTGACCGTTAAAAACGGTACACAGGAAATACGGCCGCACAATATTCCCGATGCAATATCCAAAGGCGTTGTTTATCTGAGCGAGGACCGCAAGGATGAAGGGCTGGTGCAAATGCACTCGGTGGCGGACAACATTGCGCTGCCCAACCTCAAGCAGTTTGGCAAGTATGTTGTCAATAAAAAGAAGCTGTACGACTTTGCACGTGAATATATACAAAAGCTGCGGGTAAAGACATATTCGCCCGACCAGGAGTGCAAAACGCTTTCGGGCGGCAACCAGCAAAAGGTGGTTATTGCAAAATGGATCGGCTCGGATGCAGATGTCTATATTTTTGATGAGCCGACGCGCGGGATAGACGTAGGCGCCCGCAGCGAGATATACGACATTATGATGAAGATTGTTGAAAATGGCGGTTCTATCATCATGATTTCCTCTGACCTTGTGGAGGTGCTTAAGATGTGTGACCAGATTGTTATTATGCGCGAAGGGCACATTGCGGGAGTTGTGGACAACCACGACGCCCTGACACAAAAAGATGTTTTAAACTATGCATTGGGAGGTGTAACTCATGGAGAACACTAATAATTCCGGCCTGACAAGAAGAAAGCTAAAGGCGTCTGATCTGACGATTTATATCGGTGTAATTGCGCTGGTCGTTGTATTTGCGATCATCTGTGCGGCGAATGGCAAGAACTTCCTTACATGGAACAACATTTCGAACATCATCGTGCAGTCGTCTATTATAGCGATTATTGCTATTGGTACTTCGATGGTCATACTGACGGGCGGCATAGACCTTGCCTGCGGCGCGATCGTTGGGTTAATCGGTATATCGTCCGGTTTGATGATCAAAGCTGGAATGGGCATTCCGGGAGCGGTTTTCTTTGGACTTCTGATTGGCTGCGGCTTTGGCCTTATTACGGGAATTGGGGTAAGCTACGGAAAAATACCGCCGTTTATTATGACGCTGGGCACACAGGGAATTGCAATGGGTATGACACTGGCCCTAAACGGCGGCAAGCCGGTTGCGGATTTCCCGATCGAGCTGAGCGACATAGCCAACACGACATTTTTTAATACCACAATGGCGGACGGAACGACCATTTCTATACCTATTTTCATATTCTATGTAGCTATCTTATATATCATCATGGTATTTGTAATGAGTTCTACACGGTTTGGGCGGCATATCTATGCAATTGGCGGCAACATACACGCGGCGCGCCTTTCGGGCATCAATGTAAAGCGCATCGAAACGCTGACGTATGTTTTTGCAGGGCTGTTTGCGGCCATCGGCGGTATCTTGCTGCTGTCCCGCTTAAGCTATGCTTCTACAACGGCTGGACAGGGCTACGAGCTGGATGCGATTGCGGCGGCGGTTATTGGCGGAATATCGCTTTCGGGCGGCCAGGGTAAGCTCATTAATACACTGTTTGGTGCGGTATTGCTGGGAATTATGAAAGCAGGCCTGCAAATTTTGGACATACAAACGTACTATCAAAAAATCGCAATTGGTGTCATCATTATCATTGCGGTATTCATCGATAAATCCCGCGAGAGGAAAGCGGAATAGAAAATGTTCTTCAATACCTTGTTATTTCGAGGTATAAAAATATAAGGAGGAAATACAATATGAAGAAAAAGATTGTGGTGGTCTTTGCACTGGTCATGGTGGCGTTGCTTGCGGTTTGTGCATGCTCTTCCCCGTCGCAGGAGGCGGCGGAAAAGTCTGCGGCAGCCGAGGAATCTTCCGCTGCTCCCGCAGCGTCGGAAGAAGCGGCAGCACCTGCTGATGATACGGCAGACGAAGGCGCCGCCGAAGCAAGTGGAGATGGTGGAAGCTATAAGATTGGTATCATCCCCATGTCGCTGAATGACACATTCCAGGTTTTGATGTCTAACTCCGCCAAAATGCGCGCGGAAGAACTGGGAATGGAAGCAGTTATCCAGGGTAGTACAGCGCACACCGATGCGGAAGTGCAGTTGCAGTATATTGAAACAATGATTGCAAACGACTACGATGGAATCATCATTGCGCCCAGCGCGACAGAAGGATTGCTGACGGCAATCAAAAAGTGCCAGGATAATGACGTTGCACTGATCAACTTTGACGCAATGCTCAACCCGGAGCTTTTGGAATCCAACGGGCTTGACCCGGTGCCGCATTACGGCTCGGACAACTACGAAGGTGGAATAAAAGCTGGTAAATTTGCAAAAGAAAACTTCCCCGAGGGAACAAAAACAGCGATCCTGCTTGGCATCGAAGGCCATGACGCTACAATCACCCGTACACAGGGCTTCAAAGACGGTTCGGAAGGAACGATGGATATCGTTGCAGAACAGACGGCAGACTTTGATGTAGAAAAAGGCTACACAGCTACACAGAACATCCTGACGGGCAACCCGGACCTGGAGCTGATTTTTGCAAACAGCACAGGCATGGGTATTGGCGCGGCGCGTGCAGTAGAAGAAGCGGGCATGCTGGACCAGGTTAAGATCATCAACTTCGATGGTATTCCCGAAGGGCTTGCACTGGTACAGGAAGGCAAGATTGCGGCAGACGTTGCACAGGATGGTATTGCAATGGGCACAAAGAGCGCCGAAGCGATCTTCGATCTGCTGCAGGGCAAAGAGATCGAGATGAAAGTGGACACAGGCACAGTACTTGTTACGTCGGATGACGTTGAAGAGTACCTGGCTTACATGGAGCCGTACCTGTAAAAACAGCGTAAAAAATATTGTAACAAATAGTTTCAGTCATAAAAGCCGCCTGCATTGCAGGCGGCTTTTTTATTTTATATCGTAATAAGGAACGCGCAGGTCTATTTTGCTATATGATTATCTGCCAGCGGTGTGCCAAAAGAAATGTCGCAAGCGCTCCTTTTGCCAAGGACATCCTCGAAAAGCGCTGGTGCCAGCCCGTCTGCCGGCCGAATGACTCTTATATTCTCTTCGGTAAAGATTTCGCCGCGTTTGATATCGCGGGATACAAAAACAGACCGACGGCACCAGCGGCCGTCTGTTTCGCGCTTATTCAGCTCGTAGGTAGCTTTGCCGCGAATGATGGCGGCGCTGTTTGCATCTTGGACCAGCCTTTGGAATTCTGCCGGTTCCATGGAAAATTCGCTGTCGGGGTTTTTGATTTCCCTGCTCAAACAAAAATGCTTTTCGATAATGCAGGCTCCGAGCGATACAGCCACAACACCTGCCAGCGTGCCCATTGAATGGTCGGAAAGCCCGACTGGAAGGCCAAAGCGGTTTATCATATCTGGAATAACGGCAAGGTTCATATCCTCAAAATGGGCAGGGTATTCACTGGTGCATTTAAGCAGGATGATCTGGTCGTTGCCGCAGCTTTTGATAGCATCGATGGCCTGGCCGATCTCTTCAAGCGTACCCATGCCTGTCGAAAGCAGAATGGGCTTGCCCTGCGCGGCGGTATATTTCAAAAGAGGGATGTCCGTCAGCTCGTAAGAGGCGATTTTGTACATGCAAACGCCCAAATTGGAAAGGAAATCTACAGCCGTCCGGTCGAACGGGGTAGACAAAAAATCCATCCCTAGTTTTTCTGTTTCGTGCTTGATTTCTGCCTGCCAATCCAACGGAAGCGCAGCCTCGCTGTAAAGGTCGTATAAAGTGTAGCCATCCCACAGCCCGCCTTTTACCTTAAAATAATCGCTGCTACAGGGAAGCGTCATCGTGTCGGCGGTGTAGGTTTGTATTTTCAGGCAATCGGCGCCGGCGGAACACGCCGCCCGGACGATGCGAAGGGCCGTGTCGAGGCTGCCCGCGTGGTTCGCGGACATTTCTGCAATCGTATATACTTTTCCGGAAGTGATTTTATCGTATAGCTTCATTTTTACCATCCCAAAGTTTTTCTGTTGGTTATATTATAACGCATGGAGGAAATTTCGCAAATGACGTGCGTAAAAAAAGCGCATGCAAACATGCAGTCCGAGCCATTGCCGGAAATCGGGTAGCCTGTGCTGTGCGCAGGGCACACGGCAATCTGCCCGCGCCGGCCTATATGAAGGTGTTTGCGAGTGTTTTATTAATTGAAATCAAATGAATCGGTGTCTTCTGTGCCGGACTTGGCAATGCGCACGGCGTCCGATTGATTGATGGCGCCCAGCTTGCGGTAGATATTGGCAAGCATGTCTTTCAATGTATAAAGAGAGACACCTGTATGCTTCGCGATTTCTTCGCGTGTGAGTCCAAGGCACAGGTTATCGAGGATCTCTTTTTCGGGTTCGGTAAGCTGTGGCACAGGCCGGGTAAGCAAAGACTCTTCGTATTGCGCCTTGGCTTGCGCCTGCACCTTGGAAAAAGCAACCGCTTTTGTGTAAACATCACGCAGCCACGATTGCGGGATTGCAATTGAATCGGCAGAATCGATCGCATATTCCAAGAAGGAAAGGATATCTTTACCAATTTCCACATAAGGGAATATGAGCCGGTTGCCAACAGACATTTTGTAGGCAGCCTCGAGCGCGCGCACCGCTTTTTGTTTGCTCTCTGTTTTAAAGAGGCAGACAGATTTTAAAACATGGGACTGAAGGCGCAAAATGAGCACGTTGCGCTGTGTATAAAATGCATCCATTTCGTCAAGCAATGCAAGCAGCTCGTAATACTTCCGTGAACGCAGCAGGTAAAACGACTTAGAAAGCTGGTCGCGGCATATGCTGATGGGGGCGTGCATTTTGCTGTTTAGCGCATCGTCCAAAATCCACTTTGCCACTTTTTCGGGACGGCCGATCATGCAGTAGTACCACGATTCGGCAATGTCCAACACATTATGGAAATTGATATTGCTGAGGTTGCTCATATGCTCGCGCAATTTGTTCAAAAAGAGCAGTGCATTTGCGCAATCACCTTTGACAAAATAGATTCGCATCAGCATAAAATAGGAATTGCAGATAATATCGTGCTGGTGTGCTGTTTGGGCGCGTTCAATTGCCCGGTGTGCATACTCGATTGCATCGTCAAGTTCGTGCCGGAAGTAAGCCGCTTCGGTTTGTGCCAGATATTCCATTCCGGCGGCACAGCCGTTCATACACTTAGAGGCGGTAGGCATAATCTCGGAGAGTGTTGCCAGCATTCTGTCCACCTCGCCTTCTTCGTAGCTGAACAGCACCAGCGCGTTATGGTTTTCGACATAATTGATTTTTTCACTTATAATAACGCTGGGGCCAGGCAGGAACCGGTCGGCCTGCTCGTAGCTTTTTTTGAAATCGTAGGATTTCAGGATCATATTCGTATGTGCCAGACCGATGTATACCTCGCCCAGCAGGCGGTTGCGTTCTTCGGTTTCTGGCCAGGCAAGAAATTCTTTTTCTAAAGCAAGAAAACCGTTGTGAGCGCCTTCTATATCAGCCATAACAAGCAGCAGATGCATCTTGAACACGCGGATGATTTGATTTTTTTCAATAAATTCTGCCGGAAAACCGTCGATCAACCGGGCGTAAAAGCCGGCAATTTCGCCGCTCCACCCACAAGAGCCATAAGGCCGAATAATGTTCCACACATCGTCGTAATGATGGCAGTTGTTGAAATATGTGCAGGTTTCGATGATATTTCCCTGTTTTTGGTACCAGCGTGCAGCCTCCAAGTATAGCAGATGCTTTTCGGATTTGGGCAGTGCATCCTGCTTTCCGCGAAGGAAACCTAAAAAAAGTTGGTGGAAGGAATAGGTTTTGGAATACGAATTGAAATATACAAAGATATTCCGGTTAAGGACATTGATGATATCTGCAAAATGCTCACCTGCAATTTTTTTGAGCAGCTCAACAGGAAAATCTTCAAGCAAAGACAATTTTATCAGCAGATGTTGGATATCGAGAGAATAGTGCCGAAATACCTCTTGCTCGATTAGGTCGAATACAAGCGGGATGGTGTAGCTGGCCGGATCTTCGTCGGGCACGCCGCCTTGCCCTGCAAGCCACATGGCAACAAGGTGGACGGCAATGGGCCAGCCTTCGGTTGCTGCATAGATTTTATTCAACGCATCGTCCGAAAGAATAACGTCATGCATTTCGAAAAAGGCTTGTGTTTCGTCCGGAGAAAACTGCAGGTCGCCGGTGGTGATCCGAGCAGGGGATTGGTTGTTGCACAGGTTGTAGAAATCGATATCAGGCGCAAAGCGGGAAATAAATATAAGGCTCAGGTTTTCTATGTCTGTGATGATCAGGTTTTCGATCAGGTTTTTGATCTGCTTGCTTTGGATATGGTAAAAATCGTCAAACACAAATAGCATAGGGCCGGATGTGTAACTGGCGTTTGCAATAAGCTGTAGAAAATAGTTGATCTTTTCAATCGAATCGGGAAAGCCCAGCTTTTTAAGGCGTTCCGCCAGCTTACTGTAGGGATGCTCCATTGCGCGCATCATGTTTTCCCAAAAACGGATGGCATAATTATCCTGACTGGTAAGCTTGATCCATATGGCGGGCAACCCGCGCTCGCGGACAAAGGAAGAAACTGCCTGCGTTTTACCGTAGCCCGTTCCGGCAATAACGGTAGTAACGGGACGCTTAATAGCTTCGGCAAGAAGGTCGTCGACATGCTGGCGCTTAAGTAGCCCAGTGGTATCGCTTTTTGAATTCATTATCATATTCATAGTGTGTCTCGCTAGTAAAGGATAAAGAGGGTTTAACCAAATGAACACAAGAATTGTAAATAGATTATAGCATATAAGTTTTTATACTGCAAAGATTTTTTCCTGTAAATTTTAACCGGGCAGCGCTTGGGTGACGTTGCCCGGTTAACAAAGAAAGCTTTATTTCGACATCATTTTTCAAATGGGAATACAAGGCCCCATTGCTGCCGTATCCGGTCGCAGGTGGTAATGATATCGAGCGACTGTTGGTGGGTGATAAAGGGAGACTCCTTCAGGCCTTTGTCGAGGCAATCGTGTATGTGCGCGACCTCGAACTGATAGCCGTCCCCCCTAAAGGAGACGTCGGCGCCGTATACAGAACCGTCGCGGTAATTGCGCGGGCAGTCAAAGTCTACAATACCGTCCCGGCAGGTCAGCTTGGCTTGCCGCGGCCGCCAGAAATCCTCGAAAATCTCGATCATACCGTCTGTACCATAAATGGTGATGGCATCCCGGCCCTCGCTCTTAAAGCAGGTAAGCAATGTTGCGATCTCGCCCTTGTCGTAGCGGAAAACGATGCCGGTGCAGTCGTCTGTGCCAAACGGGCCCATATTGGCCAGCGTTACAATATCCTGTGGGGACCGCTCAAACAACAGATGCGCAAAGGATACAAGGTAAATACCAATATCCAGCAATGTGCCGCCGGCGGCCTCTGGGGCAAACAGGCGGTCGCCTGGCTCGGCCTTGGTTTTGATGCTGAATGTGCCGTTCATTGCAACCACATCGCCAATCCGGCCTTCTTTAATCCACTGCATGACCTGTTTTGTGACGGGGAACATTCGCGTCCACATGCCCTCCATCAGAAAGGTATCGTTTTTCTTGGCGCAGTCTATAATATCTTTTTCGTGGGCGGCGTTCGGGCCCATGGGCTTTTCGCACAATACGGGAATTTTCCGCTCTAGGCACTTGCATGTGAATTCCCGGTGCAGCGGATGTGTGAGCGCCATGTACATGATGTCGATATCCGCTTCGTCCAGAAATTTATCGTAATCGTTATATGCCTGCATACCATATTCGTTTGCCCAGTGTTGCGCCTTTTCCAGGCTGCGCCCATAGATAGCAGCGGGAATAGCGTCCTCTACCTGCAAAAGCCCGTCCATAAACCGCGGGATAATTCGCCCGGTTCCAACAAAGCCCCATTTATAAGCCATATCCATGCTCCTTTCTGCGCTACGGCGCAATGACGACCTTCATGCAATCATCCTGCATGCTTTTTTGGATTGCTTCCTCTGTTTTTTCCAGCGGGAACTGGTGTGTTACAAATTTTTCCCAGGGGAATTTATCCTGGTAGCGGAGGAGCATATCCATCGAATGCATATAGTGCTGGTGTGAATGATTGTACATTCCCACGATGCGCAGGCTTTTGGCGCATACGACATGCATATTCATATCGGCGGGCCCCATGTCTACAAACATACCGACCTCCAGGTAGGTTCCGGCTTTTCGGAGCATGTGCAGACCTTCGTTGATAACGATGGGCTTTCCAACGCACTCGATAACCACGTCTGCGCCCAGGCCACGTGTGTTTTGCAGTACGATATCGATGCGCTCTTCCGGAGTGGTTTTGGCGGAGTTAAGAACCACATCTGCGCCAAACGCCTTGGCAGTTTCCAGCTTGTAGTCCGAAACATCGGTGGCAATGATCTTGCCGGCACCCAGCATACGCGCTTTTATAAGGTGCATAAGGCCGATGGGCCCCATGCCCTGGATTACGATGGTATCGCCAAAGCCCATGCCTTCGCCTGCAAATGTATAGAATTCGCGGGTCTTGTCGAGCGCATAGGTTACGCACATTGGCTCTGTAAGCACCGCAAGGCTGTCCGACAGCCCTTCCGGAACTTTGTAGAGCCGTGCGCCCGGATCTACATACAAGTACTCTGCAAAGCCGCCATACAGCGATGCGCCTTCGTGGATGCTGCGGGTGTTCCCATAGGTGAATTGCATATGCTCACACCAGGGATAGGTTGGAACATATTTGCAATAATGACACTTTCCGCACACCACGTCCGGGCAAATGGTCACCCTGTCTCCGGGCCTTAGCACGTTACCGTTATAGTCAAGCGTTTTGCTGCCCTGTTCGTCGATATCTACGATCGTACCCACGATCTCATGTCCTTGAATGATAGGGAACGGTATCGATATTTCATTTTCGGTGCCCTTGTTTTGTATGGTTTCGCCTTTGTAGGTGTGCTTATCTGTCCCACAGACGCCGCACATATCTACCTTGATGACGGCGGCGCCTCTCTCCGGCTTGGGCATGGGAAATTCCTCCAGGCGGATGTCTCCCGGTCCATAGGATACAGCTGCTTTTACGGTTGTGTTCATAATGATCTTCCTTTCTTATAGTTTGGCAATGAAAACCCATAAGCGTTCCGGCGGGAGTGCTTCGAGCAGCCGGAAAAAACGGCCTATAGATTTTTGGAACAATAATGAGAGAACGGTTTATAGAGTTATATATATTGAGAAACCCAGAGCAGAAAATAATTCATCCTGTTTCCAAGCAGAGACAACCGGTTGCTTCTGCTTTGCGTGCTGTGCATCATCGCGCTTCATGTGATGGCAAGAAGACGTTCAATAGCTAATTCGACACAAATCGATTGTTTGACTTGCACAGCTTTCGGTTGAAGAGGAAAACCGTTTTTAGGCTTTTCCATTGGAATTCATATTACAAGTATATTTTCACATATTTGAAGGGTCGGATGTAATTAGAAATACAAACATCCTATTATGCAAAATTGCGTTTTTAACAGAAAAAAACCCGCATTTTTCAAATTTCTATGCAGGTAAAATTCCGCTTTCTTGCGATGGGATAGTGAAATATTGTTTTAGGGCGGCTGTCGGTCAGGCCTGGGCATATACGGCCATTTTGTTCCGGTACTTTAAAAGCAGGCACATAACAACTGCGTACACCGCGAAAGAAGCGTACGTGGGAATGATGCGCGTGGTAATAAACAATGTCCAAAACGGCGTTCCGCTGATATATGAGATAAAGAGGGTGTTTAAAAGCGCAGAGCAAACGGTTTGGATGATGAGGATATATAGCACGGTCTTTACATTGCCCGGGTTGTCTTTTTTGTAAAAGAAAATAGCGGAAAGGATTCCATAAAGCGCCATAGTAAGCGTGAACCCGGGAAAGTATGCGCCGGTCTGTTTATAAAAAAGCGTGAGAATATCGACGGCTGCGCCCGTAATACCGCCGTATACCGGCCCCAAAAGCGCGCCTGCAAGCATGACCGCAACAGGGCCCAGCGTAATTTTGAACGTTGCGAAATAGCCGGAGATATAGCTCAATACAAAGCCAATGGCAATGAGAAGCGCACAATAAATTAGTTTTCGTAGATTTTTGGACATAGAAAAAACCCTCGCTTTCTTTATGTAGAGTGTTGTTGGCCGGAAAACGACCCGCAAAGCCGAAGAGCGGCGTTGCAAAGGCTTTCCGAAAAATGGCACGCCTCTACAAAAGAAACAGGGTTCTTTTGTGGGCAGCGGACGCGATTTTGTACCGCAAGACGTGGCGTCTTTTCGTTATAAGGCGACATCCCATCCTTATACACTTAACGCACAAAATCTACTCTGCACATTTTATAAACCGAGAACATTGTAGCATGACGCAAAGGGGAATGCAACCGGATTTATGATATAATATATGCGGCTCCAAAAAACAGGAAAGAAGGGAACTGCTATGGATTTTTCCTTTATTGCGCCCGGCCGCATACTTGTGCGCCGGGGTGGATTTAAAGAGATTGGCAGATTATGCAAAAAAATATTCCGCAAGGCAGCGGTGTTTCGCTTTGGGGAAGGTTTTGCCGCAAGCGGCATGGAAGACGGTTTAAAACAGTCGCTGGATGGTGAAGGCATAGAGTATGCCATAGCCCGGGCATACAGCGGAGAGCCGACGGTGGATGCGGTAAATGATGCGGCGCAGTTTATTGCAACAAACGGCTGCGACGGCGTGATTGCGGTTGGCGGAGGAAGCGTGATCGACGTTGCAAAAGCAGCGGCGGCGCTGGCACCAAACGGCAGGGATATTATGGAATATGTGGAGGGCTTTTCGAACAGGGCGTTCGAAAAAGCGCCCCTTCCGCTGGCGGCGGTGCCAACGACGGCGGGAACGGGCAGCGAATGCACAAAAAATGCCGTGCTTATGCGGCAGGGAGAATTTAAAAACAGCGTGCGTGACGACAAGATGATGCCTGCTCTGGCGCTGATAGACGGCGAGGTTATGGCAGACGTGCCGGCAGGCGTTACGGCGACGGCCGGGGCAGACGCAGTCTGCCAGCTTGTGGAGGCTTATGTTTCGGGTAGTGCAAACCCCATAACGGACGCGCTTTCGCTACCGTTTACTGTGCGCGCGCTTAACGCGCTGCCATTGGCGTTTGAAAACGGTGGGGACATTGGCGCGCGGGAAGAGATGGGTCTTTGCGCCTGTGTTTCGGGGCTATGCCTGGCCAACGGAGGATTGGGCGCCGCACATGGCCTGGCGGCGGCGATTGGCGCAGTGAAAGGGCTTAAGCATGGATTTTTATGCGGCGTGCTGCTTCCGCATGTAATGCGCTTTAATATAGAAAAAGGCGTATACAAATATGTGGACATTGCGCACGCCATGGGAAGCCGCACAACAGACGGCAAGCAGGCATCGCTGGAAATGGCGGGAAGAATAGAAGAACTGAATAAACAAATCGGCATGCCGCAAGATTTAAAAGGGTGCGGGATAACAACAAACGATTTGGAAAGAATAGCGGCGCTTTCGGCGGCAAGCTCCAGCCTGAAAAAGAACCCGTGCAGTATGCACGAAGAGGAATGCAGGGCGCTTTTGGCGCAATTGATTTAGAAATGAAATAAATATACAGGCCGGAAATGGAAACAGGATTCCCGGCCTGTTTCCATTTAAGGTCAGTCGTCCTTTTCGTCGTACTTCAGCTTGTCTGATTCCTGTTTGCATTTGTCGCACTTGTAGGAACAGCTTTTGTTTTTGCAGTAGCATGTACCACGGAGTTGGTACAGGTCGCCCCCGCAGACGGGGCAGAATGCGCTGCATTCGGGCTTCAACTGGTTTTCCATAGATGTTTCCTCCTCACGATTGGTCATATTTGGTTCCGGCTTCGTTTGCCGTAGGCAGCGCGGTTCCCGCGGCTGGCCTTATATTGAGAAACAATACCCAAAATGGCAAGCAAAATGACGGGAAGGGCCATGGCCCAGCCGGGCTTGTCTGCAAAAAAACTGATGGGCGCAAAGACGGTGGTGGCAGTTTGTACGGTTGCATGGCTGATTGCTTCGGTATGCGAGAACAGCCCAACCAGAATACCGATACAGTATACAAGCGTATAGGCGCCATATATACCGGAAAAAATGATGATCAGGTGTTTTTGCGCGGCGAGGGTGATGAGGCCGAGTATGATAAAAAACGCTGCGCCAATCAAAAACAAAGGGACGCTGTCCATACCCGAGAATGCAGCAGGAGCAACGTCTTGGACAATGTTGAAAACCATCAGGCCAACCAGGCCGCCGGCAAGGAATATGGCAAATTTGATGAAGAAAAAGGACAAGAGCGCTAATATACAGCCGACTGCAATGGCGATGAGCCAAGCCCATTCGCCTACCTGTGGAACATTTTCCAAAAGCCAGTTGTTCATGAAATAGAAGCCCGCAAAAAGGGCATAGATAATAATGATGATTTTGAGGTAACGGTAGCCCCAAAAGCAGTAGATTGCGCCCAGCGCAAGCATCAGTACAATAAAGATAACCGGCAAAAATGTTCCCAATATGTTCACTCCTTGGGTTGTGTGTTGACGTCCCTAAAAAAACAACCAAATTTATAAAGATTATAACGGCAGGCGCGTTAAAATGCAACCGAAGAATGGTGCATGGCAGCGAGCGAATGTTTGATTGTGCAAAAACAAACAAGGCATGCAAAAAAGAACATCTTAAAATACACTTTATTTATGTAGGTATTTCGTGATATAATACCTCGGGTATATGAAACAAGTTTTATGTATGGAGGAAGTAGAAAATGAGGGGTAGCCGTACCTTTAAGGGGGGTTCGTATCCGCTCCATAAAATCCATGAGGGAAAGCCCTTGACGGAAAATGCCGCGATAGAGCCTCTGGCACCGAAAGAACGGGTCAGGATTCCTATGTCGCAGCATATTGGCGCGCCCGCAAAGCCAATCGTGGAGGAGGGAGAACCGGTTCTGATGGGCCAGGTAATCGCCGAGGCCCAGGGGTTTGTTGGGGCAAAAATTCATGCCAGCGTTTCGGGCAGGATACGAAGGATTAAAAGCATTGTCGGAATCAACGGGAAGCCGGTGCAGGCGATCGTTATAGACAATGATTTTAAGGACGAAGCGGCATATATGCCGGCTTGCGATGTAATGTCGATGCCAAAAGAGGACGTGCTGGAGCGGATTAAGCAGGCAGGAATTGTTGGCATGGGCGGCGCGACCTTTCCGACGCATATAAAACTCAATCCGCCGGAAGATAAGAATGTCGACATACTGTTGATTAACGCTGCGGAGTGCGAGCCTTTTTTGACGGCAGACCACAGGCTGATGCTGGAGCATCCGGAATGTATTGTCCGGGGCATCCGGGCCGAAATGCACGCACTGGGTGTTGAAAAAGCGATTGTCGGTATTGAAACCAATAAGCCGGACGCCATTTCTATGATAGAAAAGGCTTGCGCTGGCAAAGGAATAGAAGTTCAGCCGCTTAAAACCAAATACCCGCAGGGCAGCGAGAAGCAGCTCATTCTTTCCATTACGGGCAGGATGGTGCCCTCGGGCGGGCTTCCCGCAGATGTGGGCGTTGTGGTGTCCAACATTGCGACGGTTAAGGCGGTAGGCGACGCGTTCTATAACGGGGCGCCGCTCATTGAACGCGTTATGACGGTTACCGGAGCGGTAAAAACGCCTAAAAACCTGCTTGTGCGGATCGGGACGCCGCTGCACGAGGTGGTGGATTATGTGGGCGGGTTTTCGTCCGAGCCTTTAAAGATCATTTCGGGCGGGCCGATGATGGGGCTGCCTGTTCCGACGCTGGACTGCGTGGTAACAAAGGGAACATCCGGCCTTTTGGTGCTGGATAAGCAATATACCAAAGTCGAAAAAGAGTCCAACTGCATACAGTGCGGCAAATGCGCGGATGCGTGCCCGGTATACCTGATGCCGATGGTGCTGCAGGCCAGCGCGTTGAAGGAAGATTTTGAGCGGGCGGAGGAATATTCGGCGCTCGATTGCATCAATTGCGGCAACTGCAGCTATGTGTGCCCGGCCAAGCGGCCGATTTCGCAGAGGATACAGTTTGCCAAAGAACAGCTTCTTTTGAACCGGTTGAAAGAAAAAGAAAAAAAGGAGCGTGATTGAGATGGACCAGAAACTGATTTTAACAAGTTCGCCGCATATACGGTCGAACAATTCTACAACAAAGATCATGCTGGACGTTGTGATTGCGCTTATTCCGGCAGTCGTTGCAGGCGCGGTCATTTTTGGGCCGGGCGTACTGCTGACGGTTGCGCTCTCCATTTTAAGCGCGGTGGGCTGCGAAGCCGCTATCCAGCGTGTTGCAAAAAAAGAGGTTACGATCGGCGATATGAGCGCCGTTGTTACGGGGCTTTTGCTGGGGCTCAACCTGCCGCCGGGCGCGCCCTGGTATTTGCCGGTGTTTGGATCGGCGTTTGCAATCATCATCGTCAAGCAGTTGTTTGGCGGGCTGGGCCACAACTTTATGAACCCGGCGCTTGCGGCAAGGTGCTTTTTGCTGATTTCGTGGCCGGTTGCCATGACGGCATGGGTTGCCCCCGGCGTAGACGCGGTGGCGTCGGCAACGCCGCTGCCCGCAATCGTGGGCGGGTTTGGCGATATTCCCGCGGTGAGCGACCTGTTTATGGGTAATATTGCAGGGTGCATCGGAGAGACAAGCGTACTGGCGCTTTTGATCGGCGGCGTATACCTGATGATCAGAAAGGTGATTAAGCCGATTATTCCGCTGGCATACCTCGGCACGGTGGCGCTTTTTGCGCTAATTGCCGGCGGCCCGGAAATGGTGCCGCTGCACCTGTTTTCCGGAGGGCTGATGCTGGGCGCGCTCTTTATGGCGACAGATTATGCCTCCTCGCCGAGCGTATGGAAAGGGCAGATTATTTTCGGCGTAGGCTGCGGCGCAGTGACAATGGTAGTCCGTCTGTGGGGCGGGTATCCGGAGGGCGTTTCGTTCTCTATCCTTTTTATGAACCTGATAACGCCGCTTTTGAATAAGGCGATGCGTCCAAAGGTATTCGGGGAGGTGAAGCGCGTTGAAAAATAGTGACAGCACTTTAAACCTGACGCTGCGGCTGCTGATTATCACGGTGTGTGCAGGCCTGATTTTGGGGCTGGTGTATGCGATTACGCTGGAGCCTATCGAATATCAGACAGAACTGAAGGCGACGCAGGCGCGCACGCAGGTGCTTGCGCAGGCGCAGGATTTTGAAGAAATAGACATGGATACGCTTTCGTACGACCCGGAAGAGTATTCAATCGTCCAAAAGATTTTTAAGGGAACAGATGCGTCCGGGACTGCCGGTTATACGTTTGAGATTGTAACGAAGGGCTATTCGGCCGGGCTTACGCTCACCGTTGGCATAAACAGCGAAGGCAGCATAACAGGCGTGGCAATCGGCTCGCACGAGGAGACGCCCGGGCTGGGCGCGAACGCAACCAAGCCGGAATTCCTTGGGCAATATACGGGCCCCGGCCCGTTCACTGTTGTGAAGGGCGGAAGCGCATCTGCCGAGAGCGAAGCAGACGATGTGGCAGGCGCAAGCACCCAAGCGGAAGCGGGTGCAAAGGATGTACAAGCGCTGACCGGCGCAACGATTACGTCTAACGCAGTGACGGACGCTGTCAATAAAGTTCTTGCGTTTTACGACGCGTACCTGAAAGAGGGGGTGTAGGATATGAGTAAGCCTTCGATGAAAGGCATTTTCGTAAACGGCATTATCAATGAAAACCCGGCATTCCGTCTGGTGTTGGGAACATGCCCGACAATCGCGGTCACGACGTCGCTTACAAATGCGTTTGGAATGGGGATGATGGCTACATTTGTGCTCGTTTGCTCAAATGTGTTGATTTCCCTGCTGCGGAATTTTATTCCGGATAAGGTGCGTATTCCCTGCTATGTCGTTATTATCGCAATGTTTGTGACGGTGGTGCAGATGATGCTTAAGGCGTTTTTGCCCGCGCTGGATGAATCGCTTGGGATATTTATCCCGTTGATTGTCGTCAACTGCATTATACTGGCGCGCGCAGAGTCCTTTGCTTCCAAAAACAGCGTGGGCGCTTCGGCGGTAGACGGCATTGGCATGGGAGTCGGCTTTACACTGGCGTTGGCCATGATTGCGGCCGTGCGCGAGCTGCTGGGAAACGGTTCGCTGTTTGGCGTGCCGGTTTTTGCGGAAGGGTACCCGAATGTACTGATGTTTATACTGGCACCGGGCGGGTTCCTGGTTTTTGGATTGCTGCTGGCGCTTGTAAATAAAATGTTGGACAAAAAGGAAGGAGCATAAACGATGGAACAATTTATTAAAATATTGGCAATTCTTTTAAGCTCCATACTGGTCAACAACTATGTGCTGTCACGGTTCCTCGGAATTTGCCCGTTTTTGGGCGTTTCGCGGAAGGTGGAAACAGCCGTTGGCATGGGCATGGCCGTTACGTTTGTTATGGCGCTTGCGTCGCTCATTACCTGGCTGGTGCAATATTTTATACTGGTGCCGCTGGGTGTGGATTATTTGCAGACCATTGCGTTTATTCTGGTTATTGCGGCGCTTGTACAGTTGGTGGAGATGGTGCTTCAGAAGTCGAGCCCGGCGCTGTACCAGAGCCTGGGTGTGTATCTGCCGCTGATTACAACAAACTGCGCCGTTTTGGGCGTTGCAATTTTGAATATTACGGAGCAGTACAACCTGTTAGAGACAATTGTAAACGGCGTGGGGGCGGCTGTCGGATTTACCATTGCAATCGTCCTGTTTGCAGGAATCCGCGAAAAACTGGCGCTGTCCGACATCCCAAAGCCGTTCCAGGGCTTTCCTATTGCACTCATCAGCGCTTCATTGATGAGTGTAGCGTTTATGGGGTTCTCGGGGCTGGCCATTGGCTGATGATATAAGAAGGAGTTGTGGTTTATATGTTTGAGCCTGTAGTATGGTCGATTATCGTTTTGGGAGGCCTGGGCGCTGCTTTTGGGGCGATGCTGGGCGTTGCGGCAAAGAAATTTGCGGTAAAGAAGGACGAGCGGTTTGAACAAATACGCGAGTATTTGCCCGGCGCAAACTGCGGCGGGTGCGGCTATCCGGGGTGTGATGGCTTTGGCATGGCCGTGGTGGAAGGAAAAGCAGAGGTCTCGGGCTGCGCAGTGCTTTCGCCGGAAAATGCAAAAATCATTGCCGATATACTGGGTGTGTCTGTTGGAGAGATGAAGCCCAAAGTCGCGCGGATCATGTGCGTGGGTAGCAACGGCCATAATGTTAATAAATTCGAATATAACGGCGCGCAGGACTGCCGTGCGGCTTATGCGACGGCAGCAGGGTTTAAGGCCTGCCGTTTTGCCTGCCTTGGTTTGGGAACATGTGCGAAGGTGTGCAAGTTTGGCGCCATTACAATGGGCAAGGAGGGAATTGCCTACATCGATGAGGACAAATGCACCGGCTGCGGGCGCTGTGTAGAGCAATGCCCGCGCGATTCCATTGCAGTCTTGGACAGGGATGTGGATGTATACGCCGGCTGCACCAATAAAGATAAAGGCAAACCTGTGACGGAGGTGTGCACGGCCGGATGCATCGGCTGCGGTATCTGCGCGAAGAGCTGCCCGTTTGGCGCAATTGTAATGGAAGACAACTTGCCGGTCATCGATCCGGAAAAATGCAGGAGCTGCTGGGTATGCGTGGAAAAATGCCCGCGCAAGTGCATGCTCTCTACCCAGCCCGACAAGATGGCGGAAATCGACCAGGAAAAATGCATCGGGTGTACGCTGTGCAAGAAGGCCTGCCCGTTCGACGCAATCGAAGGCGAAGTAAAGCAAAAACACCATGTGCTGGAGGATAGGTGTCGTGGCTGTGGGCTGTGTGTAGAGAGCTGCAAAAAGGATGCCGTCCATCTGGTAGAGCGGGAGGGCAGCGCAAAGGAAGAGGCAGGCTGATGATGCTGGTGCTGGCGTCACAGTCTCCGCGCAGGCAGGAGCTTCTTAAGCTGATTACAGAGGATTTTATAATTGAAGCAAGCGATGTGGACGAGTCTTCGGACGAACGCGATCCGGCAAAGCTTGTTGAAATGCTTGCCAAAAGAAAAGCGCGGGATGTTTTTAAAAAACATCCCGCTGATATTATTCTGGGGGCAGACACGGTTGTGTATGCAAACAGCGAGATACTGGGCAAGCCCAGGGATATGGCAGACGCAAAGCGCATGGTATGCAGCCTTGCCGGTAGTATGCACGAAGTATATACGGGCGTATGCCTGTGTGCGGAAAAAACTGAGCGCACAGAAGTGTTTTCTACAAAAGTCTATTTTAATGAAATAAGCGAAGCGGAGCTGGAGAACTATCTGGAAAACGCGTATGTGCTGGACAAGGCGGGCGCGTATGCCGTACAGGAAGCAGCGGCACGGTTTGTCCGGCGCATCGAAGGGTGCTATTTCAATGTGATGGGCTTGCCGGTAAGCGGCGTCTACCAGATGCTTAAAGCGTTTAAAACAGGGAGCTTCTTTTAAAAAACAGGGATTTTGGCATTCGAATTGTTACAAAAAGTTTACGTTAGGGATAACATAAAAATTTTCTTTATGCTATAATTTATAGAATCAATAAACACAGCCTATATGAAAACATAAGCAATCGTTTATTGATGGAGCATAGCGGCATATATATGCGGCTGTTATAAGATTGACCCGCTATACTGCGGGCAATCCACATGGGGTATATTGCCATTGGGTTTTTTCAGAAATAAACCGATGGTCGTAACAGTCATAACTGTGGTGGTTTTGATTGTACTGATGTCGGTAACAAGCTCGAGTAATATTGCATCCGGAGGCACTACCGCAGTAGGGAGTGCATTTTTGCCGTTGCAGCAGTTTTTTAACCAGGCGTCCGACAGCGTGGGTTCTTTTTTTGGACGGGTATTTAATGTGGATGGCGAAGCAGAAGAGCAGCGCCAGGCAAAGCTGGACGAAGACCAGCTAAAGCTCAGCCGGTACGACGAGGTGGTTGCCGAAAACGAGCGCCTGTCCGAAATGCTCGACTACAAGCAGAACAACCCCGAGCAGGAGCTGATTGTCGCAAAAATTACCGGAAAGAACCCTGGAAACTGGTTTGACGTTTTTACGATCGACCGGGGGCGGGAGCACGGTATTGAGGTAAATATGCCCGTCATTACGCCGGACGGACTGGTTGGGCGCGTGGAGGAAGTAGGGCTTAATTGGGCAAAGGTCATGTCTATTATAGACGGGCGGAGCAGCGTTTCTGCAATTGTGGAACGAACGCGAGACTATGGTGTGGTAAAAGGGCATATTGGTACGGACGACCTTGCTACGACGCTGTATATGGAATATATGCCCATCGATACGGATATCGTGCTGGAGGATACGATTGTGACCTCCGGGCTGGACCAGCTTTACCCAAAAGGGCTGGTGATAGGCGAAGTAATAGAAACGATGGACGAGTTTGGCGGAAAAACGATTACCGTAAAGCCGAATGTGGATTTCAGACGGCTGGAAGAAGTTATGGTCATCCGAACAGTGGAGGAGCAGCAGCCGGAAAGCAGCGAGGATATTTCAGACGGCGCGCCTGCAGTAACAAATGAATCGGTTGCTCCGCCGGAGGAATCGTACCTGCCGGAAGAAAGCTTGGATGGCGGGCAGCCGGCCGGCGGAGACACACCGGATGAGGGCGACGCGCAAACAGAAGCTCCTGACGAAGTACCGGAGGAATAGCAGATGCGGTATGTAGTATTGGTGCTTTTGGGGGCGGTAAGCGCATTGTTATCGGGCACTGTGCTGACGGCGAATAATACCGGCGGGTTGCACATAGATATCGTATTCCTCTTGGCCGGTTCGCTGATGCTTCGGGAAAAATCCGCGATGCCCATTGTGTTTGCGGCGCTTTCCGGATTGTTGCTCGATATTTTTTATTCGACAGTATTGGGCGTTTATGCACTAAGCTATACGGTGAGCATTGCCGCCATTTATATTGCTATCCGAAACAGGAAAAGACCCGGCCTGCCGGAGGCGCTGATTACCGGCGCAGGAGGGTATGCCATCCGCGAGCTGATGGTGGGCCTTATTGTGTATATATTGGGAGCCCGGTTTGAATTGGGATATATGATGATCCGCTACATTTTGCCGTCGATGCTTGTAAATGCCGGGTTGATGATGCTTTTTTACTGGCTGATGGGGAAACTTCTGAAAAACAATTGGATGCGGCCGCGGGTCGTATATGACGAAGACCGGCTGAATTTCTGATGAGGATATATAATGTTTGAAAGATTGAGAAACAGGTTCATTATATGTTTCGCGCTGGTAGGCGTGCTGTTTGTTGTGCTGTTTGTACAGCTTTACGATATTACAATTACGCAGGGGGGGGAGCTTTCTACCCGGTCGGAAGACAGAAAAGTGCGTACGCTTAGCGTAAAAGGGTACAGGGGGCAAATAACGGACATCAACGGAACCCCGCTTGCTTATGACCAAAGCAGCTATAATGTAGAGTTCACGCGTGACCCAACGCGCAATACACCCACAGACAGGGCCTATTACACGGACGTATTGATCCGCACAGTCGAAATTATTGAGGAAAATGACGAAGATGTTATCGATACATTTTCCATCGTCCGAGATTCGGACGGCTCGTTTCGGTTCGATTTTGGCGTAACGGACGAGGCGGCACACGCAAAGCGCGAAGAAAACTGGCGCAAAAACATGGCCGTTTCCGAAAAAGCGGAGGTTGGGCCGGACGTAATTTACAGGGACCTTCGGAAGCGGTATAGCATACCGGAGGAATACAACTACGAACAGGCGCGAAAGCTGCTGTCTATCTGGCAGGAAATACAGCTTACGTCTTATCGTGCGTATGTGCCCGTTGTCATTGCGTCCAACATCGATATGGAAACGGTTGCGCTTATAGAAGCGGAGTCCAGCAAGCTGGACGGCATCAATATCTCTGAAAGCTCTGTACGCGTATACCCAAAAGACAGCGTAGCTGCGCATATTGTTGGATATACGGGGAAAATGACGGACAACGATATGATTGCGGAAATGGGGCAAAAGGGCTATGCGCAGGACGACATCATTGGAATAACGGGCATTGAAAGCAGCATGGAGCAATATCTGACGGGTAATTCTACCGAGCGGCAGGGAACGCGCGAGGTGGTCGTAAACTCCAACGGGAAAATTATTCAGGAGCTTTCCTACACGCCGCCTTCGCAGGGAAACAACGTCGTTTTGACGATTGACCTGGATTTGCAGATGAAGCTGGAGGACGCGCTGCAAAGCAACATCAACATGGTTTACGAGCAGCGTATGGAGGAATACCAGAAAAACCAGGAGAAATATGACGAGGCGTTTGGCAGCCGCGAGGTAAGCCAGGCCAAGATGGGCGCGGCGATTGTTATGGACCCCAATACGGGCAATGTGCTTGCAATGGCAAGCTACCCTTCGTATGACGTCAATATGTTTTCCGGCGGAATCTCTACAGAAAATATGGAAATGCTTCGTACAGACATTTCCAGCCCGCTGTTTAACAAGGCCATTGCATCCAAGGGGATTCCCGGCTCGATCTTTAAGCTGGTGACGGGCATGGGCGGGCTGATGGAAGGTACGATTAACCTGGATACGCGGATAACGGACGAAGGCGCGTTTATCAAGGGGATGAGCGACGATGCAAGCGAAGCGGAAAAAAACAACGCGCCCAAATGTTGGGTAAAGCCCGATTTTTCGCGACACAGTGACCTGAATTTGGAGGAAGCTATATCGGTAAGCTGTAACTACTATTTCATGGATACGGCATATAATATGGGGATCGACCGCCTTGTTTACTGGGGAGACCAGTTTGGGCTAACAACGCTGACAGGCATAGAGCTTCCGGGAGAAGTGGCGGGGCAGGTTGGCTCGCCTGAAGTGTTGTATGACCCGGACAAGGACATCAATTCGCAAAAAACCTCGCAGCCGGTGCTGGTTAGAAACCAAATTATGGGATATCTGAAGGAGTTTGGCGAATCCCGCGAAATTGAATATACACAAGAGCAGGTCGAACAGACGGCAGACAGGCTAATTCTGCTGGCGGCAAAGGGCGAGCAACAGATTGGCGGAGATATCCGCGTGATCTTGCGCGAGGAGTTGGAAATCCCGGAAACAATCACGCGTTCGATGGGGTGGGACAACCAAGTGGCGCAAAGCCTTTTGAACCTGATGTGGAACGATACGCAAACGGCAATTTCCGGAATCGGCGCCGGTATTACGGCAGTTACGCCCATTGGTGTAGCGCGGTATGTATCCGCGCTGATCAACGGCGGCAATGTGTACGAGGCCCATATTGTAGACAGCATTACAGAGACGAACGGGAACATCATAGAGCAGCGGGCGCCCGAACTGTTTTCGCGGATCGAAGCGCCGCAAGAGTATTTTGACACAATTAAAAATGGAATGAAAAGAGTTGCGACAGAGGACGGCGGTACGGCTGCGGAATATTTTAAGGATTTTGAGGAAAAAGGCTATACACTGGGCGGAAAAACGGGAACAGGCGTTGTTTCCAAGATAGAGCTTGAAAACAACGCGTGGTTTGTGGGCTTTGCGCCGTACGATGACCCGGAAATTGTGGTGGTGACGTATATTCCAAACGGGCTGGCAGGCAAAAATGCAATTCCTGTGGCGCACGATATAATGGAGTATTACCTGGACGGGCAGCAGCAGAGCGATGTGCAGGAAATTCCCGGCTACAATTCGGTCCTAAGCTGAAAAATTTGCGCAAACAGGGCAAATCATGTATACTAGCATCTGTCAGAATATGCATTTGAACACCGGAAACGATTCCGGAAAGCGCCGGCCGCAGGGCTGGTGTTAAGGAGGGTACTGCGTTGCAGGGTATTGTTACAATTAAAGGGAAAGAAAGCGGCCTGGAAATTTTTTTGGATGGCAAAGCGACGTATCCCGCGCTCCGTGACGAGCTGATGCAAAAACTGAAAAAACATAAGGACTTTTTTCGGGACAGCCAGACAAAGGTTGCCATCCGCGGCAAACAAATGTCGGAGGCGCAGAAGCTTGAAATAAAGCGGGTTTTCGATATGGACTACGGAATCCGAGACATCGTATTTGGCGATGAGGAAAATACGATAAAAGAAGTTGGGCTGGAAATTAAAAAAGAAGTGAAAAAAGCGCCCGAGAAGCATAAAGCAAAGGCAAGCCGGGAAGCAGAACTGGTGTCTAACGCATACTTCGATGCAAAGTCGATCTTTCTCAATAGCACGGTCAGAAGCGGGCAGCGTATAGAGTGCGAGGGCGATGTTGTGGTTTTGGGGGACGTCAACCCGGGCGGCGAAGTAATTGCCGGCGGAAGCATTGCTGTTTTTGGCAGGCTGCGCGGCCTTGCCCATGCGGGGTGCTCCGGACGGACGGACGTGTGCGTTGCGGCGCTGAATATGTGCCCCAAACAGCTTCGGCTTTCGGGCAGGGTGGTAACGTTTCCCAGCGAACGAGAAAGCGTGGATACGGCGGAGGTGGCTGAGCTGAAGGAAGGCAAAGTCGTCATTCGGCCGGTGAACTATAAATAGGCAAACGAGTTGAGGATGGATGGAGTATGGAAAAAGTAATTGTAATTACATCTGGAAAAGGCGGCGTGGGCAAAACGACCACCACAGCGAACATCGGCACGGGCATTGCCATGGCAGGCAAGAAGGTGGTGCTTGTAGACACGGACATCGGGCTTCGGAATTTGGATGTTGTGCTGGGGCTGGAAAACCGGATCGTTTATGATCTGGTGGACGTTGTTGAAGGAACGTGCAAACTCAAACAGGCCCTCATCCGAGACAAGCGTTACGAAGGCCTGTACCTGCTGCCGGCGGCGCAGACTCGCAACAAGATGGCGGTTTCGCCCGAGCAGATGAAGGAGCTTGTGGAAGAGCTTGAAGAGGAGTTCGATTATGTACTGATAGACTGCCCTGCTGGCATAGAGCGCGGGTTTAAAAATGCTGTCGCGGGCGCAAAAGCGGCAATTGTGGTTACCGTTCCGGAGGTTTCTTCCGTGCGGGACGCAGACCGGATCATCGGGCTGCTTTCGGCAAATGGTATAGAGGATGTGCGTTTGCTGATAAACCGAATCCGCCCCGACCTTGTAAAAAAAGGAGATATGCTGGCAATAGACGATACGCTGGAAATACTTGGCATAGACCTGATTGGCGTGGTGCCGGAGGACGAAATGATCTTCCGGTCTTCTAACCTGGGCGAACCGGTTGTTACAGATATGGGTTCGAATGCAGGGAAGGCCTACAGGAACGTAACAAAGCGGATTATGGGCGAAGACGTCCCCATGATGGATTTGGAACAGGGAACCGGTTTTTTCGGAAGGCTGAAAAAACTCTTTTCCAAATAAAGAACGGGGGGCGCAAAAATGGGTTGGTTTTCAAGAAGAAAAAAAAGCAGTCAGGTAGCGAAAGACAGGCTCAAGCTTGTGCTGATATACGACCGCACAGGAACAACCTCGAACGACAATATGATTGAAATGATTAAGCGGGATATTATGCAGGTCATTTCAAAATATGTCGAAATCGACGAGTCTGAGTTTGAGATAGACCTGAAAAGCAGCCAGAGCGAGGAAGAAGGCATCAGCTCTCAGCTTGTGGCAAATATCCCCATCAAAAAAATCAAGCAGATGGTGAAAAATTCTGGGCGCAGATAGGCTGCGGCCCAACATGGCTCAATATCCCGCGTTTTGTTTCAGCGCGGGTTTTTGTCTCTATAGAGAGGTTTTTCTGATAGGCCGAACAGGTGGATGAATGAAAAAAAATACAATCAATAGAGCAATGTGGAAATATGTAGACTGGTTTTTGATTATCATTATCTGTCTTATATTTCTGTACGGATTGGTATCGCTCCTCAATGCGACCGCCAGCCCGTTTACAGGTGACGAATCGACGCTTGCGGCAATCTATGAAAACCTCAACCTCGGTTCGGCGCAGTGGCAGATTATTTTCTTTGGGATCGGGATTGGCGCAATGTTCCTGATTATGCTGATAGATTACCAGACATTGCGGGGGTTGACCGACTATATGTATTGGCTGGCCGTGGGCATGCTTGTGCTTGTGCTGGCCTTTGGCTCGGAGCAGAACGGCGCCAGCGGCTGGTTTATGGTTGGCGGGCGCGGCATCCAGCCTGCCGAATACGGAAAGATCGTTATTATTATTGTACTTGCCAAGGTGCTTGCCGATAAAACGCAGGGGCACGACGAGGGGATCCGGCATTTTCGCGATATTTGGCCGGCGCTGTGGCGGTTTGCTATTCCGGCTGTGCTTATTATGGCGCAGCCCGACTGGGGAACGGCTATGGTGTATGCGGTCGTGTTTATTATTATGCTGTTTATGGCCAAAACAAGCTGGAAGGTGATGCTGCTTTTATTGGTCATAGCTGCGGCGTGCATCCCCCTGCTGTATCTGATCATGGACGAATACCAGAAGCTGCGGTTTGTGACATTCCTCAATCCGGAGCTGGACCCGGAGGGCGCGGGTTTGCAGGTTGCACAGGCAAAAATGGCGATTGGGTCGGGCGGAATGTTTGGAAAAGGGCTGTTTGCGCCGGGGTCTATGTCTCAGCTCGACTATGTGCCCGAAAAACACAACGATTTTATTTTTGCGGTTACAATCGAAGCGTTTGGGATGGTGGGCGGCATCCTTCTGATCGTGCTGTACCTTGTGTTAATCGTCCGGACGTTTATGCTGGCGGCCCGCGCAAAGGATGACTTCGGCTCGTATATTATTATTGGAGTGGCGGCAATGACGCTGTTCCATGTGGTGGAAAACATTGGAATGAACCTGGGCGTTTTGCCGGTAACCGGCATTCCGTTGCCATTTTTCAGCTATGGGGGCTCCAACCTTCTAACCAATATGATTGCATATGGAATGGTGCTTTCGGTGGATATGCGGCGTACCAGATGGATTACAAAGAAGTAGGGAAAGATGCGAAACAGCCTAAAGTATGTAGAAAAACCTGCGCGCTATGTGGGCGGGGAACTGAATAGCGTAATCAAGGAAAAGGCGGATATCCATTTTGCATTGGCATTTGCTGATGTATACGAGGTGGGCATGAGCCACCTTGGCATCCAGATACTGTACGAAGTGTTGAACGCGATGGATGGCGTCTATGCCGAGCGTGTGTTTTGCCCGTGGGTAGATATGATTGCGGAAATGGAAAAGCGCGGCGAGCCGCTTCGGTCGCTGGAGACGGGGGGCGCGCTGCACGCGTTTGATATTGTGGGAATCAATATGTCTTACGAGATGAGCTATTCCAACGTTCTCAAGATGCTGTCTCTGGGGAATATTCCTCTTTTGGCGCAAGAGCGTAGCAACGATATACCCGTTGTGCTGGGCGGGGGCGCATGCACGGTAAACCCCGAGCCGGTTGCAGATTTTTTTGACGCGTTTTGCATTGGCGAGGGGGAAGAATGCGTCGTTGAATTTTGTACGCTGTATGGAAAGCACAAAAAAAGCGGCTTCGACAGAAAAAAGTTTTTAAAAGAAGCGGCGCATATCGAAGGGATATATGTGCCGTCGCTATACGAGGTTTTTTACAATGGAGACGGAACGGTCGGACAGATCGCTGCGAAGGAAGGTGCTCCGGAGAAAGTAAAAAAACGCTTTGTGCGCGATTTTGACGCAGCGCAGACCATTACACGGCCTGTGCTGCCGTTTATTGGAACAGTGCATGACCGATGTGTGCTGGAAATTATGCGCGGATGCACCAACGGCTGCCGTTTTTGCCAGGCGGGCTACGCCATGCGGCCGGTACGGGAACGGTCCAAAGAAAAGGTAGTAGAGCAGGCGAAGCGTATTATTGCCGCAACAGGGTACGACGAAATTTCGCTTTCGTCGCTTTCGTCGGGCGACTATTCGGAAATACGCCCGCTGATCGGCGAGCTTATCCAAACATTTGAAGCGGGCCGCGTTTCTGTTTCCATGCCGTCTATGCGGCTAAACACGTTCGATTTTGCAGGCGAATTGCAAAAAGTGCGTAAAACAGGGCTGACGTTTGCGCCGGAGGCCGGAACGCAGCGTCTGCGGGATGTAATCAATAAAAACATTACGGAAGAAGACATCATGCGCTCGGTAACGCAGGCTTTTTTGAGCGGGGCAACCTCCGTAAAGCTGTATTTTATGATTGGCCTGCCCACTGAAACATACGAAGACCTGGACGGAATCGCAACGCTGGTCAAACAAATCAAAGACGCGTTTTACGCAATCGATAAAAGCGAACGCGGCCGGCATCTGAATATTACGGTAAGCGCGGCATGCTTTGTGCCCAAGCCGTGCACGCCGTTTATGTGGGAAGCGCAGGACAGCCTCGAAGTGTTTCGCGACAAGCAGCAATACCTGCGCGACCGCCTCAAAATCAAAGGGGTGAAATTCAATTACCACGATGCAAGGGTAAGCTTTTTGGAAGCGGTCTTTGCACGGGGAGACAGAAAGCTTGCGGCAGTGCTGCTTGCCGCGCACAAAAACGGCGCGGTGTTTGACGCGTGGGACGAACATTTTTCTTTTGAGCGATATATGGAAGCGTTTGACGCATGCAAAACAGACCCGGCGTTTTATGCAAACAGGCAACGCCCGGAAGGAGAAGTAATGCCGTTTTCGCATATAGACATGCGTATTTCCGAAGAATACCTGCTGCGTGAGCGGGGGCGGGCCTACGGAGAGAAAACGACGCCCGCGTGTAAGACAGTATGCGCCGGATGCGGGCTAATGAAAGAGTGCGATCTTTTTGAGCAGCAGGGCAGTTCTGCGGAGAATAGCTAATGGCAGGAAGAGTGAATGTAAAATATAGCCGGACTGGTGTGGCAAAATATCTGTCTCATTTGGATATGCAACGGCTGGTGTCGCGCGCAATACGGCGCACAGGCGCCGACGTGCAGTATTCCAGCGGGTTTAACCCGCATATTGTGTTGTCGTTTGCCTCGCCGCTGTCTGTGGGCTACGCAACCGAGGGCGACTATTTCGAATGCGTGCTGCTTTCGGGGTCGGCCGCGGAGTTCGAAAAGAAGCTGAATGCGGTGTTGCCGGCCGGTGTGAAAGTGAAAAAGGTTTTTTATGCTGCGGAAAAACAGAAAAAACTGATGGCGATGAACTACAGCGCAATATACGAAATATTATTCCGGTTTGAAAATGACGGAGATTGTGCTAAAATAAAAAAGGTCGCTCTGGAATTTTTTCAGGCGCAAGTGTTTTTGGCAAAAGACCGGAAAGGCAGGGAAGTAGATATTCGGCCGCTGGTTCTTGAAATGGAGTGGCAGCAGGGCAAGCTTGCCTGCGAGCTCAAAAACGCTTCGGACGGCGCGCTCAATCCGGCTGTTTTGGCCGAAGCGTTGCTAAAGCAGGCTGAAATAGCGGCAGACTACGATATTATTAGGGTGGAATGCTGCTACTGCGATAACGGCCGGTCTCGGCCGTTTGGTGAACTGGGGACACCGGCGCCGTATCAGGGCGCTGATATAGATTGAATTTTAATAAGGAGTTTTGCTGGGTATGATAAAGAAAATCATAGCGGATGTAAATGCATTCGAAGCGAGAGTCGCCCTGCTAGAGGATGGCGAACCTGCCGAGATACATGTAGAAACACGCGGAAAGGAACGCCTGGTAGGAAATATCTACAAAGGCAGGGTTGCCAATATTCTTCCGGGGATGCAGGCGGCCTTTATCGATATCGGCCTCGAAAAGAACGCGTTCCTGTATGCGGGCGACATTCTGTCCGACCAATCCGATTTCTATTTTTCCGAAATGCAGGACGAAGAAGCGATCGAAAAAAAGCTCGAGCTTCCAAATATCAAAGAAATGCTGGTTCCCAACCAGGAAATTATGGTGCAGGTCCTAAAGCAGCCGGGGGGGTCTAAAGGTGCGCGGGTAACGACGCATATTACATTGCCCAACCGCTATCTGGTGCTCATGCCAACGGTAGACCATGTGGGCGTTTCGCGGCGGATTGGCAACGAAGAAGAGCGGGAGCGGCTGAAAGACATAATAACGGAAATCAAGCCCTCCGGAATGGGCGTTATTGCGCGAACAGTGGCCGAAAACGCAACCAGGGAGGAGCTCGAGGCAGAGCTTCGGTTTGCGCTCAGGCTGTGGGAAAGGGTCTCCGGCAAGGCCGACTTCCTTACCTCGCCAAGGCTCATCCATGCAGAGGAAACGCTGCTGTTTCGAACGGTCCGCGATCTTTTGACGGATGAGGTAGAGGAATTTGTCATCAATGACAAGGATTATTACGATAAGCTGCTGGCCGTAATCAATATCGTTTCGCCGGGTATGGAAGGCAAGCTGAAGTTGTTCCGCGGAAATGGAAACATTTACGATTTTTATAATATCGAAGATAAAATTGAACGGGCGCTGAAGCGCAAGGTATGGTTGAAAAGCGGATGCTGTCTTGTTATAGACGAAACGGAAGCGTTGACGGTGGTCGATGTAAACACCGGAAAGTATATTGGTGAAGACAATTTACAAGATACGATTTTAAACGCAAATATAGAGGCGGCGCACGAAATTGCCCGCCAGCTTCGCCTGCGCGATATCAGCGGCATTATCGTAATCGATTTTATCGATATGGAAAGTGTGGAAAACAGGAAAAAAGTGGTGGAGGCGCTTGCAGAAGCCGTTAAGCGCGACCGCACAAAATCCAATATCCTGGGAATGACAGAGCTGGGGCTTGTGGAAATGACCCGCAAAAAAATGCGCAGAAAGCTGTCTGCGCTTATGCAGGTAGCCTGCCCCACTTGCTGTGGCGCCGGCCGGGTATACAGCCTAGATACAATGGCCATGCGTTTGCGGCGGGAAGTGATCCGCACGGTGGAAGACAAAAGCCAGAATACATACCTGGTGGAAGTAGACAATGCGCTGGCGCAGTTTGTTACCGAGAAAAACAACCAGAATACGGCGCTGCTTCCGCAGTACGAACATGCACGGCTATATATAAAAGGGTCGGATGCGCTAAACCCGGAGCATATAGAAATATCGCTTGTCACGGAAAAAGGAAAGCTCAATGGAGCGCAGGTTTTTTGTTGACAGAAACAGGCAGGGTATGCTATCATATTTAACTGAGCCGCTCACATAAGGTGTTTAACTTGTATGGCAAATACAGACCGAATTGTGGCGAGACTGGAGTGAGGAGGGAAACGGATTATGTATGCAATCATCGAAACAGGCGGAAAGCAGTTCAAAGTCGAAAAAGGCAGCAAGATTAAAGTAGAAAAACTTGCAGCGGAAGTAGGCGGAGAAGTTGTGTTTGACGCACTGATGACAGCAAGCGGAAAAACGGTGCAGGTTGGCAAGCCCGTGCTCAAAGACGTTACAGTCAAAGGCAAGGTTCTTGCACAAGGCAAAGCAAAAAAAGTCGTTGTTTTCAAGTATAAAGCAAAGAAAGACTACCGCAAAAAGCAGGGCCACAGGCAGCCGTATACGGAAGTAGAAATTACGGAAATCGTTGCCGGCAAGGCAGAGAAACCTGCCGAGGCAAAGGCTGAAAAACCGGCTGAAGCAAAGGCGGAAAAGAAACCGGCCGAGAAGAAGCCTGCCGCCAAGAAATCGGCAGAAGCAGCAGTTGAGAAGAAGCCGGCAGAGAAAAAAGCCGAAAAGAAGCCTGCGGAAAAGAAACCGGCCGAAAAAAAACCGGCAGAAGCAAAGACCGAGAAAAAGCCGGAAGAGTCTAAAGAATAATGCAGGATAAAAGCGAGGTGTAAGGATAGATGGCACATAAGAAAGGTGTAGGCAGTTCAAGAAACGGCCGAGATTCAGAATCGAAGCGCCTTGGCGTAAAACGTGCAGATGGGCAGTATGTGCTTGCGGGCAACATTCTGGTGCGCCAGCGCGGAACAAAGATCCATCCGGGCAATAATGTAGGCCGCGGCGGCGACGATACGCTGTTTGCGCTTACAAGCGGTGTGGTTCGGTTTGAACGCAAAGGCCGCGATAAAAAGCAGGTCAGCGTATACGCAAACTAACAAAAAATAAAAACGGCGGAACCTATGGGCTCTGCCGTTTTTTTATACGTCCGTTTTTACGCTGCCGCCTGTGGCTCCTCTTTGGGAAGAGGAATGCCGATAACGCCCGAGACAGACGCTGCAATGGCAGGAATAAGCATCATGACCTGCATACCAAAGGCTGCGGCTATGCCCCCCATAATAAGCGGCGAAAGCGCGTATGCAAGGTATAGCATGGTGAATGCGGCGGAAGAAGCAAGGCCGGACTGGCTGGGGTACCACCCGGTCAGTATGCTGACGATGCGCGGCAATACGGGCGCATTCAGGCAGGCGGTAATCAGTATACAAGCCAGCGTTATTACGTAGTTTGCGCTCAAAACTCCAATTGCCAGCACAATGCCCGAAGCAATACCGCCATAGACGATCAGCGGGCGCGAAGTGAGGTTTTTTAGCTTTGTAGTGCCAAACAGCAGGCGGACGACGCTGGTGCCCAACCAGAACAGCGTAAGTGCCCAGCCTGCAGACACAGCGTCGACGGAAAATGCCGTTTTTGTATACTCAATCGCCCATACAACAATCCCGCTTTGGCAGCATACATGCGTAAACATGCAAAGCATAGCCAGCCAAACGTTTTTATTTTTGAAAAATTTTCCCGTCGCGCCTTTTTGGCGCTTGACGGTTTTGTGCATGCTAAACGGCTGGAGCTGTTTGCGCGAAACAGCGAAAACAAGTAAATATGCAACCAGCACAATCAGCATCATGAACCCAACCGTGGTATAAACGTCCTGCCAGGGTGTGCCCGATTCTGTCAGCGCGCCTGCAACAAGCGGAATAAAAATGGCGCCGATGGGCGAAATACAATGCAAAATGGAAAGCGCCACATTCCGGTTGTTCGGGTGGGTGTCCGAGATGATGGCGTTGGAGACCATGTCGATTGTACCGATGGCAATACCGAACAAAAGGAAACTCATCCAAAAGACGCCAAGCGGAGGTGCGCCGCCAATCAGCAGCAGCGAAAGCGTAAGCAGCGCCAGCGGAAAGATATGGACGACCTGTTTGTTGAAACGGTCCATAATAATCGCAAGCAGAATAATGGCAAGTACGCCGCCAATGTTCTGGAACATTGTCATCATGCCGCCGTTTGCAAGATCGATGGAATAATACTGCATGATGTCGCCAAGTAGCGGCCCAACGATGTTGTTGGACAGGCACATAAAAAAAGACGTGATACAGACAACTGCAGTATAGATAAAGATCCTCATGCTGTTTTTTGCCATTTGGTTTATCTCCGTAAAAGAAATTGAAGTTCCCCATCATTATACTACAAATCACCTAAAAAGGGGAGTGGTAATAGTTTATTTTAGGACTCTTCATGTTTTTTCAGACAGGACGGGTTCTTAGTGTAAAATAATCATTGGCAAAAGGGAGGCGTCCAGAAGGCGCCTCCCACAGATACACACTTGATATAATGATTTTGGAAAAGAATCAATCAAGGAGTGTATGCAGTAATATGGTAAACGA